>CALZHT010000013.1 GCA_945787445.1 uncultured Desulfobulbaceae bacterium
CGATGGCATTGATGACGATTGTGACGGAAGTACGGATGAGGACAACCCGGTTTGCTCCTGTGTCCCGACCGGTTTGGCGGACGACAATTGCGACGGTGTCGACGATGATTGTAACGGCCCCGCCGATGACGCCTATGTTTCACAGGCAACGAGCTGCGGTATTGGTGTCTGCGCCTCGACCGGTTCCACCTCCTGTGTGAACGGCACAGAGCAGGACAGCTGCACCGCCGGTTCACCGACCGGTGCTGATAACGACTGTAATGGTCTCGATGAGAACTGCAACGGCGTAGCCGATGATGCCTATGTTTCCCAGTCAACAAGCTGTGGTATTGGTGTCTGCGCCTCGACCGGTTCCACCTCCTGTGTGAACGGTGCAGAGCAGGACAGCTGCACTGCGGGTACACCATCCACTGAGATCTGCGACAACTTGGACAATAACTGCAACGGTACAGTTGACGAGAATCTTACCCGGGCGACGACCTGCGGTGTTGGTGAGTGTGGTTCCACCGGAATCGAGACCTGCAGCGCCGGAACTTGGGGCGGCGATACCTGTACACCCGGCACCCCGACCGCCGAGGTCTGCGACGATCTTGATAATGACTGTGATGGTGTTATAGACAGCTTTTTCCGGACAACCACCTGCGGTGTTGGTGAGTGCGCCGGTAATACAGGGTCCCAGGCCTGTATGTATGGGGTCTGGGGTACCGACAGCTGTGATCCTTTTGCCGGAGCGGGTATTGAAGGTCCAGGCTCTCAAGATCCGACCTGCAGCGATACCCTGGATAATGACTGCGACGGTTTGACGGATATGAGCGATACCAATTGTCAGGATAATGTTGAAAACGACTGTTTTGACGGTATCGACAATGATGGCAACGGTCTTACCGATTGTGAAGATATAAATTGCTACGGTAGGACGAGCACTTCCTGCAGCACCGGCCAACTGGGAATCTGTGCCGCAGGAACGATTACCTGTCAGGGGGGGGGCGAGGTCTGTGTGGCAGACAACCAGCCCCAGGCAGAATTGTGTGACGGCCTGGATAATGACTGTGACGGCACCATAGACGGCACATCCCGGACAGTCTTCTGCGGAGTCGGCGCCTGTGCAGGCAATAGCGGCACTGAGACCTGTACCGCCGGAACCTGGGGGAATTCCACCTGTGATCCTTTAGCCGGCGCAACTGCAGAAACCTGTGACAATATCGACAACAACTGTGACGGTTCCATAGATGAAGGGTTGACAGAACCCACCACCTGCGGTGTTGGTGCGTGTTCGGCAACCGGAAGCAGAACCTGTTCCGCCGGCAACTGGACCGATACCTGCACGCCGGGCAGCCCGTCCGCTGAAGTCTGCGACGGTCTTGACAATGACTGTGACGGCACGATTGATGGCATTACCCGGGCCACCACCTGCGGAGTTGGCGAGTGCGGTTCCACCGGTATGGAGACCTGCACCGGCGGCACCTGGGGCGGCAATACCTGCACACCCGGCGCCCCCTCTTTTGAGGTCTGCGACAATCTGGACAACAACTGCGACGGTGCAGTGGATGAGAACCTGACCAGAACAAGCACTTGCGGGATCGGTGAGTGCGGTGCCACCGGAATCGAGACCTGTACAAGCGGCGTCTGGGGTGATGATACCTGTACACCGGGTTCTCCTTCTGCTGAAGTGTGCGACGGTCTGGACAATGACTGCGACGGCGCAGTTGACGGCATAATCCGCCCGTCAACCTGCGGGGTCGGCGAATGTACCGGTAACAGCGGTACGGAGACCTGTGCGGACGGGATCTGGGGCAACGACACGTGCGATCCGCTGGCCGGCTCTATTCCTGAAGGTCCGATGGGTAGTCCGACCTGCGGCGACGGTCTGGACAACGACTGCGACGGCATAACCGATATGGCTGATCCCAGCTGTTCAGCCCCGGTTCCCTTCACCTATACCGAGGATTTCGAAGCCGGTGTGCTGGGACCGGAATGGACCACCAACAGCACGGCCCAGGGCCGCATCGAGGTGACCACCGCCAATTCTCCCTGTAACGGCGGCTATCATGTCACCATGGATGACTACGCATCAGGCGGCATGCTTTCTCTGAACGAACTGGTGCTGACCTATGATTTGGCCGGGGCGAGCGGTGTAACCTTGAGCTTCTCTCACAAGGATTTAGGTGATGAAGACCATGTGCTTCCTGATACCTTTACCGGTTCCGCCAACGGCGACGGTGTTTCCGTAAGTGCCGACGGCGTAACCTGGTACAAGGTGCAGGGCCTTGTCACTGCCGACGGTATCAGCCCTTCCTGCCGGCAGTTTGTCGTGGATCTGGATGCGGCAATTACTGCGGCCGGTATCAACTATAACGACACCTTCATGATCAAGTTCCAGCAGTTTGATAACTATCCGATCACCGGTGGCGACGGCATGGCCTTTGATGATATAGAAATCAGCGGCGCCTCCACCGGCGGCGGGTCCTGCACCGACGGTCAGACCCGGGCCACCACCTGCGGCACCGGTGAGTGTGCTGCCATCGGCATGGAGACCTGCACCGGCGGCGTTTGGGGTGGTGATACCTGTACGCCTGGTACCCCGTCTACCGAGGTCTGCGATAACCTGGACAACAACTGTGACGGTGCCATTGATGAAAACCTGACCCAGCCTACCACTTGCGGGGTGGGCGAGTGTGCCGGCAATACCGGCATCGAAACCTGCTCGGCCGGCGCCTGGGGTGGTGACACCTGTGATCCGTTTGCCGGGGCTACAGCAGAAACCTGCGACGGTCTGGACAACAACTGCGACGGTACGGTGGATGAAGGCTGCGGTTGTACTGAGGGTGCAACCCGGCCCACGGTGTGCGGTTACGGTGAGTGCGCTTCCACCGGTATCGAGACCTGTTCCGGCGGTATGTGGGTCGGTGATACCTGTACACCGGGCACGCCGTCCGCTGAAATATGCGACGGTCTTGATAATGACTGTAACGGTACAGTGGATGACGGCCTGACCCGGGCAACCACATGCGGGGTTGGCGAGTGCGGTTCCACCGGAATTGAGACCTGCACCGGCGGCGCCTGGGGTGGAGATACCTGCACACCCGGCACTCCGTCCGCCGAAGTTTGCGATAACCTGGACAATAACTGTGACGGCTCCGTTGACGAGAACCTGACCAGATCAAGCAGTTGCGGTGTCGGCGAGTGCGGTTCCACCGGAATTGAGACCTGTACAGCCGGGGTTTGGGGCAATGATACCTGTGTACCCGGTACCCCGTCTTCTGAAGTATGCGACGGTCTTGACAATGACTGCGACGGCACGGTTGACGGCATGACCCAGGCAACCACCTGCGGGATCGGTGAATGTGCAGGCAACACCGGTATGGAGACCTGCAGCGCCGGTGCCTGGGGCAACGACACCTGCGATCCGCTGGCCGGTTCATCGGCTGAAGGTCCGCAAGGCCATGCAACCTGTGGCGACGGTCTGGACAACGACTGCGACGGCAGCACCGATATGGCTGATCCCAGCTGTTCGGCCCCGGTTCCCTTCACCTATCTGGAAGATTTCGAATCCGGGGTGCTGGGAGCGGAATGGACCACCAACAGCACGGCCCAGGGCCGCATTGAGGTGACTACAACAAGTGCACCCTGTAACGGCAGCTATCATGTCACCATGGATGACTCCAGATCAGGCGGCTTGATTTCTCTGAACGAGCTGGTGCTGGCCTATGATCTGGCCGGGGCGAGCGGCGTGACCTTGAGCTTCTATCATAAGGAATACGGTGATGAAGACCATGTCCTGCCTGCTACCTTTACCGGCTCCGCCAATGGCGACGGTGTTTCCGTAAGTGCCGACGGCGTAACCTGGTACAAGGTGCAGGGTCTTGTCGGTGCTGACGGCATCAGTCCTTCCTGCCGGCAGTTTGTCGTGGATCTGGATGCGGCAATTGCCACGGCCGGCATCAGCTATACCGACACCTTCATGATCAAGTTCCAGCAGTTTGATAATTACCCGATTACAGCCGGAGACGGCATGGCCTTTGATGATATAGAGATCAACGGCCTCTCCTCCGGCGGCGGCGGGCCCTGCACCGACGGGCAGACCCGGCCGACAACATGCGGCACCGGCGAGTGCGCTTCAGCCGGCATGGAGACCTGTTCCGGCGGCGTCTGGGGCGGTGATACCTGTACACCCGGTACCCCGTCTTCCGAAGTGTGCGATAACCTGGATAACAACTGCGACGGTGCCATTGACGAAGGTCTGACCAGAGGCACCACCTGCGGTGTAGGCGAATGTGCCGGTAATACCGGTGTGGAGACCTGCGCAGCCGGTGCCTGGGGTGGTGACACCTGTGATCCCTTTGCCGGCGCCACCGTAGAAACCTGTGATGGATTGGACAATAACTGTGACGGTACGGTGGATGAGGGCTGCGGTTGCACCGAGGGCCAGACCCGGCCGACCATCTGCGGCACCGGTGAGTGCTCTTCCACCGGTATCGAGACCTGTTCCGGCGGTATGTGGGTTGGTGACACCTGTACACCCGGCACTCCATCCGCCGAAGTGTGCGACGGTCTTGATAATGACTGTAACGGCACCGTGGATAACGGCCTGACCCGGGCCACCACCTGCGGGGTTGGCGAGTGCGGTTCCACCGGAGTTGAGACCTGTTCTAGCGGCGTTTGGGGCGGTGATACCTGTACACCTGGCATCCCGTCCGCCGAAGTGTGCGATAACCTGGATAACAACTGCGATGGTTCAGTGGATGAGAACCTGACCAGGTCAAGCAGCTGCGGGGTCGGCGAGTGCGGTTCCACCGGAGTTGAGACCTGTACAGCCGGGATTTGGGGTAATGATACCTGTATACCCGGCAGCCCGTCCGCTGAAGTGTGCGACGGTCTGGACAATGACTGTGACGGTAGTATTGACGGCATGACCCGTGCTTCTACCTGCGGTGTCGGCGAATGTGCCGGCAATACCGGTGTGGAGACCTGCAGCGCCGGTGCCTGGGGCAACGATACCTGCGATCCGCTGGCCGGCTCATCGGCTGAAGGTCCGCAAGGCGATGCAACCTGTGGCGACGGTCTGGACAACGACTGTGACGGCAACACCGATATGACCGATCCCAGTTGTTCGGCCCCGGTTCCCTTCACCTATCTGGAAGATTTCGAGTCCGGTGTGCTGGGAGCGGAATGGACCACCAACAGCACGGCCCAGGGCCGCATTGAGGTGACTACAACAAGCACACCTTGTAATGGCAGCTATCATGTCACCATGGATGACTATGCATCAGGCGGCTTGCTTTCTCTGAACGAACTGGTGCTGACCTATGATCTGGCCGGAGCGAGCGGGGTGACCTTGAGCTTCTCTCACAAGGAATACAGTGATGAAGACCATGTCATGCCAGCTACCTTTACAGGTTCCGCCAATGGTGACGGTGTGGCCGTAAGTGCCGACGGCGTGATATGGTATAAGGTGCAGGGTCTTGTTGGTGCTGACGGCATCAGTCCTTCCTGCCAGCAGTTTGTCGTGGATCTGGACGCTGCGATTGTTGCGGCCGGCATCAGCTATAGCGACACCTTCATGATCAAGTTCCAGCAGTTTGATAATTACCCGATCACAGCAGGAGATGGCTTTGCCTTTGATGATATCCAGCTTACCGGTGAGAATTCAAGCGGCGGACCCTGCATCGATGGTCAGACCCGTCCCACAACCTGCGGCACCGGGGAGTGCGCTTCCACAGGAATTGAGACCTGTTCCAGCGGCATTTGGACTGGTGATACCTGTACTCCCGGCACTCCATCTGCCGAGATCTGCGATGGTCTGGATAACAACTGTGACGGTTCTGTTGATGAAGGTCTGACCAGAGGAACCACCTGCGGAGTCGGTGAGTGTGCCGGCAATACCGGCATGGAAACCTGTGCGGCCGGTGCTTGGGTTGGTGATACCTGTGATCCTTTTGCAGGTGCAACCGCCGAGGTTTGCGACAACCTGGATAACAACTGCAACGGCAGTGTTGATGAAGGTCTGACCAGAGGTACTTCTTGTGGTGTCGGCGCCTGTACCGGCAATACCGGCATTGAGACCTGTACAGCCGGTACCTGGGTTGGTGATACCTGTGATCCGTTTGCCGGCGCCACTACTGAAGTGTGCGAAGGCAGTGTTGATGAGAATTGCGACGGTACGGTGGATGAGGGCTGCGGTTGCACCGACGGCCAAACCAGACCGACAAACTGCGGTACCGGTGAGTGCGCTTCTACAGGAATAGAGACATGTTCCGGAGGTGTCTGGGGCGGTGATACGTGCACACCTGGAGCCCCTTCTGCAGAAATCTGCGACAACCTGGACAATAACTGCGATGGTTCCGTGGATGAAAGTCTGACCAGAGGCACCACTTGCGGTGTCGGCGCCTGTGCCGGCAATACCGGTATTGAGACCTGTACGGCCGGAACCTGGGGTGGTAATACCTGTGATCCGTTTGCCGGCGCCACCGCTGAAGTCTGTGACGGCAGTGTTGATGAGAACTGTGACGGTACGGTGGATGAGGGCTGCGGCTGCACAGACGGTCAGACCCGTGCCACCACCTGCGGCACCGGTGAGTGCGCTTCCACAGGAATCGAGACCTGTTCCGGCGGCGTCTGGGGCGGTGATACCTGTACACCCGGCACTCCGTCCGCTGAAGTCTGCGATAACCTGGATAACAACTGCGACGGTTCTACAGATGAAGGCCTGACCAGGGGGACCTCCTGCGGTGTCGGCGCCTGTGCCGGCAATACCGGCCTTGAGACCTGTACGGCCGGTACCTGGGGTGGTGATACCTGTGATCCGTTCGCCGGCGCCACCGCGGAAGTTTGCGACGGCATTGTTGATGAAAACTGCGACGGTACGGTGGATGAAGGCTGCGGCTGCACCGACGGCCAAACCCAGCCCTGCGGTACTTCTGATGTCGGCGAATGCCAACTCGGTACCCAGACGTGTTCCGGCGGAACCTGGGGAGCTTGTATCGGCAATATCGAGCCGGCCACGGAAACCTGCGATGGTCTGGACAACAACTGTGACGGCACTGTTGACGAGAATCTGACCAGGGCCACCACCTGCGGTGTTGGTGAGTGTGCCGGCAATACCGGCATGGAAACCTGTACGGCAGGAACATGGGGTAGTGACACCTGCGATCCTCTGGCCGGAGCAACCGCCGAAGTCTGCGATAACCTTGACAACAACTGTGACGGTTCCGTGGATGAAGGCCTGACCAGAGGCACCACCTGCGGTGTTGGCGCCTGTGCCGGTAATACCGGTATGGAGACCTGTACAGCCGGAACATGGGGTAGTGACACCTGTGATCCGTTTGCCGGCGCCACCGCGGAAGTCTGTGACGGCAGCATTGATGAGAACTGCGACGGTACGGTGGATGAAGGCTGCGGCTGCACCGACGGCCAGACCCGGCCGACGACCTGCGGCACCGGTGAGTGTGCTTCCACAGGAATAGAGACCTGTTCCGGCGGCGTCTGGGGCGCTGACACCTGTATACCGGGCGCTCCGTCAGCAGAAGTCTGCGATAATCTTGATAACAACTGCGACGGCACTATCGATGAGAATCTGACCAGGTCAAGCATCTGTGGTGTCGGCGAGTGCAGCTCCACAGGTATTGAGACCTGTGCCGCCGGCATCTGGGGCAGCGATACCTGTATACCGGGTGCACCTTCCGCTGAGGTCTGTGACAACTTGGACAACAACTGCGACGGCACTATCGATGAGAACCTGACCAGGGCAACCAACTGCGGTGTGGGTGAATGCGGTTCCACCGGAATTGAGACCTGTATTTCCGGCATCTGGGGTAGTGATACCTGTATGCCGGGTGCGCCGTCAACAGAAGGTCCCTCAGGAGATCCGACCTGCAGTGATACCCTGGATAATGACTGCGACGGTATGACAGATGCAGGTGACAGTGATTGTCAAGGTAGCACGCCATTTGATCAGCTTGATGACTTTGCCGGGCTGGCCAACGGCACCCGACCGAACTTCGGTAACTGGACCGGTGTCAACGGCTCCGACGGCACCATGGGATGGGTTGTCCTTTCCGGATCAACCGGCTCCAGCAGTACCGGGCCGACGGCCGGCAATCCTGGTCCCTATGTCTACCTGGAAAGTTCAGCTTCCAGCCAGACATATGGTGTCGGAGTAACAGCCGGAAGTTCCCAGTACATTGTCAGCAATGTTATTGATGCATCGCAATACAGTTCATTGTCTTTTACCTTTGATTGGAACATGAATGTCGACAACAATGCCGATGCGTCATTACATGTCGATGTCTGGAACGGCAGTGGTTGGGATCTAGATGTCAGCGGCGGTGCAATCAACACTGGCAATAATGCTGATGTCTGGGTAAACGAAGCGGCAATTGATCTGTCCGGATACAACAACACCGATTTCCAGGTTAGAATCAGATACGTTGTCGGCAGCGGCACCATCTATCGCAACGATGTTGCGGTTGATAACCTCCATATCACAGGGACAGTTGGCCCCTGCACTGATGGGCAAACACGCCCAACCACTTGTGGTGTTGGCGAATGCGGATCCACAGGAATCGAGACCTGCACAGCCGGTGTATGGGATGGCGATACTTGTTCACCCGGCGCCCCGTCGACGGAAATCTGCGATAATCTGGACAACGACTGTGACGGCACTATAGATGGGATGATCAGAGGAACCACCTGCGGTGTTGGTGCATGTGCCGCTAATACCGGAACCGAGATCTGTACAGCAGGTGCCTGGGGTAACGATACTTGTGACCCGCTTGCAGGAGCTGTTACTGAAGGACCTTCCGGTGACCAGACCTGTACCGATTCCCTTGACAATGACTGCGACGGACTGACCGATGCAGGTGACAGTGATTGTCAGGGTAGTAGTTATCCACCTGCCTGCGATGCCGGCAATGGCAATGATACCATTGAAACACCGCTGGATAGGGCTGAGTGGGATGACGGGGGTAATGATGGCGAGTTGGAAATCCGGGCCATCAATAACATCGGCACAAGTAACGGTACGCAATTCTTTTTCACATATAGTGAAACCGGCAGTACTGTGTATCCCATGCCGTATGATGGGAGTAACGAATTTAGATTCAGACAAACCGGCTTTCCATATTCAAACGGCGCAACAGTGACGGTCTGGTCAGAGGATGGTAGCGGCAATATCCAAGATGTTGCCTGCGATGAACCGGTAGAAGACAAGACCTGATAGTTCGTAAGAAATTGTAACTCAGAGCAAAAACTATGCGAAAATGAAAGGTTGCCTTTTCATAGAGGCTGCCTTTCATTTTCGTCCGTTAATCATCATTTATGGGCATGTTACTCCCCGCGGTCTCGCCCGCAAGGGGGTTCACATAACTTAGACAAGCACAGGTAAAGAACATAAACAGCGGGAAATACACTTTATATAAAAGTAGAAACGATCGCTGATAGTCTATAGCGTGAGCCATTTCCTCATTTTTTGTGGTGAGGATTGTAAATAGAAATTTTTTCGTCCAATGAACTGATGCCACGTTGCATGCAAAGAGGTAACAAGGCGGCAAGGAGAAGGCTCCGGAGGCGTATATGAAATACGTCGAGGAAGCCGACGACGCAGCCAACAAAGTTAGAATTTGAATGCGACTTGGCATGAAATCCTTTTCGAGCGTAAAGGTGAAATTATGTTCTTAAGATTTCCAGCTATCGTAACGGCCGTTTTTACAACTCTTTCACTATTCTGCCTGCCCATGGACTTGCAGGCCCAGGCCCGGGAGCGGTCAGTGATTGTGGTGTTCAAGCCGCAATCGCAATTAACCGAACATGTCTTTATCCGCCGGGCAAAAGGGGTGGCTCGCCGGGTACTGCGCCATAGACTGGGGCTTTCTGAACGGGCCATAGTTCAGGGGGCGGGCGGCGCTGTAGACCGCACCTTTCATATCATTCCCGCCATGAAAGTAAAAATTCCCGAGCGGGCGATCAACCGTTTACGGAACAATCCGCGCATCGCCTATATAGCAGACGATGCTCAGGTCATGGCAATTGAACCGGAGGTCGTATCAGCACAGGCCACTCCGGAAGAATATGCCAACTCCTGGGGCGTACAGCGTATAGGCAGCGAGATCCCCCACAGCCTTAATTTTACCGGAAGCGGCGTCAGGATTGGTGTGATTGATTCAGGTATTAATTATAACCACATTGACCTGGCGGCAAACTATTTTGGCGGCACCAATATCATCTATAATACGACGGATCCTTTTGACGACACCACCAATAAGCATGGCAGCCATGTTTCCGGCATTATCGCCGGTATTGATAACGGCACCGGTGTGGTCGGCGTGGCGCCGGAAGCCATGCTCTATGCGGTGAAGAGTTTGGATGGGGCAGGTTTCGGCACGGTTGGTAATATTATCGATGGTGTACAATGGGCGGTGGACAACGGCATGGATATCGTCAATATGAGCGTCGGCCTGGGTGTGTTCAACCAGGCCTTACAGGATGTCTGCGATGCGGCCGACAATGCGGGACTGCTCCTGGTTGCGGCAGCTGGTAACAGCTTTGGCCAGGCGCTGTTTTATCCGGCGCTCTTTCCCTCTGTTATGGCCGTGACCGCTACAACCTCGATTGATGTTATAGCGGGAATGTCGCCGCGCGGTCCGGAAGTGGAACTTTCTGCGCCGGGCACCGCGATATATTCCACCACATCCACCACCACCACGGATAACTACGGCTTTTTGTCCGGCACTTCCCAGGCTGCTCCCCACGCTGCCGGCACCGCCGCCTTATTGCTCTCCGCCGGAATTGCCGACAGCAACGGCAACGGGAGGGTAAATGATGAGGTGCGCACGATTTTACAGAATACGGCGGAGGATTTGGGAGATGCCGGCAGAGACGACGTTTTCGGTTTCGGTCTTGTTGATGCGGAAGCGGCAATCCTCGAAGCGCTGGCCTTACAGACTTCTATGCCGCCGGCGCGTCAGAACATCGGCATGCCTGATACGGTTTTCGATCAAATGGCTGAGGCGGATTGCCGGTTCTGTCATAGAAATGACGGGACTGCCCCGGACGGGGTGCCGGTAAATATCACCCAGCTTAATCACCGGCATCACAACCTGATCGGAACTGTGGTTCCCCCGGATACGATAGCACCGAATCCGGCAGACCCAGAAGGTAACTATGAATGTTTCACCTGCCATACTGCGGTGTGGAATGATGTCCTCGGGGCCATACAATTCGAGCCGTTTAATGATTGTACCCAGTGCCATGTGCAAACCGGCAGTCTTACGGTCCATCACGCCACTGACCTGGCGCAAGGTGGAGCATGTGCCGCATGCCATGGCTATATTGTCGATCCAACCACCCCGCCTGACCAACGGTCGGAAATTCGCACTTACCCGGGTAGTTCCGTTACTCCATGGCCGAGTGACAAACCGGACGGCGCCCTCGCTGATCCCGCTGATCCCACTTTAGTGCAGGGCATGGCCGGCAACTGCGATTATTGCCATAACAACCAGGAAAATACTCTCCCTGACTTTATCGGCGGTATTCTCGATCCGGTGAGCGGCATCAATATATACAGAAATGAAGATACCCACCACTCCACCGGCTTTGGCGATGATCCTACCAAATGCACCTGGTGCCATTATGCAACACCACCGACAGATACAAGATTGCAGCCGCTCATCAGGCCCTGTCAGACATGCCATGATGTCAGTACGCTTCATAATATTCAGGTTGATTCAGACGGTGACGGCGAGGTTAATCCCGGCACGGAAACCGCCTACTACGGTCATATCGGCGACCAAAATGATTGCTGGGGGTGTCATGCCGGTGTAAGCCCGATGGCTGCCCCGGAAAGCGGCCCCACCATTCCGACTATTCATAGTATTAATGCAACCGCCAGTCTGATTGAAGGCCAGACCGTAACCCTCATAATCAGTGGCGCAAGTTTAACCAATAATATTCTCAATCCTGCAACCGGCGCCTACGACATCACCTTTACCAGCGACCTGGCAATCACCGATGACAGCGGCAATACCACTGTGCTTGAGCCCAACAGCCTAACTGAAAGCACCATGGAGGTTGATGTCACCTTGGGGGCAGGCAACTACAGGATTGCCGCGGTTAAAGGCCGGCATAGAAGTAATACCATGGTCATTACCGTTGCCGATGCAGTTTCATCCCTGTACGCGATCTGCAGAGGAACTGCTGTTACAGTGAAGGGCGAGGGCTTCTCCATGTATGTCGACGTAGTGAATTCAGGCACCGGCATAACCGCTGTTGACCGTGCCGGCACCCCGGTGGACTGCCAGGTTGAGTCCTGGACTGATAATATCATCCTTTCTACATGCAGTGCCTGTCCCTCCACAGTGACTGTCGATTCAATCTGGGGTGCCACCGTTAAACGGACCCGTATAATTACTCGCCCACGCTAGGGCCGTGGCATCAACTCAAATTCGCTGAAACAGGACAGGGAGGAGTAAGTCTTCTTCCTGTCCTCATATCTATAAATTTATTTCTTGCAGTGTAATTAGAAAACATAGCCTGTAGTGTTTGGAGATAAGAGTCCGCATGAGTAAACCGCGAAAGTGAGTCTGTCGCGTTGTGATCAGGGAAAAACCTGACAAGAAATTCACCAAAATTTCCGTTATTCTGAAGAAGATATTGCTGGTTTTTGAAATTTTTTTTGGTTTTGCAGTTTTTCTTTATTAATGTAAAGAAAACATAACAACTTGAATATATAAGATAATTGAAAATAATTTTGATGTGGCGTGCATTTTGCACTCAATAATAAGGATTTAATCTGCTTGTCATAATTGCAAAGTAATGGTAATTACTACATTCAGTTCAAAATTCTTTTCAAATAATTACTATGGGACTTTCATGTTCATTGTTATGAACATGATTGGCGCTTCTATATACCCTGGAGGGTGAGACAAGCGCATGTAAAAGAAAAAAAATTCCTTTTGTACGGAAGATTTTCATTGGCTTGTTGTGACGAAACAGAAATTTCTAGCTCAAATGTGGCCGCAAGGAGTTTCAATTATATTTTTTGCAAGTCTGTCAAGACTGAAGAACTGAATAAGATACGCTTTCCGATAAACTTTTTCGTCAGGGGGGAGGAAAATGAAGAAACTATTAGCAATCACTATTATGGTATGGCTAATGATCTGCAGCGTAAGTGCAAGCCAGGCAGGCGAGCCGGAAATTTATGACTGGGGATTTAATATCGATGGCACTTCCTATTGTATTGATGCCTGTGATTTTGATTCGGCTGATAATAGCGATCCACTTAGCCTTCTACCCTCCTTTATCGATATTTCAGAATTTGACCTTGCAATGGATTTTGGTGCCTCTGTTGGCACTGGCATTGGAACAATCACGATAACTCTTTGCACTGATACCTTGGACCCATTGTGTTTAGAGCCTGTAACTCCTGGGGAGCATACTGTGGTGGTATTTCTCAACCATGATATCTTTGACCTCGATCCTACTCCTGATCATGTATATTTTGTGAATGAAACCGGAGCCATCTTTGGCACCCCTGAGCTGGGACAGAAATGGGAGATAGATGATCCTGATTTTGGCAATATTATTAATCACTTTTTTATCACGGAAAGAAGTGATCAAACTATAGCAGGTTCTCAGCTTGACAATGATGTTTTTGATGGGTTTACGGATACGGAGAGCGATGTCTCAATGGCAATGAGCTGGGATTTTTCTCTTGCCGCCGGTGAACAAGCTGTCATCACAGTGGTTGCGGATCTGGCTGCACCACCTACTCCACCTTATCTGACTCAAACTGATATGTATGACGACACTAATATCTATCTTTCAAGTTCTATCGAATTTATCGGTGGACAACCACAAAGCGAGGTTGACTGCTTAGACGGGATAGATAACGACGGTGATGGCCAGACTGACTGTGCGGATTCTGATTGTAATACAGATCCGAACTGTGTCGAATGTCTAGTCGATGCAGACTGCAATGACGGTCTTGCCTGTAATGGCCCGGAAACCTGCGATGCCAACGGCAGTTGCCAGGCCGGTACAGCATTAGTCTGTGATGATGGCAATGCCTGTAACGGTATTGAGACCTGTGATGATGCGGTCGGCTGTGTGGAAGGCACAGCACCAGTCTGTGATGACGGCAATGCCTGTAATGGTATCGAGACCTGTGATGATGCGGTTGGGTGTGTAGACGGCACAGCACTGGTTTGTGATGATGGTCAGTTCTGTAATGGAGTAGAGACCTGTGACGCGACAGGCGGTTGCCAGGCCGGAACACCTCCATGCCCCGAGGGTCAGTGCAACGACAGTTTGGATGCCTGTGTCGAATGTAGAACCGATGCAGACTGTAATGACGGTCTTGCCTGTAATGGCACGGAAACCTGTGATGCCAGCGGCAGTTGCCAGGCCGGCACAGCGTTAGTCTGCGATGACGGCAATGCCTGTAACGGTATTGAGACCTGTGATGATGCAGTTGGGTGTGTAGACGGCCCAGCACTGGTTTGTGATGATGGCAATGCCTGTAATGGCGTTGAGACCTGTGATGATGCGGTAGGCTGTGTGGAAGGCACATCACCAGTCTGTGATGACGGCAATGCCTGTAATGGAATGGAGACCTGTGATGATGCGGTAGGCTGTGTAGACGGCACAGCGCCGGTCTGTGATGACGGTCTGTTCTGTAACGGGGTAGAAACCTGTGACGCTGCAGCCGGTTGCCAGCCCGGCACATCGCCATGTCCCGATGGCAAGTGCAACGATAATTTGGATGCCTGTGTCCAGTGTGATACAGATGCCGACTGCGATGACAATCTTGCCTGTAACGGCACGGAAACCTGTGATACCAGCGGTAATTGCCAGGCCGGTACACCGCTGGTCTGCGATGATGGCAATGCCTGTAATGGAATGGAGACCTGTGATGATGCGGTAGGCTGTGTAGACGGCACAGCACCAGTCTGTGATGACGGTCTGTTCTGTAACGGGGTAGAGACCTGTGACGCTGCAGCCGGTTGCCAGCCCGGCACATCGCCATGTCCCGATGGCAAGTGTGACCGCCATGTCCCGATGGCAAGTGTGACGAGAATCTGGATGCGTGTGTTGATTGTAGAGCCGATGCCGACTGCGATGACAATCTTGCCTGTAACGGCACGGAAACCTGTGATACCAGCGGTAATTGCCAGGCCGGCACGGAGTTAGTCTGTGATGACGGCAATGCCTGTAATGGTGTTGAGACCTGTGATGATGCGATTGGCTGTGTGGACGGCACAGCGCTAGTCTGTGATGATGGTCAGTTCTGTAATGGAGTAGAGACCTGTGACGCGACAGACGGTTGCCAGGCCGGAACACCTCCATGCCCAGGCGGTCTCTGTGATGATAACCTGGATACGTGTGTCGAGTGCGAACCAGGTGCAACCCAGGGATGTGATACTGGTAAGGCGGGTGTCTGCGATGCGGGTATTCAGACCTGCGGCGCCGATGGCTTCTGGGGCGGTTGTGTGCAGAATACCCAATCATCCACCGAGATTTGTGGCGACTCCTTAGACAACGACTGCGACGGTACGATCGATTGCAATGATTTTGATTGCAGTTTTAATGAAGCTTGCACGATCGACGAATGCTCTTCCCTGAACCGGGAGGCTTGCAAGAAGAGCGATACTTGCAGATGGGACTGGAAAAATAAAATTTGTACTGTAGATATCGATGATAAAGACGACAGCGACGACAGTGACGACAGCGACGACAGTGACGACAGTGACGACAGTGACGACAGCGACGACAGCGACGACACTGATCACGACGATGACGACCATGACTATGATGATGAGGAATGCTCCGACTTAGACAAGGATGATTGCAGAAATACCAAAGGATGTTATTGGTATAGATATAGAGGTGTCTGCAAGGAGATCTAGAAAATTCGCTCTTAATGGTTGATGCTTTGGTGAATGTGGCCTGTAGGTCATGGTCACCAAAGGGATACCAACGATAATGTAGTGAACACGAACAGCGAGCGCATGTAAAATAGTAAAAAAGTACCATACGTACGGAGATTCCCCGTGGCAAGAAGCGGGGAGCTTCAATTAAATGAAGGTATGACAAAATACCCCGCGGCCTGTATGATTAAACCGGATCAACGTTTTACAAGCAGCGCGGGGTATTTCATTTTAAGCCTTGGTTTCGACGCAGAGAATGGAGGTCAACCTTGTTTGCTGAAGAGATAGGATTGTGAAATGGGTTAGTCAGTTGGATAATTAGTCTGATTGCAAGAAATCCAAGACTGTTCGTTTTGGTGGGCCAAATAGCAGCGAAAATTTTTGGAAAGGATGTTTTTGCGAACAGGCTCTTGAAATTAGAGGGGAAGGGGAGATGATACGGGCAAAATTGTTTTGGGCGGCAATTTTATTGTTGATTGTGTCGGCAATGGCATTAGGTGATTTTTTACCTTATTCTTTCATTGGATTCAGTCCTGGATCAGCCATTGCCCTTGATTTAACGGAAGGCGACTGCAGATGTTGCCATGATACAGGGGTGCCGGACCGGCACCATGCTCTTGTCCCAAGAGCAAACTATCAATGCACTGACTGCCATGAGATGGTCTGGAATGCAGTGTTGCAGCAGTATGAGCCCACAGTGGTCAGAGACTGCCTCCTATGCCATGTAGCATCATTGGCAGACCGGCACCATATTTCTGCTCAGAATAACAATGCGGAATGTATGAGTTGTCATGCCCTGGTATGGGACGACGCCACCCAGTCCTATTTTATTCAATTTACTAATAATTGCCAAGTGTCAGTCCCGGCAGATGATCAAGTAACTGCACAATCGACCGACCCGAATTCCGGACAAACGGGGGACCAGGTATCCGCACAAGCAGTGAATCATTATGATGTACATACTGTTGGGGCTTCAGCGGATTGTATAGCATGTCATCAGCAAAATCTTATTGACGAGCATACCCTGCCGACAGGCGACCAGCGCTGCGTTCTCTGCCACAACAGTAATATCCTTCAGGTGCAAGATGCTCTTGCCCAGAGAAATTTAGACTGTATAGCATGCCATGTTGCAGTCCCGCATAACAATTACTGTGGTCAGGGCAACGGCAATGATACTATCTTCCTACCGATCAATGAAGCTGAATGGGATTACGATGATGGTGAAGCCGAGCTGGAAATAGAGGTTGATAACATAAATGGCAACAGCAACGGCACAAGGCTCTATTTCATGTATAGTGAGACAGGTAGTGAAGTCTATCCCTTGTCCTGGGACTATGAGGATAAAAGCTGGGAATTCGAAGCGGAAGGCCTGCCCTATGCAGACGGAGCAACAGTAACTGTCTGGTCAGAGGATGGTAATGGCACAATTCAGGATATTGTTTGCTCGCAGCATGTAACTTTAGAAGGCGGCTATTGGCAAGATGACAGCGATTGGGCCTATGATAGCGAAAGTGACAGCGAAGATGATAGCGATTGAGATGATTGGATTTTTATAAAGCGATACGGATTGATAAGCAACAGCTATATATTCTTTATACAGTAATTGGCAACGCGGCAAGAAGGTTCCTTTTTGCCGATAAAAAAAAGGGGCCTCCAGGAAATTCAGGGCTGATAAATAACCCCGAACACCTACAGGCCCGATTCTATTAGCGATATGTGCGCTGGTAGCCTATCTCGGAATGGCGCAACTTTTATTTTTTCAGCTTCTTCAATTCAGAGTCGATAATTTTTGAAAAACCGGCAACGCTTCTATTTTTCAGCTTGCGGCCATTGACGAAGATGGTGGGCGTGCCTCTGACTCCGGCCTTTTGGCCCTCCTGAACATCCTGCATCATTTTCTGTCGCAATTTTTCATCCTGTAAGTCCTTTTCAAAGCGTACCATATCCAGGCCTACTTCACCGGCCAGTTCCTTTATCTTCGCATCATTTAGCTTGTTGAAATTTTCAAAAAGCTTATCGTGGAACTCCCAGAATTTTCCCTGGCGATCAGCTGCCAGTGTTGCTATGGCAGCGGGCTGGGCAAATTTATGATTCCTGAGCGGGAAATTTTTAAAAACTAGATTAACGTCTTGCGGATATTTCTCAAGCACCTGCCTGAGTAAGGGAAGAACCCTTGCGCAGTAAGGTCATTGGAAATCGCTGAAAACAGTGATATTCACCGACGCATCTTTTGGCCCCTCGATCGGTGAGCCAGCCACAGTGAGTTGGACCACGAAATCCAGGGAGATGAGCTGGACATTCTTTTTTGTCTGGTCGGTAACGAACAACAGGTCGCCCTGTGGTGAGACCTCGATAAACTTTGCATCCTTTCCCACATCAACAGTCCCTTTAACCTCCCCCTGAACAGAAAGAATCTGCACTTTACCGTCATCGGTCAGAATGTAAAAGGAACTCCCGTCCGCCGACACCGCAGTGTCGATGGGCACGCCTTCAGCCTTGATGGTTTTCAGGACTTCCCATTCGACCCGAGCCTGGGCCCCGCCTCCCAATAGGGATGCGGCAAACGAGAATATTGTAAAAAATAACAAAATCCTATGCACCATTCTGTTTCCTCCTTCTAATTTGAGAACATGGTTAGTAAACTATGTGCGAGAACTTCACCGTCCTCCATAACTCCATTGCCTTTAACCTTATTAATTAAATGACCTGCAACGCCCACTAGAACAGAAAATAATCTCCAGTTCAACCGATTTCTCTCAAGCAAAAAGGGACGTTCTTGCTTTATTGACTTAAGTAGTGATGCCTGATATATTCTGTCATGCCAAGAAAGCCTCGATTAGATATTCCGGGATTGTTGCAGCATGTTATTGTAAGGGGGATTGAGAAGTGCAAAATCTTCCTTGATGATTACGACCGCAGGAGGTTTATCGATAGATTTTCTTCCCTGCTTGTCGAGACCGGCACGGAGTGTTTTGCCTGGTCTCTGATGCCCAACCATTTCCATCTACTTTTACGATGCAATAAGATAGAACTTTCCCGATTTATGCGAAGGCTTTTAACCGGTCATGCAGTTACATTTAATCACCGGCACGACCGGTCCGGGCACCTTTTTCAAAACAGATACAAATCCATAATCTGTGAAGAGGATACCTATTTTCTGGAATTGGTCCGGTATATTCATCTTAATCCTTTAAGGGCTGGTATGGTTCTGGAACTGGATGTTCTCGATAGCTATCCATGGAGTGGACATGCGGGCTTAATGGGCAAGCAAAAGCTTTCTGGGCAGGCAGTGGATGAAGTGCTGCTCCAATTTGGGAATAACCTTTCAGATGCCGGCTGGAAATATCGGCAATTTATTGCTGAAGGAGTTTCCCAAGGCCGACGCCCGGAACTAGTAGGCGGAGGTCTGCGCAGGAGTCAAAAGATTGCCGGCATAGAGGAGGAAATTGCGAGTCATGATTATCGTGTATTAGGAAGCAGCAGGTTCGTTGATAAACTTCGCCTGCAAGAGGGTTTTCAGTCAATTGTTATACCTAGATTCACTTTACCAGAAATACAGAAAATCGTTAGTGGTCTATTTAAAGTAGATCCCAAGGCTATCCTTTGGCGGACCAGAAAAAATTCTCCCTCCGAAGCAAGGGCGGTGTTCTGTTTTGTTGCCGCTCGTATGCTTGGTGTGTCGGCCACCGAGGTGGGAAAATTTCTTTCCATGGGGCCATCTTCAGTAAGTCGGGCCGTTCGGCGTGGTGAACTGATTTTACAGGATAGCTCAGTAGTTAAAAAGGGTCTGGACAGGGCGTTAAAGCAATAAAGCAAGAACGTCCCCTGGTTGATTTCGCCCTAAGGGGCTAGGTCTGATCGGATTTGAGGACGGCCAGGAACGCTCGTTGGGGGATCTCCACGTTGCCTACGGTTTTCATCCGTTTTTTGCCTGCTTTCTGTTTTTCCAGGAGTTTGCGCTTTCTGGTGATATCGCCGCCATAGCATTTTGCGGTCACGTCTTTGCGCAGGGCCGAAATATTGGTGCGAGCGATTATGGTGGAGCCGATGGCTGCCTGAATGGCAATCTTAAACATCTGCCGCGGGATCTCCTCCTTGAGTTTCTCACAGGCATTGAGGCCGCGATCTCTTGCCTTTGACTGATGGACAAGCTGGGAAAGGGCATCCACCCTTTCACCGTTCACCAGGATATCCAGTTTGGCGAGATCGCTTTCCCTGTAGTCTATGAGTTCGTAGTCAAAAGATCCGTATCCTTGTGTGATGGACTTGAGCTTGTCATAAAAGTCATAAATGACTTCAGCCAGAGGAAGTTCACAGACGAACTCAATACGCCCCGGGATTGGATAGTGGTACCGGGTATTTTCGCCACGCCGCTCCATGCAGAGGGTCATCAGTGGTCCCATGTATCTCTCTGGAATATGAATGGTTGCCTTGATATAAGGCTCTTCGGTCCGCGTAACTTTCGAAGGATCGGGAAAGTATGCAGGGTTGTCGACCTCTTGCATGGAGCCGTCCTGGAAATAAAAATTGTATTTAACCGAGGGCACCGTGAGGATCAGGGGTATGTTGTATTCCCGTTCAAGCCTTTCCTGAACAACTTCGAGGTGAAGCAGGCCAAGAAAGCCGCAGCGGAAACCGAAACCAAGGGCGGTGGAGGAGTCCTTCTGGAAGGTAAGGGATGCATCATTGAGTTTCAGTTTTTCCATGGCGGCGGCAAGATCTTCATAATCATCGGTAGTAATGGGATACAGTGAAGAAAACACCACGGGTTGGACTTCCTTGAAGCCGGGCAACGGCTTGAGACAGGGATTGGCCTTATGGGTTATGGTGTCGCCGATTTTGGTATCGTTTACCGTTTTTACCCCGGCGATGATGTACCCTACCTCCCCGGCGGAAAGGATTTTCCGAGATTCCCTTTTTAACCGGAAGAGACCAACTTCTTCAACTTTGTATGTTGCGTCATTAAATAGAAACTTGATAATATCGCCGGATTGTATTTGCCCCTGGAAGATGCGGCACGATATGATGGTGCCCCGGAAGGAGTCGTAGTTTGCGTCAAAAATGAGCGCTTCAAGGGGACCAGCAGGGTCTCCCTCCGGCGGCGGCAATTGGGTCACCACCGCCTCCAGAACATCTTCAATCCCCAGGCCGGTCTTGGCGGAACATTTGTGGATGGTAGCACTATCCAAACCCAGATCTTCATCGATCTGCAGGGCGAGTCCGTCCGGGTCGGCGGCCGGGAGGTCAATTTTGTTGATTACCGGAATAATGGTGAGATCATTCTCCATGGCAAGATAGAGGTTTGCCAAGGTCTGCGCCTCAATGCCCTGGGATGCGTCAACCAGCAAGAGCGCCCCTTCGCAGGCGGCCAGGGCGCGGGAAACCTCGTAGCTGAAATCCACATGTCCCGGGGTGTCTACGAGATTTAAAATGTATTCCTTACCGTCCCTTGCCTTATATGGCAGGCAGATTGATTGGCTTTTAATAGTAATGCCCCTTTCACGTTCAATGTCCATACTGTCCAGCAGCTGGTCATGGAATTCGCGATCGGTTACCAGGCCGCAATGTTGGATAAACCTGTCCGCCAGGGTGGATTTGCCATGGTCAATATGGGCAATGATGCTAAAATTTCGTATATTTTTCATCTGTTATTGTATGGTTGCTGGAAAAAGTAGAAATGTGCTCCGGCGCTATGGAGGCTCAAAAAGGATAATCCCGCAAAAAGTCGGGAAAACGGTTAACGTGCCATATAATTTCAAATAGTTACAATGTGCCCTGAGCGCAAGCGAAGAAATCCTCTTGGGGGATAATACATCGATGAACCGGTAATAGCTTGGTATAAAGCACCTGCTGTAATTATTGCTCCTTTCCTAATAAGGGATCAAGACGGCCAACGCGTCCGCGCAGCAGACAAATCGTATTTTTATGATTTCATCAAAAAATGTAAAACGCTAATAATTACCATATCTTTGTTAAGAAACAAATACATTTCTTTTACTGTAATTTGGTGGAGCATGGAATAATCGCATACATTCTACGAACTTTTACCGGGAATACATATCTTTTAAAGACTAGGTGGTTTGTTGTCCAAAAGCATTGACGTTTCCCGCCGTACCATACATAATGTCTGACATGAATAATGACGCTGATACCATAGTAATTTCCAAAAAGCATGACGATCCGGAAAAGCAAGAGATCCATCCTCTAGTGACCTTGCCCGATGACAATACCCTGCCGGTAGTCAGTCATCCCGCCTTACATCGCTACCTGCAGGAAATCAGCCAGTATGAACTCCTCTCTCGAGAAGAAAGCGATGAATTGGCTAAACGGTTCACTGAAACGGGTGATCAGGAGGCAGCCTATAAATTGGTTACCGCCAATCTAAGGCTGGTTGTCAAGGTGGCGATGGATTTTCAGAAATACTGGATGCAGAATTTTCTCGATCTCATTCAAGAAGGAAATATTGGTCTGGTACAGGCAGTGAAAAAATTTGATCCATACCGCGGAGTCAAATTCTCATACTATGCTGCCTATTGGATTCGCGCCTATATTCTTAAATTTATCATGGATAACTGGCGGCTGGTCAAGATCGGCACAACCCAGGCGCAAAGGAAGCTGTTTTTCAGCTTGAATAAAGAAAAGAAGCTCCTCGAGGCACAAGGCTATAAACCGGAAGTCAAGCTGCTGGCCCAGCGTTTGAATGTCAAGGAAAGTGAAGTTATTGAAATGAGCCAGCGTATGGACAGCCGGGATGTTTCGCTTGAAAGTCCTCTTAAAGAGGATTCAGACGATGAACAGAAGAATTTTCTTCCGGATGAAGGGCCATCTGTCGAATCAGTCGTAGCGGAGAAAGAATTTAAGGAAACAATGGCCGTTGTGATCGAAGGTTTTAAGAAGACCTTGAATCCCAAAGAACTAGCCATTCTGCAAGATAGGCTGTTAAGCGAAGAGCCGTTGACCCTCCAGAATATTGCAGATACATTTAGTATTTCCCGGGAAAGAGTGCGGCAAATTGAGGTCAACCTGATTGCAAAGATAAAAAAATATTTGGAAAACGAGGTGCCGGATATCAGGAATTTCCTTGATGACCGCGACAATCCCAGGCCATGAACGCGATCAACGACCGTTCATCCGAAATAGGACGTACAGTAAAAATTTACATGAAGGACTTGAATATATGAATGTGCCTTTGCTTGATTTGAAAGCACAACTCGCACCACTCCGTGACGAAATAGTAGAGGCAATAATTGAAGTTGTCGATTCCGGCCGTTACATCATGGGGCCGAAAGTGGAGGAAATTGAAAGTCATGTAGCGCAATACTCTGGTACCAGGCACGGTATTGGAGTGTCAAGCGGCACAGACGCTCTTCTTGTCTCTCTCATGGCTTTGGGCATTGGTCCTGGCGATAAGGTATTGACAACTCCCTACACATTTTTTGCAACCATGGGAAGCATCCTGCGACTGGGTGCCAAGCCGGTTTTTGTTGATATTGACCCGGTGACCTATAATATTGACCCTGGCCCCATGGAAGAAGCCCTTG
Organism: uncultured Desulfobulbaceae bacterium; assembly: GCA_945787445.1. Taxonomy (GTDB): domain Bacteria; phylum Desulfobacterota; class Desulfobulbia; order Desulfobulbales; family CALZHT01; genus CALZHT01. The sequence goes on from CALZHT010000013.1 coordinate 23,462, forward strand.
CAAAGGATGCCCAGACCACAGGCGAGATAAAGGCGATCATGCCCGTCCATCTTTACGGCCAGTGCGCTGATATGACTAAAATTCTGGCCCTGGCCGAGCGTTTCAATCTTCCGGTCATTGAAGATGCGGCACAGGCCATCGGCACTGAATGTCCGATGAAGGAAGAGGAAGGATTCTGTCTGCGGCGCGCCGGCTCCATGGGAAATGCAGGATGTTTTTCATTTTTCCCGAGCAAGAATCTTGGCGCCATTGGCGACGGCGGTATGATTGTCGTAAACGATGACAAATTGGCTGAAAAAATCAGGATCCTCAGGGATCATGGTGCTTCACCCAAGTATCATCATGCTTTCATTGGCGGGAATTTCAGGTTGGACGCACTGCAGGCCGCGGTGCTCAAGGTGAAACTTCCCCATCTGCCGGAATGGCATAAGGCCCGCCGCCGTAATGCATCTCTCTATAGTCGTCTATTTGAAGATTCCGGCCTGACCGATTCAGGGACGATTCAGACTCCGTCCGCGGTTTACAAGTTTGCCTATCCGGATTATGAAGATTCAGATGATATTCATATTTTTAACCAATACGTGATCCGCGTCCCTGACCGGGATGGATTGAAAGCTTTTCTCCATGAAAAGGGAGTTGCCACCGAAATTTACTACCCCCTCCCTTTGCATATGCAGAAATGTCTTGCTGGAATGGGCTATAATGAACTCTCTTTCCCTGAGGCTGAAAAAGCGGCAAAAGAAACTTTGGCCTTACCGATTTACCCTGAGTTGACCGATACAATGCTGCACTTCGTTGTTGAGCAGATACATGCGTTTTATACTCAATGATTTTTTATAGAGAAAGGCAGTAGTATATAACATAGAGATGATTATTAGATTGCTCCGAAAAGACTTGGCCAAGCTGCAAGCTGATTCAGCGTGCAAATGTCTGGTCAGGAAAGATATTCGGCCACTTGTCAAGTTGGCCGTTTTTTTTATTGCCTGCGCAGCGCTGGTGCCCTTTTTTGCGGCGATGTGCACTGAGGTATCAGCTGCTGCCGGGGAAGAGGTGTACCTGCCACTGAAGAACGCCTATACTGAGAAATGGCCTTTACTCGTGCCGGAACGTCAGATCATACAAGGGCTCCACGGGCAACCTTCATGGAAAATTCTGTGGGATGAAGCGAGGAAGTCGGCAAAGGAAGGGAAATATGAAGAAGCTTCGATTAAATATGAAACACTCATATCCGGCAACATGTTCCTCAAGGAACCACAGTGGGAGCTTGCCAGAATATGGTTTTCCATGCTGCAATTTGACAAGTCCGCAGCATTACTCGAAGGGCTTATTGAGGATGATCCTGAGCGACTTGATTATGTAAAACTCCTTGCCAAAATCATGCGCGAAAAGAGAAATTTCAGCAAGGCCGAGGAGTTGTATAAAAAAATACTCACTAAAGAACCGGGAAACGTTGCTGCACTCTCAGACCTATTCTTTGTTTATCGTAACACTGGTCAAAAAGAAGGGGCATTAATGTGTTTAGAAGAGATGTATCACCAGCGGCCGGCAGATTTTCGGATTCGTCGGGCCTTGGTTGAACTTACTTTTGAACAGGGCCATTTTCAGAAAACAAGAAGATATATTACAGAACTTGTTGAAGCCGAAGAGGCTGACCTGGGAATCATTTCCAAGGCGGCTCAAACCCATGACGAACTTGGCCTTGAAAACCTATCAGTACCGTATTGGCAAAGGGTGTTAACCATTGAACCGGAAAATAAAGAGGCACACCTGCGTCTTGCTTCCTTTTATGAAAAGGAAGCAAGGGTGAATGAAGCACTGCCTCACATGCTAGTATTGTTGCGCTATGAACCTGCAAACACTGTGTTGCTGAAAAAAATTGGCAGGATTTATCAAGAAACAGGCCGTTTTTCCCAGGCGATGTTGTTTTTTAAAAGATATTTGACAATCGAGCCCTCTGATCGAGAAGTCCTCCGAGCAATGGTCCATATTCATGCCGCCCAGGGGAACAAGGACGAAACCATTGCCTATATTGAAAAATATTTGGCCGTGCCGCCCGAAGAAGAACCGGTAGACTTGAAAAAGGCGGCCAGGAGATACGATGCTACAGGCAAATCCCGTGACGCCCTTCCCCTTTACAGGCATCTTTTGACCATAACCCCGGATGATCCGGATATCATAGCTGCACTGGCATCAGATATCATGGCAATCGAAGACGAGGAAAGGTCACTCTCAATCTGGCAACAACCTGACCGTTTGATTGCCAAGGGAGTAGAGGTGTACCGCTCCATGGCAGCCCTCCTTGAGAGCCTGGGAAGGAAGAATGATCTGTTACAGGTATTGGAAGTTATTCACGAACTCGATCCGGCAGATGAACGGACAACTATGAAGCTGGCCCTCTTGTATTCCGAGAGGGAGGAATATAATAACAGCTTGAAATATTTTAAAGAACTTGAAGAGGCCGGCCAAAAGACATCTCTTCTCCTGATGAAAAGAGGGATTATCCTGGAAGAATTGGGAAAATATGAGCGCGCCTTAAAAGACTTTGAAGAGCTTCTCGTAAGCTCTACTGATTGGAAGATTGAAGAATTAGGAAAATCACGGAGCCAGGTAATGGTCCGTTGTCTGCGGTTGGCTGGTGAACTGGGGAAGCTTTCCGTTGTCAGAAAACATCTGGCGAGACTTAAAGAAGAACGTGGCGGAAAAGTAGATACTGAAACGCACTTCATTATAGGCCGTGCATTTGTTAAGTGTGGTGCTTTTCAGGATGCAGAACAGGAATACCGTCATATTCTTACAAATACAGGAGTTAATGGTTCTAAGGAGACAAAACTCAAGGTTTTATTGGCAATGGCTGATCTCTATGAGGCGGCCTTTATGCCCTATGAGGTTGAACAAGCATTACGATCAGCCTTGGCCTTGAATCATAGGGAGCGTCTCGTTCTTAAACGATTGTTTGCGCACGGTGTGCGGGAAGAGAGCCGTTCCGAAAATGCGGAAGTCTGGCTGAATAAATTGTATTCGCTATTGACAGGCGACAAATGGGAATACTGGCTCTTGTTTGCCCGAATGAGTGACAAAAGAGGCAATCATTGGGTTGCTGCTGATATTGACCGCGAGGTCCTTGCCGGTATGCTCGAGGAGAGTGCAGACCCGCAATCCGGAGGTGTTTTACCTGCCAGCATTCAAGAAGTCCATTTGGATTTAGGACGTTTCATGATTGCAACCGATGAATTACAGCAGGCTGAAAAACACTTGGTACACGTTGGTGATGATCTTGACCTGCAAAATCGTATAACCGCTCTTGCTTTGTTGCAGAAGCTTTATAAAGATATGGGCGACATGGGGAAATATGAAAATGTCTCCCAAAGAATTAATCAAAACAATGGTGACCTGAGAACGTTGCTCCTGCTAGCTGAGAAGTATGGTGAAAACGGGATGTTCCATGAGATGCTCGCCACAGCACAGGAGGCCTATAAAAAAGCGCCGGATTCGATCAAGGCCGTTTTTTTGATTGTAATAGCAAAAGAAGAACTAAACGATACTGAGGGTGCCATAGAAGATCTTCTCCACTTGCATCAAGAATATCCGCGCAATACCAGGGTGTCGAGTTGGCTGCCCCATCTGCTCTATAAAGATGGAGAATTTGACGAAGCCCTGGAGCGATGTGAAGATGTGCTGGCAAGCTTTTCATCCCGACCCGATATACTCCTGTTGAAGGCTCGCATCCTGTGGTCCCAGAAACTATGGCAGAAATCGATTACCACATATCAGAAGTATCTTGAACCCGGCGTGGACCAGTTGCTTGAGGAAAAATTCAAAGCTGCGGATATTACTGTGCCCTTAAGCCCCAAGCGCAACGCATTACTGGAGTTGTTGAAGATATCTCCCCTGAAACAGCAAAGCCTTGCAGAGCGTTATTTGCAGGCCTCACACGCCGTTGAATTTGATAATGAGGAAAAAAACAACATTAATAGAGCAGCAGCCCCTCTATTTGCTCGTTATCGCTGGCAGCAGAGATTTGCAGATGAAATGGCGGCAAGGAATTCCATGAAACGGCGGGAATATATCCAGGCGGTAAAACAGTTTGAAGTCCTGGTAAGCAAATACCCCGACGAAGATGTGCTTATGTTTGACCTTGCGGGATTGTACAGCCATTTTGACAGATTGGGCGATGAAGCGGCGATTTATGAGAAAATAATGGTTTTTAATCCTCATTTCGCAGGTCTGGAGGAAGCAATGCTTAGAAATAGGGTTAAACGCCGTCCCAGGGCTGCAATGAATCTCGGTTTCAGCTCAGAAGAAGGATATGATGATTATATATCAATAAAGCAACAATGGACGCAACTGTCCCTCTGGTCTTCCCCCTATATCAGGCAGGAGCTTGATTTTTCATTAAAGAATAACAGTTATAGTTCGGTAAATTCCAATACAAAGGTGAGATCAAACAGGGCCTTTTTATCCTATCACTATAAATTTTTAAATGGCATGTCTATTGCCGGAGGAGGGGGTGTCGAGGCCCTGGGAAGCGGATATTCAGATACATTTCTTGTTTTCACCGAATTTAATGGGAAATTGGGGGACAGGCTGGACAGTCATATATCTTTTACAAGGGATGTGGTTGCAGACACCATAGCAAGTTTACAGAGAAATATTGTCAGTCAGGATTTTGAAGCGGGTTTTTCAGTGGATCTATCTCCCCGTTTAATAGCAGGAGCGGATTATGGCTTTACGGATTTTTCCGACGACAATCGAACCAAGGGTTATGATTTCTGGACTTCATACATAGTGCATTCTGAACCAAAATTGTTTACTGTGGGGTATTCTTTTACGTACAAAGATTCACTGGAAGGCCCGCAAGAAGGAGGTCTGATCCTGGCGGACGGTTTCGCTGCCGAGGATCATCCGTACTGGGCGCCGAAAAATTACTGGATTAATGAGTTTAATCTTTTTTATAAATTCCAATTTTCGGATGACTATCTGGCCAGGGGCGCGCCGCGTTACGTCACTATTGAATATGTTCTGGGCTATGATGCAAAAGGTTTTGGACATCAAACATTGAAAGCAGGAGCTGTGTTGGAGCTTACCGCCAATCTCATTGTTGAATCGGGCTTCGAGATAATCTCCTCACAGATTCATAGAATGGATGAATTTTATGCCGCCGCCGTATATCGGTGGTAGCTGCATATTGATTTTTTAGGAGGATTTTATTTGTGAACCGGATACCATTTTCTAAAACTGGGTACACCCAACTCCGTGAAGAGTTGAAGAGATTACATAAAATTGAACGACCGGAAGTTATCAAGTCCATTGAGCGCGCCAGGGAACACGGCGATTTAAAGGAGAATGCAGAATACCATGCGGCCAAGGAAAGGCAGGGCTTTATCGAAGGCAGAATTCAGGAACTGCAAAATAAACTGGGCCGGGCCGAGGTGATTGATTGCACCACTGTAACATGCGAGAGGGTTGTTTTTGGCACAGTAGTCACTCTTTTGGATCTGGAAACAGAGGGTGAAGTTTCTTATCAGTTGCTCGGGCCTGAAGAGTCTGAAGTGAAAAATGGCTCCATTTCCGTGGTGTCACCGTTGGGTAGGGGCCTGATCGGCAAATGTGTCGGTGATGAAATTTCTGTAAAGACTCCTGGAGGAGTGAGGGAGTGGGAGATTCTAGAAATTGGCCCGTCAAACAAAAAATAAGCTGTTAGCAAACTGCGTAGCCACACCAAATTGAAAAGTAAATAAAAATGTTTGGCGGCTGGGCTGGGCCTGCTATTGACTGGCGAAAGACGGTTGCAAGAAGAGAGATCAGGAAGCCTTGGATAAGGTTTTATTAACTCCAGGTTTACCAATGCCAGCCAGGAAGATATTACTTATCTGTTTGGCAGCTTCTTCAATGGTGTAAGGATGTTTCGGGGAAAGAATCCATAACCTTGAGGTCTCATCCAATGCTCCGAAAAATGCACGTTTGGCAATGCCGGGTAGGAGATCTTTCCGGAAAATCTCCATTTCCTGGCCTTTATGCAGTATACCTGAGACGATGTCTACGTACTCAATAAACTTGGTATTGCGGTATTCCTTCATAAATTTATTGCTCTGCCGCAATTCAACCTGAAGCACTTCTGCCAGTTCCCGCTTTTCTTCCATTAATTTCAGGTGGTGTAAAGCAAAGATTTCCAGCATCTTCCTGGGATCGTTTTCGTCATCGATGAGCTGCTTTACATGAACGATGATTTTGCCGATTTCCTCTTCAAAGAGGGTGATGAGAATATCATACTTGTTATTGAAGTACAGATAAATAGTACCGTCGGCGACCTGTGCTTCCTTGGCGATATCAGAGATTCTGGCGTTAAAGAAACCTTTACGGGAAAGGACTTTGATAGCCGATTGAATGATCTTTTGGTGTTTATCAGAAGTTCTCATCTTTTCAGAGAAGATGCGATATCTCTTTCACAATATTAGTAAATTGTTTCTTGGAAAAGATATTTTAAAAACATGAATGAGCGTTCATTTATTCCGCCCATGATAAAAAGGCTGTAAGAAGCTGTCAAGCATAAAATAAGGTTTTTCCCCTTAAATTATATGGCGCTGAAGAAAATATCCCGCCAGTTCCGGCAGACAAGGGTTTTGCTCATTATTTCCCGCTTTTTTCGATGAATTTGTAAAAAATAGTTTTTTTTGTCAACCGCTGGTATTAGAATCGAGCCGGTACAAAAACCTAAATTGAGGAAGAAACTTGGAGATGAATTTGAAAGCTAGAAGCGTTTTGTTCAAAGACTTACAGAGGTGAATTTCATGAAGGTATTGGTGGTTGGGTCAGGCGGAAGGGAGCATACCCTGGTTTGGAAGCTCAAACAAAGCAAACGGGTTAAGAAAATATTTTGTGCTCCGGGTAATGCCGGTATTGCTGAGATTGCAGAGTGCATTGAAATAGGTGCCGAGGATATTGACAAGCTTGCCTCTTTTGCCAAGAAGAAAAAAATTGATTTGACGGTTGTTGGGCCCGAAGTGCCCCTTACTCTGGGGATAGTCGACCTCTTTCAGGAAAAGGGTCTCAGCGTTTTTGGCCCTTCCAAGGGCGCCGCCGCCTTGGAAGGCAGCAAGGTATTTACCAAAAATCTCATGGAAAAATATGGCATCCCTTCAGGGTATTATAAGGTGTTCGAAGACCGTGAAGATGCGGTTTCCTATATCAAGAAGCAGGGAGCACCCCTGGTTGTAAAGGCTGACGGATTGGCTGCCGGCAAAGGCGTAATTGTCGCCCAAAGCGTTGAGGAAGCGGTGAAGGCTGTTGATGAGATCATGTTGGCAAAGGCCTTTGGCGATGCTGGTAAAAAAGTCGTTGTCGAAGAGTTTCTAGTAGGCGAGGAGGCGTCTTTCATTGCATTCACGGATGGCGAGACTGTGCTGCCTCTGCCTACATCCCAAGACCATAAAGCAATATATGATGGGGATAGGGGGCCGAATACCGGAGGAATGGGGGCGTATTCGCCTGCGCCTGTGGTGACTGATCTATTGCACCGGCAGGCGATGGATCAGGTTATGATTCCCACCGTCAAAGCAATGGCCGCTGAGGGAAAATCTTATAAAGGCATGCTGTATGCCGGTTTAATGATCCATGAGGGAGAGATCAAGGTCCTAGAATTTAATTGTCGTTTCGGCGATCCCGAAGCCCAGCCTCTGCTCATGAGGGTAAAGACCGATCTGGTTGATATCCTTGAAGCAGTGGTAGAGAATCGGTTGCATACGGTCGAGTTGGATATTGACCCGCGTCCCACCGTTTGCGTGGTAATGGCTTCAGGAGGGTATCCCGGCAGTTATGAAAAGGGCACGGTAATCAAGGGGCTCAAAAAGGCTGGAAAAGAAAGTGATGTGGTTGTTTTTCATGCTGGTACATCGAAAAAAGGCAGACAGATAGTGACCGCCGGTGGAAGAGTACTGGGCGTAACCGCCATTGGCAAGGACCTCCCTGATGCCATTGCCAAGGCATATCGTGCTGTCGGCCATATTAGCTGGGATGGCTGTTATTACCGAACGGACATAGGGCATAAAGCTCTGCGGCGGCGAACGGTCGGCCCGGAAGTGGGTATTGTTATGGGAAGTGATTCTGACTTCCCTGTTATGCGGCCGGCCATGGATTTTTTGAAGAAAGTGGGGATTTCCTATGAAGTTACCGTAGCCTCTGCTCATAGAACACCGGAACGCGCCGCAGCATATGCGAGGATTGCAAGGGATCACGGTTTTAAAGTAATTATTGCCGGTGCCGGCATGGCGGCACATCTTGCCGGGGTGCTTGCCGCACATACTACATTGCCTGTAATCGGGGTGCCGATAGATTCATCTTCCTTGAATGGATTGGATTCCCTCCTTTCCACGGTGCAGATGCCGCCCGGTGTTCCAGTGGCAACCATGGGTATTGGCAAACCGGGCGCCAAAAATGCAGCTATTCTTGCCCTGCAAATTTTAGCGGTCGCAGACAGCGAAAAAGCGCTGCAGCTCGATGAATTTAAAAAACAGATGCAGGAAGAGGTGGAAGCAAAGGCAAAAAAAGTAAGAGGATAAAAGGTCTCTCCTTAGCATTGGTCGCTTTCCGATGAGAACCGTTTCCATGCATAAAAATAGGGGGCTGGAGTCCATTCTTAATGAGGCGGTGACCGTTTTGCGTACCGGCGGAGTTGTCGCTTTTCCGACGGAAACATATTATGGCCTGGCGGTTGATCCTTTTAATACTGCTGCTCTGGAACGGTTGTTTCAAGTGAAAAAAAGAAGTTTTGATAAGCCGGTTTTGACCTTGATTAAAGAAGAGCAACAGCTGGAATTACTTGTAGAAGAGATACCTTCACTTTTTCAGCCCCTGATGCGAAAATTTTGGCCCGGGCCATTATCACTCGTCTTTAGGGGCCTGCATTCATTGCCGCCTTTACTTACATGTAATAATGGTACGGTAGGGGTACGGATCTCCTCTCATCCTTTAGCGCATCAACTGGTAGCAGCATTCGGTGGGCCAATTACTGCGACCAGCGCCAACATATCAGGAAAATCTCCTGCTGAACATGCAATAGATGTCGCGGAACAGCTGGGAGGCAGCATTGATCTTACACTTGATGCTGGAAAGACATTCGGTGGCAAAGGATCAACCATTATTGGACAAAAAGAAGCGCACCTTGTGCTCATCCGCGAAGGTGCAATTTCCTTTAATGAAATAGTAGAAAAGTCTGGAAAAGGTATTTGATAAAAAATATTGATTTAAATTTTTTAATTTTTTGAAAGGAGTAAAGATGCCGGATTTACTATGGGACCGCGCTTTTGCTTTGGAACAGTCTGGGGATGATGAAGAGATTCTGGCTGAATTACTGGACCTCTTCAAGGAGTCTTCTGCCGAGGATCTTACCAGAATAAAGGATGGTATTAAGGAAAATGATCCCGAAACGTTGGGAAACGCCGCCCATAGCATCAAAGGCGCTTCGGCCAGCCTAGGCATAGAAGGGATACGGATTGTAGCCTACGAGATGGAAAAGGCGGGTCGGGACGGTGATCTTGACAAGGCTATAGGCTTTCTTGTCGACCTGGAGTCCCTGATTGGCCAACTTGACCAACTGAAATAGTTCGCCAGGTTGGTCAAACCCTAAGTCAGAAATATCTATGCTTTTGCACCCATAAAACCGGGCGTAAACTCCGATGTTGTGAGTTGCTCACGATAATTAGTCCGTGGCTGGATACTCCTTCCAAGTGTTGCTGAAGCCGCTGAGGCGTTAAACATCGTGGTGCGGCAAGTTCGGTCAGACAATACGGGTTTTGTCCGTGTTTCGAACTGGGCTTCCGGCAGCAACACTTTCCAGGAGCACCCAGCCACTCCCTGCGAAGTTTGAAAACACAACGGCGCAGTCCCGCATTGAAATACTAAAATGCGGGACTGCGCTGATAGAGTAATTAAAAAAGCGGCAATACTAATCGATAGTACTAATTTAATTTCCGGCTCAGCCGGCGTAAGCGATTACAGGGGTCTCATATCCGCGAAAGAGGCCGGTGAACTGTACTGGTGCTACGTGAACAGGCCGATGACAAAGGAGATGTGGCCCCTGTGATCGCTTACGGAACAGGCATTTCAAGTTTCCACGGCTCGTTGCACCCCGTGATGAGTTATCAGCCTGCTTATGATCCCTGCTTACTGATTGAGAGCGGCAAGTATTTTTTCGTATTGAGGACCATGGGCTGTAATAATGAATGTCCTTTCAGTTTCTCCAACAAGGAGTATTTCTATATGCAGGCGGTTCTCAGGCACCAGATTTCCCAGCCGATCGGACCATTCTACCACTGCCAGGCCATTTCCATATAAATAGTCGAGAAAACCAAGGTCTTCAATCTCGTCCTCCCCCGTTAAGCGATAGAGATCCATGTGATACAGCGGTATCCGACCTGGATACTCATGCAGCAGGCTGAAGGTCGGGCTGGTGATGTAATAGGATTCCGGCACTGCCAGGCCGCGGCCTATTGCCTGAGTGAGTGTTGTCTTTCCTGCACCAAGGTCTCCTGCCAGAGTATAGATGTTGCCGACTTGAGCAAGTTCACCCAGTTTTTTGCCGCATGAGACGGTCTGCGCAAGGGACCTTGATTGTATGGTGACCTGTTGTCGCATGTCCGGGTTTTTTTCTTAAGGTTGGCGGGCCGGTATTCCCTGTTGGCTTTTACCACAAGTTTAGATAACTTGATCTCGGCAGATATTTAGTTGATACCAAAAATATCAGCTTAAAAGAAGTGCCTAAAGTTCGAAGTGCCTAAAGTTAAAGGATTTATCTTATAAGAAAAGTGCCAATAATTTTAGGCACTTTAGGCACTTCGAACTTTAGGCACTGTATAGGTATCATCGCAAAATCCGAGAACATTTTGTAACTCCTTGAAATTACCCTTCTAACTAAGGAGTTCTGAAGTTATTGTCTTTTGTGGCAAAAAAGACAGCGGTATTTGGGGGGATGGTCTTCAGGTAATGGTGCGACACCTTCAGGATTATGGCATTGTTCACAATTCTTTTCCGCTTCCTTTTTTTCCATTTTGAAAAACGGGGCATGATCCTGATCATCGGGCAGTTTGGCAGTGGTTTCAGGGGGGGCGTTCCAGAGAAACAAAAAGATCCCGCCGCATATTAGTAGAAAGAGCACATTGAAAATGATGCTTTTTTTAGATTTGGTTAGTTCCGGCACAGTATTCTCCTTTGTTATTCATAGGAAACCATCCTCCCACCCAAATTAGGGGCCGGCTTCATCGCCGGCGCGTAGTTATTTTGCATGCAACCCCATATCGGTTGATCAGCTTCCCATTTCAAGGACAGAAAAATCAAGAATTCCCAGACGCAGGGCGAGAACGAGCGATTCCATCAGCAGAGTGCAGCGCCTTTTGCCCTTGGCGGATAGTTTCAAAAATTGAAGATGTCTGCTGTGGTTTTGCAGGAGTCTGTCAAGTTTCTTCCCATTCGAATTTTCATTTGTGATAGCTTGGGCCACAGCTTCACCCGAGATAATGGCCGGGTATATGCCCTCGCCGGTGAGCGCCGATGCCAGACCGGCCGCATCGCCCACCAAATAGAAATTATCGAACTGCCATCCCTGGTAATCAAAATTAATAAGGGCTGCTTCCAAGCGGCAGCGGCCCAAATCAATACCATGTTTTTGCGCCCATTGGTAGAGAGTTTTTTGGAGTGCCTTGGGTTTGATGGTGTTTCTCATTGCATAAATACCGACAGAAGCCTGATTTTTATGAGGAAAAATCCAGGCATAGCCGTTGCCGAAGAGATTGGTGTTGAGGTGCCATTCCATTGCGTCAAATCGCCGGTCCACATGACATTGGATGCCTATTCCCATATTAGGTGATGGGATTCCCAGGTGCTTTCGTACCAGGGAACTGCTGCCGTCTGCTCCAACCAGGTTCTGGAAGCCAAAATCCCCTTTGTCCGTGACAATATGACTATTGTGGATATGCCGTACATGTGTTCCCTTCATGAATTTGACTCCGGCGGTCACAGCCTCTTCAAGCATCCATTGCCCAAGTCTCTCTCTGTTGACCGTAGAAATAATCGGGGCATGGGACACAATTGAGGTTTTCTGCCAGTTCGTAAAGATTTGTTGGGTGTTGAAAGATCGTTCAATAAGGTGTTCAGGGATGTGCCGGGAAAACCCTCCCCAAGTTACTCCTCCGGCGCAAACTTTTGGTCCCACACGCTTTTTCCTCTCAACGAGAAGGACCTCTGCGCCATTCCGGGCGAGCATGGTTGCACAGGATAGGCCGCCTGGACCGGCTCCTACCACTATTGTATGAAAGGTTTTCATTTTTTTTCAAATACCCCTGCAAATCGCCGGATTTTTCCTGCCTGATGGGGGTATACAATCAGATCCCCGGCAAAGTAATTATAAAAACTTCTTGAATGAATGGCCTTATAATATAAAGAAAACAACAAATAGAGGGTATATTTTTTTTCAGAGGGGAGTGTCTATTGCTGTTATCCTTTTTCACCATAAAGCCATAAATGTTGATACCACGATTATCCAAAAAAGATAATTGGATATCCTGGGAGGATATAGTAGTCTTTATAAATTGGTTTAGGTAATGATATACGTTGTCGTTTCCGTTCAGTAATTATCATTTTGATATTTTGTGGTAAATTATCTTAACCCTGTCTATCGTCATTTTAAGCATTCGATACGGACAAGAAGAGGATATCTATGGCTAGAAAAGGTAAGGAGAGGAACAGAAGGGGAGGGGCAAGCTTCCTTTTCCCCTTGATAATTATAATCGGTGTTGTGGCGGTTATTGCTGTTCTTCTGGTGAAACTGTTTGAACAGGAGAAGCCACAGCTCAGCATAACAAGTGATTTTTCCCACTTCGGTGCCAGCAAGACCATCGATTTTACCGCCACAGATGGAAAAAGCGGTATTCAAAACATAGAAGTGTTTTTATCTCAGGGCAGTGAAAAAATAAAAGTTTATGAGAAAAATGTTATCAGGGCAGGTTTTATTATTGAACAGGGGCCGGAACGTCTTGAGGATTCATTTACCGTGCAGACAAAGTCACTGGGATTGAGCGAAGGCCGCGCGGATCTTCATTTCACCATCCGTGATTTTTCCTGGTGGAACTGGATGAAAGGAAATGAAATAACCCTTTCCTATCCAACCATCATTGACACCGAGGAGCCACGAATCACTATTCAGAGCTCTCCCCGGTATGTCAAACCCGGTGGAGCCGGGGTCGTTGTGTATAAGGCAAACGAAGAGGTTACCGATCACGGCGTAACGATTAATGGGTATTTTTACCCAGGGTATCCTCTGTCCGAGAAGGGCGGGGCACGTTATGTCGCCTACATCGGAATCCCTTTTGATACGGAACGGTTTGAAGGGATTCAGATAACAGCGAAGGATAAAGCAAAAAATGAGGGTTTTGCCACATTTGGCATGATCCTGCGCAAAGCCCCCTTAAAGCTTGACCGTATCAATGTGTCTGATAATTTTTTACGTTCTAAACTGCCTGAAATCATCCAGCATTATCCTGAGGTGAGCGGTTCGGATATTGAAAAGTATATTTTTATTAATAACAAAGTGCGCGCCTTGAATTATGAAACAATTCAGGAAGTGTGCAGAAATTCCATACCGCAAAGGTTGTGGCAGGGGCGTTTTAGCAGACTGTCCAGAAGCAGCAGGCGCGCAGGGTTCGCGGAACATCGAACCTACTATTATAACGATAGGCAGATTGACAAGCAGCATCACCTTGGAATAGACCTTGCTTCAGTACGTCATGCCGAAGTGAAGGCGGCAAATCGGGCCCAGGTTGCTTTTGCCGACAATCTTGGCATATATGGCAACACTGTCATCCTTGATCACGGCCAGGGTGTGTTTAGCCTTTACTCCCATCTGAGTCAGATCAAGGTACAGAAAGATGATCGGGTCAACGAGGATACGGTTCTCGGTTTAACCGGAACCTCCGGGCTTGCCGGAGGAGACCATCTTCATTTCAGCATGATTGTTAATGGTATTTTTGTCGACCCGCTAGAATGGTGGGATAGCCATTGGCTTAAAGTCAATATTTTGAGTGCTATTTAACAGCCTACCGAATAGAAGGTTTTAAGGGTGATTTATTTTAATCGCGTTTTAGAATCCCTTGTCATTTCGAGCACAGCGAGAAATCGTATTGCCCAGGATAAGATTTCTCTCGTTCGTTCGAAATGACAGACATGGCAAGAGTCAGTAGGTTATGTCTCGTATCGTCTGGGTAGCTGAGAAAAGAATGTAATGAACAAAACAATTTACTCTTAAGATCGTTTTGATCAAGCGCTCTCTATCAATCTGTTCTTTTTCTTTGCTTGCCTGAAAGAAAAGGAACCAAAAAGAAAGGGCAGTCACGTCAATTGCGGGACTCGGTTGGGTGAAATGGCAAAAGAAAAAAGCTTGACTGCCTTCCAGAATTTTTACGAGTTTGCCTACAATTGTCTACGATAAAAATCCTACCAGAAAATTTGGCAAATCAGATTGCCGCCGGCGAAGTTGTGGAGCGGCCCGCCTCGGTTGTTAAGGAGTTGATGGAAAATTCCATTGACTCTGGAGCACGCCATATTACTGTCCAGATAGAAGGGAAAGGCACCAGGCTCATCCGTGTTATTGACGACGGGCAGGGCATGGATCAGGATGATCTTCTGCTCTGCCTCGAGCGGCATGCAACCAGCAAGGTCACAGCCCAGGAGGAGCTTGACGCTATCAATACCCTCGGTTTTCGAGGGGAAGCCCTTCCAAGTATTTCGTCTGTTTCCCGCCTTACTATAACCTCTTGTCCGGCAGGATCATCCTTAGGGGCAAGGGTTGAAATACGATACGGTAAGGTTCTCAAAGTACATGACATGGGCTGCGCCAGGGGAACGGTTGTGGAAGTCCGAGACCTGTTCGGCAATGTTCCTGCACGAAGAAAATTTCTCAAAACAGCCAAGACCGAGCTTCTTCACATAGAGGAAGTGGTAAGCAACTATGGTTTGGCCTGTCATGATCTGGGCATATCGTATACTGTAAACAATCGCGTAATCATAGACCTTCCGGCCCATGGTGACTCTCTGGAAAGCAGGGTGGGGCGTCTGCTCGTTCCACAGAATAATCGAAAATTAATTTCTGTTGCAGGGTTCGCAGGGAAAGGGATCAAAATAAACGGTTTCATAATTCCGCCTGATGAAGCCTATGGAGGCAACCGAACTCTTCGTCTCTTTGTTAACGGCAGGTCTGTTCGCGACCGCATGATTCACCATGCTGTCGTAGAAGGCCTCACTGGTTTTTTAATGAAAGGACGGCGGCCGGCTGGTGCGTTATTTATTGATCTTCCTCCATCCTCCGTTGATGTTAATGTTCATCCCACCAAACAGGAGGTTCGTTTCCATAAAGCGCATAGTATTCATGAGCTTGTTGCTTCTTCGGTGAAAGATGCCTTGGCTGGATACCAGAAAGACTTGAAATATGCGGTTTTCGGGGACCCTCAACCTTATCGTACCCCACATGAAGATCAAGCCGCTGCAAAGAAAGACAATGGAGCTTTGCACAGAGACGCAGAAGCGCAAACCAGCAAAACATGGGCCCAGCCGTCGCTGGTTTTTGCGGCGCGTCTTAGCGAACCTGATAGGATTTTGGGTGAAAGTGCAGGGAGCCGCCAATCTCATTTGGAAGATACTATAGAAGTTCCAGATCCGTCAGGGCTCGCGCCTTCGCAATCCCTTGCCGCCCCTTCATCCGGTGACCCCGGAAAGTTTACAGAGGGAGCCTGCCCGGCGGTTCTTAAACCCATCGGCCAGATTTTCAATGCATATATTCTCTGTGAGAGCGCAAAGGGATTGGTGGTGATCGATCAGCATGCGGCCCAGGAGCGTTTATTGTTTGAAACCTTGCGAAAACAATTTTTTCAGAGATCAGTTGCAAGCCAAACGCTTTTATTTCCTATGGTAATTGAAGCCACAGTATCGGAACAAGAAATACTGCAGAAATACGGGGAAATGATGGGCCGGTTCGGCATAGAAATTCAGGAATTCGGTGGAGAAAGTTATGCAGTAAAGGCCATCCCGGCGCTTATGGCGCATGTGCCCCCTGAAGAGATCGTTTATGGTGTTATGGGGCAGTTTTCGGGAACTACAAATGAAACAGCGGATTTTTCTGCCCGGCGCATAGAGCATATTCTAGCCACGATGGCCTGCAAGGCGGCTATCAAGGCAGGTGATCCCTTGCAGTTTGAAGAAATCAGTCATTTCCTGGAGCAACTTCATGATGCGGATGTGTTTTCGCATTGCCCCCATGGCCGCCCCGTATTTAGGTGTTTTAGTCGCGAAGATATCGGCAAATGGTTTTACCGAACCTGAAGGTTTATGCTCTGGAGCCTGAAATTACATATACTATACATGACGCAAAAAGTTCTTGCCGATTGAACGGGCAAGGAACGAGCGAGGAGCCGGTGGAGTCCCGCTGTAGCGGGATGAGCAGGCACCGCAGCAAGTGACGCAGCATGGCAAGATGGATAGGACTTTTTGCGTCATGTATAAAACCGCATCCCTGTCATTTTCCCAATCATCCTGATTGCATTTGAGGAAAAATCGTATAGGATAAAGACGTTCGAGCTGATTTTGATGAAATCGTAAAAAACACGATTATCCAGGTTAGGGAGTGATTATGGCTGCATCCGGTTTGTACGTTCAGCTTTTCAGTGTACATGGCTTGGTCAGAGGAGAGAATCCGGAATTGGGTCGTGATGCCGATACAGGAGGTCAGGTCAAGTATGTTCTAGAACTTGCGGAAAATCTTGCCAACCACCCTGAAGTTGACCAGGTGGATCTGTTTACCCGCTTAATTGAAGACAAAGTAGTCTCGGGCAGATATTCTCATCCCTTTGAGCCATTGTCTGACAAGGCGCGGCTTGTGCGCATTCAATGCGGCGGCAGAAAATATATTCGTAAAGAGCTGCTATGGCCCCATCTTGATGAATTTGTTGATAAAACCCTGAAATTCATTAAAGCGCAGGGGCGGGTGCCTGATTTATTTCACGGCCATTATGCTGATGGCGGGTATGTTGCCAGAGAACTTGCCAACATATTTGGAAGACCCTTTGTGTTTACCGGACATTCCATGGGGCGCCACAAGAAGAACAAGCTCCTATCCGAAGGAATGAGAAATGAGGAGATCAACCGGCGCTATCGCATTGATTATCGAATAAAAACAGAAGAAAGGATCATTAAGGATGCTGACCAGATTATCACCTCCACCAATCATGAAATAACAAATCAATACAAACTGTATGAGAATTTTGATCAGGGTAATTTTGTTGTCATCCCTCCAGGGATCGATGTGGTTACTTTTTATCCCTATTATGCCTCTCAACTTGATATATCATATAATTCAGAAGTAACAAAACAGGCCCACATGGCCCTGCTCAACGAGTTGCAGCGGTTTTGGGAAGGCCCGCAAAAACCGATTATCCTTGCACTCTGCCGCCCGGACCACCGAAAGAACATTTCCGGGCTTATTAAGACATATGGTGAGAGCAAGGAGCTTCAGGCTATTGCCAACCTTGCCATTTTTGCCGGCATCCGCAAGAACATCAACGAGATGGAAGAAAACGAACGCAATGTTCTCACCGAGATGCTGATGCTCATGGACCAGTATGATCTGTACGGCAAACTTGCCATCCCTAAGAAGCATGATTTCAGCATTGAAGTACCCGAGCTTTATCGATTGTGCGCGGAAAGCCAGGGTATCTTTGTTAACCCGGCCCTGGTGGAACCTTTTGGCCTGACCCTCATAGAAGCCGCCTCCTGCGGCGTGCCGATTATCGCCACCAAAGACGGTGGTCCGGCTGACATTATCGGCAATTGTCAAAACGGCATTTTGGTGGATCCCACAAATCAGGAGGAAATCGCTAATGCCTGCAAGAGTATCCTGGTGGATCAGGAATTATGGGAAACATATTCACGAAATGGGATTAATGGGGTAAGGGAGCATTATTCATGGGAATCGCATTGCAAAAGCACCATGGAGGCATTTAAGGGTGTCCTTGCGGATTTACCGGACACCGGTGATGCAAAAATGGAGAGGAGAATTGTAGCAATCGGCCCAAGACTTACCCAGGTCAAACGTCTAATAATCTCAGACATAGACAACACCTTGGCGGGTGATGAGGAGGCGCTGCAGGATCTGCTGGAGATTCTGCAGACAAACAAAGAAACAGTGGGATGGGGAGTGGCCACCGGCCGTTGTTTGGACATGGCCTTGGATGCCCTGAAGGAATACGCCATCCCGGTTCCGGATATAATAATCTGTTCAGTAGGCACTGAAATTTTCTATGGTCCACGATTTTCACCTGATAATGGTTGGCAACAGCATATTGCCCATCAATGGAAGCCGGATTTAATCAAGGAGGAATTGAACAAACTTGATTTTCTTGAAATGCAGGAACCCGAAACCCAGCGCAGATTTAAGATCAGTTATTACATAGAAAACGATCCTGAGTTGCTTGCCAGGGTACACAATGCCCTGCACCAGAGAAGAATCCGCTACAATCTGGAATTTTCTCTCGGCCAATTTTTAGATGTCCTTCCCTACCGGGCCTCAAAAGGCAAGGCAATCCGATATCTAAGCTATAAGTGGGGAGTCAATCTGTATAATATAATGGTTTGTGGCGATTCCGGTAATGATGAAGATATGCTGCGGGGAGACACCCTGGGCGTAGTTGTTGGTAATTACAGTGAAGAGCTTGATAAGCTCAAAGGACTTAAACGGTTGTATTTCAGTGAGAAAGAATACGCTGCCGGCATTGCGGATGGTATACGGTATTACAGATTTCTGGAAAATATTAAGGATTAGGCATAGATGGTAGGCAATGGTTACCTGAAGTCATCAATCCAATATCGACACGCTCATCCCGGCAACGTGGAGGAATGAAGAGGATATGATTGTTTCTGTTGGTGAGGTGGTTTGGGACATTTTCCCTGATGGGAAAAAGGTTCTGGGTGGTGCGCCTGTAAATGTTGCCTACCATTTAGCCTCCCTTGGCCTTGATATGAAAGTCATAACCTGTGTCGGAGATGACGAGCTTGGTGCCTTGACCTTGCAGGAACTTGTCGGTCTTGGTCTTTCCCTTGACGGTGTTCAGAAAGGGGAACTGGCCACCGGCCAGGTGCAGGTGAGTATTGATGAGGACAATGAGCCTCATTTTGATATTGTTGCGCCGGCTGCCTGGGATGCCATAGGAGTTGAAGATGCTTTAAAGGTTGTGGGAGACAGGCGGTTTGATATGGTCTTCGGGACCCTGGCCCAGCGGGATGCGCGCAGCCGATCAGTGATCAGGGCTCTGTGGCGGAAAGCAACACGAAGGTTTTATGACGTCAACCTCCGTCCTCCCTTTACAACCAGGGACCTTGTCATTGAATCTTTGCAAGCAGCGGACCTGGTCAAACTTAACAACAATGAACTGCTGATTATAGCAGAATGGCTGTCCTTAGGCGTTCAAGAAAAAAGAGACATTGGCCGGATAGTATTGGAGCGCTTCGATTTGACCGCCGTTGTCGTTACTGAAGGCGAAGCCGGCGCTTGGCTTGTAAGTCCGGAAGGATATTTTGAAGACGGAGGTGTTGCGGTCACTGTGGCTGACACTGTAGGTGCCGGCGATTCGTTTTTTGCCTCTTTGATTGAAGGGTATGTTCATTCCAGACCCTGGCCTGAGGCGTTGCATCGGGCAAACAGGCGGGGAGCCTTTGTGGCATCGCAACAGGGAGCGACTCCACCGATGCCGGATACTATTTAATTTCCGAATTGCATAAATGTGTTCCAAAATCCATCAAGCCTATGAATTTCCTGATAGGAATTAGGTAAAAGGATAGGTTCATAAAAAAGTCTTTGCGGCTCTCATAATTCAGTGCTATTAATCATCTCCTTGACAGTTTTTATGTTGGTAAGAATTTTGTAACTTCTTCAAATAATTCATGGAATGAGGAATGAGTATCTATGACAACTCCAGTAGTGCAAACCAAATTTGATAGTTTGACTTGTATTCATCGCGGCAAAGTGCGCGATCTTTATGAAGTGGAAGACAAGCTCCTTATGGTGGCTACCGATCGAATATCCGCGTTTGATGTAGTAATGAATGATCCCATCCCCGATAAGGGTGCGGTATTAACGGCCCTGTCCCTCTTCTGGTTCGATTATCTGCAGGATATTGTGCCCAACCATCTTATTACACCTGATGTCGATCAATACCCTGATGTCTGTGCACCTTACAAGGAGCATTTGCGCGGCAGGAGCATGCTGGTCAAAAAAGCGAAAACCGTTCCGGTGGAATGTATTGTCCGAGGCTATTTGTCAGGTTCTTTCTGGAAAGCGTATCAGAAAAATACAACGGTGTGCGGCGTGGAACTTCCTAAGGGCATGCAGGAGTCAGACAAGTTTCCAAAGCCTTTGTTTACTCCGTCGACAAAGGCGGAACATGGACAGCATGATGAGAATATTGCCATCGCGGAAATGGAGAAGCTCATCGGCCCTGAGGAATCCAAAAAAATAATGGATATTTGTATCCATCTTTATGAGAAGGCGGCAGATTATGCTCTGAGCAAAGGGATTATAATTGCGGACACAAAATTCGAACTGGGATGGTTTGATGGCGAACTTATCCTCATAGATGAGGTGCTGACTCCTGATTCTTCACGTTTTTGGCCGCAGGCGGAATATCAGCCAGGCAAGGGCCAGGCCAGTTTCGATAAGCAGTTTTTGCGTGATTATCTATCTTCCCTGGACTGGGATAAATCACCACCTCCCCCTAATCTGCCGGATGAAATTGTGGCCAAGACAGCTTCACGATATCAGGAAGCTGTCCGGAGAATAACCGGCACGAGTTTCTGACCTAAATTGAGCGTTTCAAATTTTGAACACGATTAGCGAGTGCATTCCCCGCAGCTTGCTGCGGGGTTAGCGAGCGCATGAAAAATAGTAAAAAAGTACCTTACGTACGGAGATTCCCCGCGGCTTGCCGCGGGGAGCTTCAAAAGAAATTTATTTTGTTGTTTATAAGGTTTTCCTTCCACTTTCCCCATAATAATTGAGAAGAGGTGCATCATGGTATTTTATATTTGACACCACCATTTTCGCCATGTATATTAATTAGAAATTAGTAATTTAATTAACTTCTAATGTTTAATGTTGGTGTTTACCATCGGAGTGATCGGAATTGGAAGGATTTTCAAAAAAATTGCATGGCATTGACAAAGGCATGCAGAAGGATCCTTATCTTGCAACCCTGACGAATTTAGGAGGAAAATTCTATGAGTGTTGAAACCCTTACAGCTGACATGGTCTTAGATACACAAGGATTAAGCTGCCCCATGCCAATGCTGAAAACCAAGAAGACCATGGGCAAAATCGAGTCTGGTAAGATTTTAGAAGTAATTGGTACTGATCCCGGCTCAAAAAATGATATTCCTGAATGGTGCACCAAATCCGGTCATGAACTGGTTGGTGACAAGGAAGAAAACGGCGTTTTTCATTTCTTTATCAAAAAATCTTAAGAAAAATACTATCTCCCCAACCCCCTTCTTAACAAAAAGGCCGCATCCGCTGTATCTGGCGGATGCGGCCTTTTTTTGCGCCTTGGGTGCCTAATTACTATGGAGAATAGTGTGTATTTTATTTGTAAGTTCTGATGGAACAAAGGGCTTTTGGATAAATTCGATTTCCGGCTCCAAAATACCGTGTGAGGCAATGAGGTTATTAGTGTATCCAGACATATACAGCACATGTATTTTGGGGAAAATCGCCTGGATTTTACCAACCAGCTGTTTACCATTCATCCCGGGCATGACAACATCGGTGAGGATGAGATCAATAGTGTTGTTAAAGGTTGAAACGAGTTCGATGGCCTGTTCTCCTGAGTCCGCTTCAATAACCTGATATCCAAATTTTCGTAGTATGGTAACTGCTAATTTCCTGACACTCTCATCGTCTTCCACGAGGAGTATCGTCTCACTCCCATAATTGGATTCAGTATCGGTGCCATCAATAACTTTTTCAGTCTCTTGTGATAACTTTTCTGTCAAAGTGGGGATAAAAATCTTGACCGTGGTCCCCATGTGCTCGTCAGTGTAAAGGTTGATATGCCCTTCATGCTGGTGGATAATGCCATGCACCATGGCAAGACCTAAACCCGTTCCTTTTTCATTTCCTTTGGTTGTGAAATAGGGCTCAAAGATCCTTTCTTTTATCTTTTCGTTCATACCGGCACCACTATCAGATACCACGATCAGAACATAGGGACCAATAAAGCGTTCTCCGCAGCTGAGGCATATCGAATCCGCAGTAGACACATTCATTGTCTCGATCATCAGGGTGCCGCCTTCGGGCATTGCATCGCGTGCATTAACTGCTAGGTTAGTGATAATCTGTTCGATTTGGCTCTGATCGGCTGAAACACGCTCTAAATCCTCGGCAAGATAGAGTTTAAGGGTAATATTTTCTTCCATAAGACTTTGAAACATCTTGGCGATGTTTTTCACCAGTTCATTTATATCCAATTCTCTGGTCTGCAGAATCTGACGCTTGCTAAAAGCCAAGATACGCCGAATCATTTCAGAGGAACGTTTTGCACAGCGTTTAATCTCTATAAGTTGATTGGTCAATGCTTCGTTGTCTTCCGCCCTCAGAAGAGCGAGTTCGGTATAACCGAGGATAGGCGTCAGCGCATTGTTGATATCATGGGCAATACCTCCGGCAAGGGTGCCGATTGATTCAAGCTTCTGGGCATGGAGCAACTGTTCTTCCAGTTCCTTCTGGAAGGTAATATCACGAGCTACATTAAGTTTGACCCGGGTGCCGTCAATCCAACGCATTGGTATTTCAAGGAGGTTGAATTTACGGTCGGAAGAAAGAAAAGTAAATTCACGGCTGATGTTTTTATCTTCACGTAAAATAGAAGCCAAATTGCAATCTTCGCAAGGTTCTGCCAATTCCTTTAATACGGCAAAACATGATTTCCCCAATTCCATTGAAGGAACGAGTTCCTGCATCTTGCGGTTGAAAAAATTGATTTGATAGTTCTCAGTGACTATATAGACGGCATCCTCCATACCGTCAAAAATTGATCGTAGGCGGTCATAGCTTTTCTGTGCCTCAACCTTCTGAGCATTGGCCTCGGCAAGGGCCAACGTGGATTGGTCAATTTGGAGTTTCACCTGCCGTTGCCGGTCAAAATAAATACTAAAGGCAAAGATTGTGACAAAGGTCATGGTGTTGCCTGCCCCGCTGAAAGGAGCAATCATCTGCCATGTTTCCGGCCACCCGGCAAAGAGGAGGCCTTGTTTTACCAAATGTCCGAAAGAGCGGAAGATTGCAAAAGCGCCAATGGCGAGGGTGAGCATGAAAGCATAATGCCGGAATACATCGTCCGGGCTTTTATTGCTCCAGCCCCAGGAGAGATGAATGCACCTTATGGCAATAAAAAAAGCGGTGATTGATCCCAGAACGTCAACAGTGATTATAGGCCACCAGGGAGCAATCATGAGATTTCCTTGACATCCCTTGACCAGAGCTTGAGTGCGGTCAAGAGATAAAGCAGGGCGGGGATGAGGACGAGATGATCAAGTTTGGAGAGATAATAGAATAAACCCAAAAAATTTTGTATCTGGAAACCGGTTTTTTGGCCATCAAAAATGAGAAAATTATCGGCTGCAGAGCCGGTATCCATCCAGTGGCTGGAGAACGTCAGAATATTCCAGACAATTGCAAGCCAGAGGAACTTGGTGAAAGCTGACCAGCCTGTTTCCCTGCCATAGCCCCTGACCTTAATCAACATGATCACAATCCCGAGCATGAAAAGCAGGTGCCCCAGTTCATGGGAGACCAATCCTTCCGCCCCTCCATGGGGTTGCACGGCCCAGCCGTTTACAGGGGAAAGTACAGTGGCTGCTATGGCAGTAATAAGAAGGTTGTTTATTTTTGGTCTTTCTGGTTGGGCTGATGTTGTTGACACAGAGGGGAACGATGGAAAAGGCATAATCGATTATTTACTTACATAAGTAGTAGTGATAAGACCTTCAAATAATTAAAATTTACCAATAATTTACTGGTTTAGCAAGAATTCTCTAGCCCGCTCAATAAGGTAATGCAAACCATCGTGTTTTCAGGCCTGATAGTTTGTTGTTAATAACCTTACTGTAGCCTGATACCAAGTCGCATTCAAATTCTAACTTTGTCCGCCTCAAGGGGGGATTGAACTGAATTGGCTGCGTCGTCGGCTTCCTCGACGTATTTCATATACGCCTCCGGGGCCCTCCTCCTTAGCGGCCTTGTTACCTCTTTGAATGCAACTTGGTATGAGACCCGATTTTCCCCGTCGGGCATCATGTTGAGGTGAAATCCCATTGATTAGATTGACTGGTGGGTGAGGAGCCGTTAATCAGGATTACAACACTGTTTCAGCAAGCTTTCTAAGGAGTTCTTCTTGTTTTTTTGTAAGTTTTTTGGGGACCTGGACCGAGATCTTTACAAAAATATCACCCCGGGAACCTTTGGGGCTTGAGGGCAGACCATGCCCTTTGAGACGAAGTTTTGCGTTGGGCTGGAATCCTGCCGGGACCTGGACCTTAAGGTTTTTTCCTTCCAGAGTGGGGACCGAGATCTCAGCGCCCAGAGCTGCTGAAGTAAAGGGAATTTCTTTCTCGATGATCAGATTGTTTTTTTCCCGAGTAAATACACCGTGGGGCTGTTCCCTTACCAGAAGATAGAGGTCACCTGGCGGACCGCCTGTTGGTGATGGCGATCCTTTGCCGGCAACGCGCAGTTTTTTGCCATCCTGGATACCTGCCGGAATTTTAACCGAGACTTTTTCGCCGCCGGCGCCTAATGCGATGGTCTTTTCCGCGCCGGTCAGCACTTCATGCAAGGTGATCGGCATTTCAAGGCTCAGATCGTTTCCTCTAATATGACGGGCTTGTTGAGGGCCTTGGTATCCATATTGCGCATCATGGCCTGGGCCGCCCATGCCGCCGCCAAAGAAAGCATCAAAGGGGCTGCCTCCCATGGTCGATCTTTGGTATCCACCCCTGGTGCTGAAACCTCCACCGCCAATATTGATCCCGAATTCCCGGAGGATGGAACCCAGATCAAAGTTTTGAAAAATATCTTCCTGGGAAAAGCGTTGCTGAAAATCTGCAGAGCCGTAAGTGTCATATTGTTGCCGCTTTTCTTTATCCGACAGGACAGCATATGCTTCACTGATTTTTTTAAACTTTTCCTCAGCCTCTTTGTCTCCCTTGGTACGGTCGGGATGGTATTTCAAGGCAAGTTTCCTGTATGCCTTTTTTATTTCTTCCGGGGTGGAGGATTTTGATACCCCGAGTATCTCGTAGTAATCCATGAGTTTCTAAGACTGTGCTCTTAATCTTAAGATTTTAGTTTTACGATCCTAACCTGAGCGTTTCAAAAATTGAAACGTTCCAGGATTTTCGATTTCATCCCGCTTTGCGGAATCTTGTCAGAGGACATTTCGCGCACCCCAAGTCCATTTCCTTGAGGCGCATCTTTGGGAAACTCGAAAATCGCTCCATGTAGGACAGTTCAAATTCCGGTAACATACGGTTTGGGAATAAAATTGGATGGGAATTATACCAAGTAAATCCCCGGAAGCTGTTCCGGATCATTGTCTCCATTGTATGGAAGCATCTTCTCCGCATTCTGTTACCGGTTTAATTCCAGCTGAGGTGCGTTTGTCCGATTTAAAAAGGCACATCATCACCCATAGATGGCTCAGGGTAGGGCGGTTCTTCGATTTGAGAATCGGATCGACCTTCCGCCCCTGATCCACGGGCGGAGAGCATTTTCATTTCCCTGGCCACGATTTCCGTGGTGTAACGGGTGTTGCCGTCGCGGTCATCCCATTTTCTTGTTTGCAGGCGCCCCTCAATATACACTTTGGAACCTTTGGAAAGATATTCTCCACATATCTCTCCCAGACGGGCAAAGGCAACGATTCTGTGCCATTCGGTATTTTCTTCCTTTGACCCATCCTGTTTCTTCCATACTTCGGTCGTGGCAATGCGGAAATTGGCAACCGCTGTGCCGTTTTGTGAATACCGGACTTCAGGGTCTGCACCGAGGTTTCCAATTAGGATGACTTTGTTAATCATTTTTACTCCTTACAGATTGAGGAATTCGCTTCCGATTTATAAAAATTACATTCAATTGGTCCGGGTACCGCCTTCAGGGACAAAGCGAACAGCCCGGCCTCACCGTAACATATCCTTGAAATTTTGGTGCAATTTTTCCCGCAGTATATATCAGTGTGGCTATTAATCATATAAGAATTGGTTGGTATAAAATCAATGCAGAAAAAAGAGGCATCCATTGATAAAAAAATTATGTAACCGCTTCTACTGCCCGGTCCAACATGGCAGGCAGGCCACCATGATCTTCAGGCACAAAACCGAAAATTTCCTGCCAGATTTCATCGCTCTCCATGCAGAAGTATAAACAGGTGCTGTCAGCTACCTTTTCTCGCATGAGTGCATAGAGTTTTTTATACATTTCCACCCGGAGTGTCCTGAAATAACGATATTTATTATCAAGGCCCAAAACGAATTCCTCATGAAAGAATTTGGAGTTTGGGAATCTTCTGAGAGCTATATGCTTTAAGTGAGGGAGAAAACGTAAAGTTCCCATGCTGATCCATACAATCCGGTCTTTGGGAACGGTGTCCAAGAGTTTGTCGATGGTTTCAGCATACCCCTGTTCCCAACCCGGGTGAAAGATGATGGGGTCGAAGTGAAAGGCCAATTTATAGCCCCAATCTGCGCACCTGTTTGCCGCGGCAAGCCTTTTTTCCAAGGATGCAGTTTTGCGTTCTTCCCTGTTCATGATCTGCGGGGCATTGAGCGACCAGGAAACAATGGTGCGGCCTTTATGGTTCAGGTTCTTCAGGTTGTTGATCACGGAAGTTTTGGTCTTGAGTTCGAGAACCGCATTGCTTTTATCCCGCATGTGTTCGACCAGCATCTTGCTTAAGCCCGTAAGGCCATCCAGGGCCAAGCTGTCAGTGAATTCGCCGGTGCCGATCCGCAAGAAACGATGGGGTTCATTCTGTAATGCTGCATCAATTTCTTTGAGGAGGTCATCTGTATTGACAAAAAAGGAGAGATGGGGATTATTCATATACGCCTGCAAGATACAGTAAACACAATCCATGGGGCAGTTCATACCAATATTAAGGACCTGGTAATCGCAACAGCGGTATTCCCGGGTAGCAGGGCATGGCTTCAGGAATTTCCCATGGTTCCGGCAAAGAAGCAGGGTCTGTTTCCCTTTGCGCAGGTTGTCAGGATATGGTGCATCACCGCATTCCGGCAATGATCCGTCAGGTATTGTTTTATGGGGAATCTCCCGGGCGCGCTCCAAGATTGCCTGAGTATATGGCAGATGGAGGCAGCTTTCTTCAACATAGACAGTTTGGATATGCTTTATCGGGTCGCGGCCTGAACCTGCAAGACTCTCCGTAAATGTACTATGATCCCGGGATGAAATGTTCATCCGACTACTTTAATGCATTGAGCAGGGTGCTCCAATGGGAAATATACACTTTCTGGATATTATGCATAAATGATAGGGGAATTTCATCAGTTATGTTCTGATTCTCCTTGATTTATGGTGGAAACAACCGTATGTTTTAACTTTGATATTCAGGATATCCTACTGGTTTGAAGCAATAATGTTCTTTTTTCAATAAAAAGGATTGCCATGAAAATGTTACGCGTGCAGCCAGATAAAACAATTGTTCTGCTGAATTTAAAAACCGCGATCCTGCTATGGGTTGCCGCTATTGTGATTTTTCTTTCAGCCCCTGTATCACAGGCCCTTGCCGAATGTATTCAGGGCGATTGCCAGAACGGCAGCGGCACCAGAACGTATTCAGGCGGAGGTCAATATATCGGCCAGTTTAAAAGTGGCCAGAAACATGGCAAAGGCAAAAGGGTTTATGCAAGCGGCGCTATCTATGATGGGGACTGGGTGAACGGCTCGGAACACGGTCAAGGCACCTATACCTTTCCTGACGAAGGTAAATATGTAGGGGAATTTGAGGAAGGTAAAAGAAGTGGTCAGGGAACCCGGACCTTTGCAAACGGTGATGTATATTCAGGATCATTTAAAGATGATCTCTTTCAAGGCAAGGGAACATTCACCTACGCCAACGGAACAAAATATGTGGGTGATTTCAAAGATGGGGAGCCCAACGGCCCCGGCAGGATCACCTCACCAGATGGCGGCAAATATGAGGGGCAATGGAAGGATGGCACCTATCACGGCAGCGGTACATTTACCTTCCCTGATGGTCTGCAACATGTCGGTACATTCAGCAACAACCAGCCCGAAGACCAAGGGAAAAGGATTCACCCTGAGGCCGGCCAGTATATCGCAGAATTTAAAAATAGCGAAGAACAGGAAGAATGGACAAGGGTCTACCCTGATACTACTAAGTATATTGGTGAGTTTAAGAATAGCAAAAAGCACGGAGACGGTATCTATTATCATGCCGATGGTGGCACATACAAAGGGAAATGGCGGGACGGCAAGAAACATGGGGAAGGAATTGCTCTATTCCCTGATGGCGGCAAGTATGAGGGCCGTTTTCGGGAAGGCAAGTTCTATGGGTATGGCAAGAGGACGTATTCGGATAAAAGGGTATACGAAGGCTTCTTTGAGGAGGATCAGCCTAACGGTGAGGGAGTCATGACCTTTCCGAACGGCGACACGTATACAGGGCAATTCAAGGACGGTAATTTTTCCGGCAGAGGGGTGTTCACATTCGCCAAGGGTGGCGAATATGATGGTGAATGGCAAGATGATAAATACCACGGCCAGGGAACTATGACCCATCCTTCGGGCTGGAAATATACGGGGGAATTCAAAAACGGCCAGTTTGATGGTCAAGGTCTTATCAACTTTACGGATGGTAGTGAATATGAGGGAGACTTCAAATTCAGCGTCTTTAACGGCCAGGGGACCTTTACCTATGCGGATGGCAAAAAATATTCCGGCATGTATAAAGATGGAAAGTTCGACGGATATGGTATCTTGACCCTCCCTGATACCGGTATCTACGAAGGTGGGTTTAAAGAAGGTCAGTTCGACGGCCAGGGGAAACTCGAGTTTGAAAACGGCACCAAATATGAGGGTGAATTTTTGACCGGCAAATTTCACGGCAAAGGCCAGTTGATTTATGCAAACGGCAACCGGTATACCGGTGAGTTTAAAAACGGTCTGTATGATGGCAAAGGCACTCTCTTCCTTCTTGGTGCTGCGGAATATACCGGGCAATGGCAGCAAGGCGAGGCCAAGGGCGAAGCGTTTATTTCCTATGATAATGGCGACGTGTATGACGGCATCATGAAAAATGGCAAGCGCCAGGGAAAAGGAGCCTATGAGTTTCTTGACGGCTCACGGTATGTCGGCACCTTCGATAATGATATCTTCAATGGCAAGGGAGCATATACGTTTTACAACGGCAGTGAATACGTCGGGGGATTTAAAGACGGCAGGGCCAGTGGCAATGGCACCTTTACCGACATTAACGGCAGAGTATCCAGCGGAGTATGGTAAAAAACAGCAAGCAAGTCCACTAGCCAAGAATAGGCCCAAGGTAATCAGATAAAAAAGCGCTGGGGAATGAATCCAGCGCTTTTTTTTGTTCATGATTACGCCCCGGTGTTTGGACCTGAGGAGGCAAGATGACAAATGCTATTAATTAGCTGGTCTTCGCCAAAACACCGGAGCCGTTCTCTAACTACAATGTATGTATTGTAGGTGTCTTTTGCAACAGATGTCAAAGACCAGGATACTATTGAAAACATCAGCAATGTACGTTGGGCTTCCTACCGCATGCTAACTTTTACTGCAATTATTCTTTGCCGCCGGCTGGATCGGAATCATGAGGTCATTCTTCAGCGAGGAAAGACCTTTTCCCGATCCTGCTGAAATGATGAGCATATTTGGTCTGATGGCAGGAGGAATATTGTGGATTCTCCTCTGCCTTGGTGTTTTTGCCTTTTTAGAAGGAAGATGGGGTGTGACACCTGGTAAATTCATAATAAAAAGCTGAAAAAAATTGGATCTCATGAGCGGGCAAAGCTTTTAAATCAACAAAAATCCGGCCTTTTTCCACCCTTCGACGCCGCCCTCGAGAGCCTTGGCATTGATAAAACCAAGCTCGTTGTATTTGACCGCTTGACCAGCGGCACTAGCTTCAGCAGGTCAAGCGCAGTAGAAGATGATCTCCTTGTCCTTGGCAAGACTGGGCACCATCTCCCTGAAAACTGCGAAGGAAATCGCCCCGTCCAGGTGATTCTTGTTGAATTCCTTATCACTGTCGTAAGCACAAACCAGAAGTGCTTCATTGGCCTGCACTTTGGCCCTTGCCTCCTCACAATCT
The DNA here is from genome assembly GCA_945787445.1 of uncultured Desulfobulbaceae bacterium. GTDB lineage: Bacteria > Desulfobacterota > Desulfobulbia > Desulfobulbales > CALZHT01 > CALZHT01. The sequence continues at coordinate 53,911 of CALZHT010000013.1, forward strand.
ATTCGTACCGCTTCTGCCATGATCAGTCTCCTTTACCCTGAAATTTTTGTGTGTGACGAATTGTATTATGAGTTCTTTCCTTGCATGATGGCAGTGGCCATTTCCACATCAGCACGACTGCCGATAAAAAGAGGTGTCCGCTCGTGGAGGTCCTTGGCCTTGATGTCAAGTATCCGTTGAGCGCCGTTGGTTGCCGCGCCCCCGCCCTGTTCGGCAATAAAGGCCATGGGAGCCGCCTCGCACAGGAGCCGCAGTTTTCCGTGCGATAATCTTGGATCGTGGCTGTCGGCCGGATACATGTAAATACCGCCATAGAGCAGGTTGCGGTGAAAATCGGCAACCAGTGATCCCACATAACGGGAGGTATAGGGTTTGCCGAGATGGTTCCGGTCCGACTTGAAATAATTGATTGCAGCAGTGGTCTGCTCATTCCAATAGAGACTGTAGGATTCATTGACGGAATATATTTTGCCCTGCGGCGGAATTTGAATATTCGGATGAGAAAGGAGAAATTCGCCCACTGAAGGGTCAAGGGTAAAACCGTGCACACCTTGGCCGGCCGTATAGACAAGGATGGTGCTGGAGCCGTAAAGAAAATAGCCTGCCGCCACCTGCTCGCTGCCCCGGCGCAGAAAATTTTCAATTGAGCCGCACTCGGAGGTCCCCAGGCTGTGATGAATGGAAAAAATGGTACCGATGCTCACATTGGCGTCGATGTTGGAGGAGCCGTCCAAGGGATCAAAAATGATGATATAGTTTCCACGCGGCAGGTTTTCCGGCACTTCGATGACGCTTTCATTTTCCTCGGATGATAGGGCGCAGAGCAGTCCGGAGCGCTGCATTCTCCAGATAAAGACCTGGTCGGCGAAATCATCCAGTTTGCGGACCTTTTCCCCCTGGACATTGACATCGCCGGTGAGGCCGAGGATATCGACCAGACCGGCCTTGTTCACTTCTCGAGAAATAAGCTTTGCGCCAATGATAAGTTCTGAAAGCAGGCGGGTGAATTGACCGGTTGCGGTTGGGCATTCATCCTCACACAAAAGAAGATGCTCGGTAATTGTGGTTCCCATCTTGTGTTTGATTTTGTTTGCCATGCCCAACCTCTAATTTCCTTGAATCCCGCCTAACCCTTATTCTAGAAAATAAGAACGATCGTTTGAATAGCAAGCACGGAAAGGACTTTTGCGACTCTACTTGGTGGAGAGTCGCGACGATCTGATCAAACAGACCCTGCCGGCTGTCTTTATTTGAGAATGTTACAAAATTAAGAAATCGCGGTAGGTTAGGATTAAAGCGGTTTTCGGGCCCTATTTCGCCTGTAAGCTTTCTCTATTTGGGCCTGCATGACTTTGTAACCTATCTGGCCAGGGTTGTTTGCTTTTTCTCCTTCATTAGTTCGGCCCAGTCTATAGCACAGCAAACGGCATCCAAAGGCGATCCCAAGTTCCATTTTCCTTTTTTCTTTTCCAAGGATTCGGGATCAGAGGCTCTCCTGAAGACAATGCTTTGATCCTCTGGATCAAGCAAAACAATTTCAAGTTGCGGCGGGATGGAATAAGGGAAGATTTTTCTGCCAATTTTTATTGTTTTAACATACCCTGCTTCTTTGTCGCGGAAATCATCTTCAAGTTCTTTTATAAAAGATTGATAATTCTGCTTTACTTTCTCTTTTTGCATATACGACCTTCCTCTTCAAGTTTGTTATTTGCCGGACAAAAAATCTGCCTGAACAGTTTTGCTTGCCTGCGAACTTGGCCATTGAGGTTATTCTGGATGCTATTAGAGGCGCAAAGATACTATCTGATAAAATTTAGAGATATGGAGGTGATAATTTGTTCCTATAATTCGGAAAGAAAATTATCTAAAGTGATTTAGATAGACCTGGATCCATCCGTATACAAAATATTAAAAAAAAGGGCACTATTCCCCTATTTGTTAAGGAATAGTGCCCCGTTGTCAAAAATAATTTGGAAATAAGAAAAGGTTTATTTCACAGCCTTTGCAAGCTTGCTGCCGGGCTTGAATTTGGCGACCTTCTTGGCCTTGATCTTCATGGGTTTGCCTGTCTGGGGATTGCGGCCGTTTCTGGCTTTCCGTTTTGTGACAGAGAAGGTGCCAAAGCCAATAAGTGTCACCTTGTCACCCTTTTTCAGGGATTTGCTAATTGCATCAAGCGTGCAGCCCAAGGCCTTTCCTGCAGCTGCCTTGCTGATCTTTGCATTTTTAGCAACAGTTTCAATGAGTTCTCCTTTGTTCATTCTTCATCCTCCTCTCTCATAGTAGAGATTTTCCTGACTTTTTCTTATCCCACAATTGATATATTAGTTTCGATTATCAATGAAATAACGAGCACTTGTCAAGGATAAAGTTATTTTTTTAGGAAAAGAACAAGAATGGTGTTTCATCTCCCCGCAGTTTTTGGGCAGGTTTTCTCTTCAAACATGATCAAGATCGGACTGAAAAAGCCTGAAATTTTTGGCGTCATTGCATTTAGGTTTAGGTAAATGCGTCTGAAGGCGATTCAAGCTTGACAGCCTCCAGAGCCAATCAGATTTAGGATCACCAGTTGACGGCCAGGGCTTAATGGATAAGGTTTTTTCTAACACAGCATAAAATTAACTGCCCAACATGCTCTGCCCTTTCATCGTATAAAAGTGATACCACTGCAAAAAGTTGTTGCTATTCTGAAATTTTCGGCTATTATCTACCCCATCGTTGTGTAGTCACTATTTGTAGTTCATGAATTACGGAAAAGCTAGCCGCACAATCCTCACTAAAGAGGGAGTGCGGTTTTTTTGTTTGAACACAATGACTGCCGGCCGGTTTATATTTTCATACACCGGCATTTTATTATTTAAGCGGTTCCAGAAGCGAACCGCTTACAGTAAGGAGTAGTTCAAGATGGCTGAAGGTACAGTAAAATGGTTTAATGATTCAAAGGGTTTTGGTTTTATCGAGCAGGATGGTGGAGCAGATATTTTCGTTCACCACAGCGCAATCCAGGCCCAAGGCTTCAAATCCCTCCAGGAGGGCGCTCGGGTAACATTCGAGGTAGTTGACGGTCCTAAAGGTCCGGCAGCCTCTCAGGTTGTCCAGCTGTAAAGCTAAATTTAGACCAAGACAAAAACCCCGCTTCTTGCGGGGTTTTTTTTCGTCGTATTTTTACGTCGAACACCAACCATTACTAGTAGCCGTTTACAGATTTACGGAACCCTCCCACCTGTAAGCATTTAGCAGTGCCACAGATTCATGCAGATAAGCGCAGACTTCGAGTAGGTTGGTGAATCTATCACGCCGCGTGATGTGAGCCAGCCTAATCGTGCGAAGATGGGGTGCTGATGAACGCTTACCATTAAAAAGGATCAGAACTTGGCCAAAACAAATTATTCATTTGCAAAGCGCCAGAAAGAATTGGCAAAGAAAAAGAAGAAAGAGGAAAAAAGGCAGCGCAAGCTGGAGAAACAGCAGAATTCTCCCGAGGAAAAGGAGAACCTTCCTCTTCAGGATGACTAATAGCTTTTCCTTACCGAATACATTCTATGCCACGGGGAGTCTCCTTGTGGCTTTTTATTATGAGGACATAAAAATGATAACCGCATCTAATCTTGCTCTCGCCTATGGCAAGAGGGTCATCTTCCAGGACGTCAATATCAAGTTTACCCCTGGCAACTGCTACGGTCTAATCGGGGCGAACGGCGCCGGCAAATCCACTTTTCTGAAAATCCTGGCAGGTCAGCTTGAGCCTGATCGGGGCCAGATTTCCAAGGGATCGAAACAGCGCATCGCCATGCTCAACCAGGACCAGTTCGCCTTTGACGAGCACTCTGTTTTTAATACTGTGATCATGGGCCATAAAAAGCTCTACAAGGTGATGGCCGAACGGGAGGCTCTCTATGCCAAGGCTGATTTTACCGAGGAAGACGGCATCCGTTCCGGAGAACTGGAGGCAAAGTTCGGTGAAATGAACGGCTATGAGGCAGAGGCAGAAGCTGCGGTGCTGCTAAACGGCCTCGGCATCCCGGAAGAAATGCGTCAGAAAAGGATGAAGGAGCTTGACGGCAGCGATAAAGTACGAGTGCTGCTGGCCCAGGCCCTGTTCGGCAATCCGGATATCCTGCTGCTGGACGAGCCTACCAACCAGCTGGATCTGCAGACCATCACCTGGTTGGAGGATTTTCTCTCCCGCTTCCAGAACACCGTGATCATCGTCTCCCATGACCGCCATTTTTTGAACCAGGTCTGTACTCATATGGCGGATATCGATTATGGCAAAATTCAGGTCTATGTCGGCAACTATGACTTCTGGCATCAGGCCAGCCAACTCCATTTCCGCCAGAAGGAGACCGAAAGCAAAAAAGCCCAGGCCAAGGCTGAGGAACTCAAGGAATTCATCCAGCGTTTCAGTTCCAACGCCTCCAAGGCCAAACAGGCCACCTCACGGAAGAAGCTTCTTGAAAAGCTCACCCTGGAGGACATGCCGATCTCCTCCCGAAAATATCCCTACATCGTTTTCCAACCGGAACGCCCCTGTGGAGACGTCATTTTGGAGATCAATAATCTTTGCAAAGAGATCGACGGGATTTCCATGTTTAAGGATCTCACTCTCACTGTCAACAAGGGGGACAAGATAGCCTTTGTCGGGGCTAATAGCCTGGCTAAAACCACCCTGTTTCAGATTTTGGCCGGAGAGCTTGCGCCGGACAAAGGCAGCTTTCGTTGGGGAGTAACCATCAATAGCTCCTATTTCCCGAAAGAGCATAATGCGTATTTCAATGATGAAGAGCTTAATCTTATTACCTGGCTGCGCCAGTTTGCACCTCCCACGGAGCATGAGAGTTTTGTTCGGGGGTTCCTGGGCAAAATGCTTTTTTCCGGGGAGGAGGCGATGAAAAATACCTCAGTGCTTTCCGGTGGCGAACGGGTGCGCTGCATGCTCTCCAAGATGATGCTCTCCGGCGCTAACGCCCTTATTCTCGACGAGCCCACCAACCATCTTGACCTGGAGTCAATCACCTCATTGAATAACGGCCTGATGGCTTTTCCGGAGGTGGTACTCTTTGCTTCCCATGACCATCAGTTTGTGTCCACAGTGGCAAACCGGATTGTCGAAATCACTCCGGACGGCATCATCGACGTGATGATGGACTTTGACGAGTACCTGGCAATGAAGGAAGCGAGTCTGTCCGAAGAGAATGAATACTCGGACAGTCAGGCAGCCTAGCCCTGATTATTCACGAATTGAGACGGCAGGAAAGCAGCGGAAGAAGGTCTATCGCTATACAAAAGTATGCGAAAGGCCTGATAACAAAAGATTTCCTGCTGGATCGACTCGCCTCTGGTGAGCATTTTAGAATAATGATATAGATGGATGAAAATGCAGAGTGTCTTTGTGGTTGAAGCTATTTCACTTCCAAATTAAATCATATTTACAATAACATATAAGTAATTTACAAAAATGCTCATGAATAATTCGGGCTAGAGAGCCTGAAGGCAGACTTAGCATCTCTGGTGCTCTCTTTTTTCACCGACATTGTTATCAGATGGGTGAAACAGAAAAATTAAGGTGATAGAAGATTGAGAAATCAACCTGAAAACTATAGAAGATGCTTGACAAAATTCTAGGATAGGTAAAAATTCTTTTCTTTTATGTTTCCCGGTTCGGCATATCTCGAGGTGCTGATTTTTTTCGGCAGGGCGTAGATTAAATTTGGTAGTCTGAAGGGAAGGGATACGTGTAGTAATATTCAGGAAGTAATACTCATGCCAATCAAGGAAGACTATAGAGAGCGAGCTCTTAAAATCCTGCCTTGGATCTGCTCAAAATGCGGCCGTGAATTTCCAGGAAAAAAATTGCGTGAGCTGACGGTGCACCATAAGGATCATAATCACGATAATAATCCGCCGGACGGCAGCAATTGGGAACTTCTCTGTCTCTATTGTCATGACAATGAACACTCGCGTTCCCTGGAGGCTGAGTGGCAGAACACCACTGACCGTGGCGAGGATAAGGGACAAACGGTTACCCATAACCCCTTTGCCGACCTCAAAGATCTGTTGAAAGACAAAAAATGATGTGTGGCAGTGACCATCGGTTTTGAGCTCCTGGCCGTCCTTATCCAAGACTGTCCGGGTAGCTGTTTATCTTTATTTTTAATCAGCGCTTCGATTTCATTTCCCAGAAAATGTTACTGCATCCTTGAGCAGGCATGTGCCCCCACTGCATTTGGTGCAGCCAATCGCATACCAAATCTGGCTCAATAATTCAATAAACAATAACGTTTTTGAACCAACGTCTCTTTTTGAATGGCACGATTGTTTGCTTAGCCGCCTCCGTGGACTAAGCAGATATTTTCTGTTAGAATTTTGAGATTGTAATCAGAAAGGCAATGGAGGAGTAATCTTTACCCCTGACATGAATATCCAGCAAATTGAGATCAGAGCGTCCCGGGACCGGTTTTCTTCTGTCCTCTGATTGCTGACCTCTGAAAGTTGGTGCCCCCGGCATGAATCGAACATGCGACACCAGGATTAGGAATCCTGTGCTCTATCCCCTGAGCTACGGGGGCTATTGGATTGATTTATGTGCGGTTTTTTTACACTAATTCCATTGGCACTGCAAGCTTTCTTAGCTGCATTTTGAAATCCCTTTATCTGACATTGCCTGCATGATGGTTTATTCTCTAGCAATCCTTAATCAGCCTAGCCAATCGGATTCAAACAGCATTTTCCAGGGGATCACGGTAATATCTCCAAGTTGATAAGGAAGTGCGGCAGTGGAAACACAGACAGGCTTTACCTGAGGATAATCATTTATGAACGATTTGAGGCCTCGTAAATCCTGAGCGCGCACGTTGGCGCTGGATTTTATTTCAATCGCCCAGGTAATCCCTTCCTTTTCAACAACAAGATCGACCTCTGCGCCGTGTGAACTTCGCCAATGGTAAACTTGAAAATCGTATGCCAGGGAGGAGAGGATCCGAAATACTTCAAGGATAATGAAATGCTCGAATAATCTTCCATAAACCGTTGGTGTCTTGATGGCTTCATAGCTTGTCCGACCGGTGAGGCTGTTGATCACCCCCAGATCAAACAAATAATATTTAGGATGGCGAACCAGCCTTTTGCGCATGCTTTTAAGATACGGTTCAAGTTTAAGGGCTACAAGACTGTCTTCGAGGATTTGATAATATCCTTGGACTGTTTTGCTATTGACGCCTGTCTCTCTGGCAATAGTGGAGTAGTTGACAATATTGCCGCTCTGGTCCGCAGCAATTGAGAGGAATCTGCTGAAGGCCGGAATATTTCTGACCAGAGCTTCATCAAGTATTTCTTCTTTGAGATAGGTGTTGGTATAAGCCCGCAAGGTGCGAAAGGCATCCCTGACTTCTTCCTGGATGAGTGGGGGCAAACTCCCTTTGAGAAGAGTTTCATCCAAGGAAAATTTCTTACCAAGCTCAATATGGGTAAGGGGGTGCAGAGACAATTCCCAGGCCCGTCCAGCAAGTAGATTTACAGAGCCTCTCCTCAGCTTCCTGGCGCTGGAGCCGGTCAGGATGAAAAAGAACCTTCCTTGATGGGTTTCAAGCAGGTAGTGAATTCCATTGAGTAAATCAGGCACTCTCTGGATTTCATCAATGAAAACCGTTATCGTCTCCATCCGTTTAAGGGCATATTCTAATTCTCTCCTTAGAATTGACGGCTCGGCTTTATATTTGAGAAATTCATCGGTTAAAAGCAAATTGATGGCAATGTGTTCTTTTCCCTCCAACACTTTCTGGACCAAGGTGCTTTTGCCTACCTGGCGTGGGCCCAGCAAAAAGAAACTTTTTCTGTCAATGGGAAGACTGATCATTCTGGGAATCATGATACTATTTTACAGTGTAATTTCGGAATAGCAAGCAGAAAATTCACGATATCTGCCTGGATATGCAAACGGAATTTGTGTCATTCTTTTCCCTATGATCTTCGGATAGGAGGTGCTGACATAACTGTCGCTCTTTTTTCCGCTTTCCCCTTTTTTGATAAGGGTGCAGGTGCTTTTGCCCGGCTGATTACAGGATATGGACTTGGACCTCTTTCACTCTGCGTTACAAGCGGCGCACTGTTCCGGTTCGCCATTGACTTCCCTGTCTCCATTCTTATGATTAGTAAAGAAGCATTCGTTTGCTGTCATGCCTTGATAGGAGAGGAAACCGTGTACAATCGAGCTGATCTTTCTGATGAAGACCTGGCCCGGCTGCTGCCCCACACCATGGGTACGCAGCATCCGGACAATGTGTCGAGCGTCCCATTCGGCACAAGCCCCAGGGTTGACCGCAACCTTGAAGAAGAGGAAGTGCTGTACAATGTTTCGGTGCTTGGTCTCAAGGAGGTGATGATAGATTACGAGCGCAAACATGGGCAGTGCACCCCCCTGTGGGATTGGCTGCACAAGTGCCCCGCCTGCCTTGAGGAGAAAATAATCGGCCGGGACTTTCACGTCACTCCCAGAATTCCCAATCCGGACCAGGAACGGGACGACCCCTACTTCTGGCAGAGCCTGGGTATCTTCATCAGCGATCTGCTGGTCATGCATCGGATGAGCCTTGAGGGACAGGCCTTTTCGGAATTCATCGTACCACAGACAAGCAGCGGGGCCATGGTGGCCAGAATCGAGCGCGACATTCAGGAGCGGTTTGCTCTTGAGAAGAAGCAATATCAGCATTACGGAGACGGCTCCCGATTCCCCTTTGACCGGGAGTTTTTTGTGCAGGGCATTCCTTTGATTGAGACGGTTGAGGAATTACTTGCCCCGGAGCGCATCTGGGATGAGCTCATCCATACCCGAAAAGAACTCACCGGCAAGCAAACCCATATCCAGCGGAGTTTTATCGCTCGCAGCGACCCAGCCCTGACCGCCGGAATGGTGCCGGCCCTGTTGGCCGCATCGGTGGCACTTCACAAGGGACGCCAGTATGAAGCCGACACCGGCATCAGGATTCCGCAAATCGTGGGGATCGGTTCCGCCCCTTATCGAGGTGGTCTATTGCCGGAGCCTTCGAGTATAGAAGCGGTGGTGGCCACCTATCCGGGAGCCATGACCCTGACCGTGCAGTCGGCGTTCCGTTATGATCATCCGGAGGACCAGGTTATCAAGACAATCGGAACTCTAGATGCCCATATCGCCAAAGGGTGGCTTGACCGGGCTCGGATCGGTCCTGGGCCGGGTCTGGATGAAGTCAAAGAGATTGGCCTGGTGATCAGCAAATTCAAGGAGCGATATGAAGAAGGCTACCGTCAGCTTCTGCCTTTTCTGGCAAGGGTTGCAAGCCAGGTGCCCAGCCACCGCGAGCGCTATGAAAATGTGGAAATCGCCGGGGAGGCCCGTCTGGTAGGAGGGCTGCCGGCTGTACGGGCCATCAAGTTTGCCGCATCCTGTTACAGTATTGGCCTGCCGCCAGGCATTATCGGGGTTGGCGCTTTTCGTGGCCTGACCAAGGCACATAAAGAGCTTATGGCAGCCATCTGCCCAATGATTGACTACTGGATTCGTCAAGAGCTTCGCTGGCTAAACATTGATACCCTGAAGGCATTAGAACCTCTTGCGGATGCCCGCACGGTCAAGGAAGACCTTGAAGTAGCAGAGGATTGGGTTGGGATCATCGAGCCGCATCAACATCATGCAGAACTCACTGCCGAGATAGCGGCACTCTGTGAGAGGGGTGCCGAGTTCACTCCGCAGATTATGAAGGCTGCCAAACTACGGGGTTTTTTAGGCTGATTCCTCGCGGTTTACTGCGGGGTAGTTCATTACACCGGGCGTGGTCCTACCTCCATGAGATTCATTGCTTCCTTGTTGCCTTTATACGCAGCTTCAAATTTTTCCTGGAAGCTTTTTGCCAGTCTGTTTGCCGCTTGCCGGTAAGCCGCGACATTGTCCCAAACCTCCCACGGTTTAAGGATATCCTGGGATGACAATCCTATGCACTCTGTTATCATGTCAACACCGAACTGCTCATGGGTCTGGTGCCTGGCGTGATTAAGGTCTCCATCCAAGGCCGCGGCTATCATGGCTCTGCTGTCCTTGATTGCAATCCGTGATCCAACCCCATAGCCTCCGCCTGACCAGCCGGTATTTACCAAATACACCTGGGCGCCAAATTGTTCTAATTTTTTTTCCAATAGTTGGGCATATTCAAACAAATCCCTCGGCATAAAAGGGAGACCATAGCAGGCGGAAAAAAATGGTTGGGGCTCGGTTACGCCGACTTCGGTTCCGGCCAGTTTCGAGGTGTATCCCATTAAAAAGTGGTACATGGCCTGTTTGGAACTGAGCCTTGAAATCGGCGGCAATGTTCCGGTGGCGTCTGCCGATAAAAAGAAAATCGTTTTCGGATGCTTGGCCGTGCCGGTTTCGCTCGGATTCGGTAAACTTTTTAAGGGGTAAGATCCTCTGGTGTTTTCCGTAATATTGCCGTCATCATAGTTGAATCTTCCTTTCCGCATGACAATGTTTTCCGCCAGGGCGCCAAACTTCTTCATGGCATTGTAAATATCAGGTTCGGCATTTTTATCCAGCTTGATAAGCTTTGCATAGCAGCCCCCTTCCATGGCAAATAAGCCATTCGGGCCCCAGGCAATTTCATCATCGCCAAGCATTGCCCGGTCCGGGTCCGAAGATAAGGTAGTTTTCCCGGTGCCGGAGAGCCCGAAAAACACCGCAGATTCTCTATCATTGCCAATGTTGGCGCCGCAATGCATGGGGAATATATCCATTGTGGGGTAAATATAATTTAAGAATGTAAAGGCGCCTTTTTTGGGTTCCCCGCAATAGTTCATGCCGGCGGCCAGAATCCTTCGCTTTTTAAAATCAAGAACGACGGCACCGTCCTGTTTCAGGCCGTATTTTTCCGGGTCGATTTTGAGTTCGGGCAATACTATTGCCGTTACGGCGTCCTGGGCAATCTGGCCCTCTGCGATCATATCCAAAGGCGGCAGGTCGCGGAATTGATTTATGGCAAATAATGCCCTGGATGCATGGGATGTTATGAATTGAAAGGGAAAGGCATTCATTAGATCAGAACCCAGCATGCGGTTTGCCACGAAAATTTCCCCTGTTTTATTGATATATTTGATCATTTCATTATAAATCTTGTTCGCCGTGCTTCTGGAGATTGGCTGGTTCAGCTTCTTGTTGGAAAAGTCAACGCCGGGTGCATCGTCACAGATATATCGTGCCGCAGGAGTTCTGCCAGTATGCCTCTGTTTGCCATACTGATCATCAACCCTTGTATTGATAACCAGGGTGCCTTTCCTGCTCAGGACGCCTTCTCCTCTACGTACCGCTTCCGTAACCAGTTGCGAAAAGTGAAGATTATCAATACCTTCTGTTTCACCTAAATTAGAGGTTACCGTATCTTTTATGCCCAGTCTGCCCAGATTAAGCAATTCGTCGACAGCCATATGCGACTCCTTTATAGAACGAGATTAGGGTTGCGTTGTTGCGTTATGTACCTATTAAAAGTAAAAAATGAAAAATTAGAAACTATTTTTTTATCAAAGATGATTTATACGTGAGGAGTGAGAAGTGAGGAGTGAGGAGTGAGGAATGAGGAATGAGGGGTGAGGACTGAGGACTGAGGACTGAGAGGTGAAGGGTAAAAGGAACCATATGGAATTTTCAGAGTTGATAACGATCAGGCAGAGTGTCAGAAAGTATCAGGACAGACCGGTAGAAAATGAAAAAATTGCGCAGTTGATCGAGGCGGTCCGCCTGGCTCCGTCTGCCAGTAATTCGCAGCCTTGGAAGCTTATAATTGTTAATGAATCCGGCCTGAAGGATAAAGTGGCCAGAGCGACATTCAGTAAACTTGTCTCATTCAATAAATTTGCCCCGCAGGCCCCAGTTCTTGCTGTTTTGACCATAGAAAAACCAAAGGTCATCACCCAAATAGGCGGCAGACTGAAGGATAGGGAATTCCCTTTGATCGATATCGGCATTGCAGCCGCACATTTTTGTCTGCAGGCTGCGGAATTGGGACTGGGGACATGTATGCTCGGCTGGTTTGATGAGGCGGCAGTAAAAAAGCTTTTGCATATTCCGGAGAAAACGAGAATTGGCCTGGTGATCGCCTTGGGGTATGCTGCGGCAGGTTATCCCTTGCGGAAGAAAATACGTAAGGATGTCAAGGATATGGTGAGCTTCAACAGCTATTAGCCAATATTCAGATCTCCTGAACTCGAGGATTTACGATGATACCAGCGTTGATAATCTCCGTACGGAAGAGTGCCTAAAGTTTGAAGTGCCTAAAGTGCCTAAAGTTTAAGAATTTATCTAATCAGAAAAGTACCATAACTTTAGGCGGTGTATTCGAATTCATCTGCGAGTTTGGCTTCACCATGAACCACTTTGGTCTTAACCGTGTATGACCCTGCGGCCTTGAAATCCACATCGGCCCCGTATCCGCCGGTCATTGCCATGGTCATGGCCTTTTGTTTGTTTCCGTCGGATGAAGTGACCAGGTAGCCCACTTTGGCATCCTTGATTTTCTCGCCCTTGGGCCCTTCAATGTAAAGCATGAGATGGTGAGATTTCATGTTCTCCATGGCGTCGGCGGCCATGGTGTGTTTTTGATCCATAGTGGCCATCTTTTCCTTCATGTCGATCAGGTGGTAGGCAAAGGTGAAGCCGTCAACCTTGGTGGTCCTGATGAGTTTTCCCATATGGGCGGAATGGTCCATTTTATGGCCCTGATGTCCTTCGGACATTGCTACTGCTTGGGCGGCAATGATAAGCCCGCACATCATCAGTAAAGAAAGAAATTTTGTGATTTTCATATGGTTCTCCTTATGTAGTGGTATGTTTTGCATGGTTTGAATATCCGGTGTCGGTGTTTTCACCAACACGGTAAGTATTCTTGCTTAGATTTACAAGGCATCGGTGCTTTCGCATTTGTTGCGTATTTTCATGAGCCGGTTGACGTTTGACACAACGATGATGCCGTCGCCGCTGAAACCGGTGCAGGAGGCCTCCCGGATGATGTCCACCAGCCGCAAGTCGTCACGGTCGCTGCAGATCACCTCCAGTTTCACCATCTTTGTGACCCTGCGGCCGAACTCCATGTTTATCTTGGCATCGCCGTTGTCAACGTGTTTGCCGACGGCCAGAACATGGTCGACCGTGGCATGGATAGCCCCGGCATCCTGCAAGGCGTCAAGGGTTTCCCGCGCCTTGTCGGCCCGAATGATGGCTTTAATCTCCTTCATAATGCACCTCTTCTTCTGGTAAGGTTTTACGCGTAAAGATCTGCCGCAGTTCCCAACGTTTCCAGATATCGTATACCGCAGGGATAATGATCAGGGTAAGGATGGTTGAGGAAAGAAGCCCGCCGACCATGGGCGCGGCGATGCGTTTCATGACCTGGGACCCTGTCTCGGTGCCTATCATGACAGGAAGCAGACCGATCAGGGTGGTGGCCACGGTCATCAGCTTGGGCCGTACCCTATCCGCGGCACCCTCGATGATGGAAGCGTGCAGGTCCTCATGGGATGTCATTTGCGCATGTCTCTTGCGGCGGTTAAAGGATTCGTCAAGATAGACCAGCATCACGACGCCAGTCTCGGCCGCAAGGCCGGCCAGGGCAATGAAGCCCACCACCACGGCCACCGAAAGGTTATAGTTCAGAATATACAAAAGCCAGACGCCGCCCACCAGGGCAAAGGGCAGGCTGGCCATGACAATCAAGGCCTCGATCATGTTCTGGAAATGGATAAAGAGCAGGACAAAGATAACGGCAATGGTCACCGGAATGATAATATTTAAAGTTTTACGCGCTTTTTCCATGTATTCGTATTGCCCGGACCAGATAATGGAATACCCGGAAGGAAAAGCAATTTCATTTTCAACGATTTCCTTGGCCGTTTTTACGTAAGACCCCACATCGACGCCCTTGAGATCCACGTAGATCCAAGCGGTCTGCCGGGAATTTTCGCTTTTGATTGCCGGCGGGCCTTTGACCAGGTTGATGTCGGCAAATTGGGCCAGGGGTATCTGGGCCCCGGTGGGAGTGGAAACCAGGACGCGCTTCACCTGCTCGATGTCATCCCGCAGTTCCCGGGTATACCGTAGACTCACCGGATAGCGTTCAAGGCCTTCCACGGTATAGGTGACGTTCATACCGCCAATGGCCGTGGAAATGACATCCTGCACATCGCCTACTGTGAGTCCGTAACGGGCTATCTGATCGCGGCGAATGGTAAAATCCAGGAAATTACCGCCCGTGACCCGTTCGGAATAGGCGGATAAGGTGCCTGGAATATCGCGGACCAACGCTTCGATTTTCGATCCCAAATCCGCTAGCACTTCAAGATCAGGACCCATAAGCTTGATGCCCACCGGGGTTTTTATGCCGGTTGACAGCATGTCGATCCTGGTCTTGATCGGCATGGTCCAAGCATTGGTCAGCCCTGGAAACTGGATGGCACTATTAAGATCGTCAGCTAACTCGTCGATGGTTATATAACGCTCTTCCGGCCAGATGAAGGTGAACGGCATTTTGATCCAGCCGGGCCAGCCGGAAAAGAAGCGCTCTATTTTCCTTTTGCGCCACTGGTCAAGGATCTTGCCCTGTTTCTTTTCAGGCAGGATAAGGTTGAGCGGGCCTTTAAGCCATTCGGGCCAGCCGGAAAAGAAGCGGTCCACGGTTATGGTTTCATAGGTGACTTTCGGTTTCAGAGTGATGGTGGTTTCAATCATGGAAAGGGGCGCCGGGTCCGTGGCGGTCTCGGCCCTGCCGATCTTGCCCAGGGTATGGTCCACTTCCGGAAAACTCTGGATGATTTTATCGGTCTGCTGCAGGATTTCCTTGGCCTTGGTGATGGACAGGCCGGGACCAGCTGGCGATGATGACAAAGGTAGCGATGAGCATTGTAATTTTGGGCCATGTGAGCACCTGGGTAATAACAGGCAGGTAGGTGCGTACAAAGAATTTGCTTAACGGATTGCGCTTTTCAGCGATCAGCCGCTGCGGGACCAGGAAGATCGCGGCAAAAAGGGAGACTGCCAATGCTGCAAGTAATGACCAGCCCGGCAACTCAAGCCCGGCAAGGCCGCCGATGATGACCAGCAAAGGCGGCGCCCCGATTGCCGCTGCCCAGGAAATGGTTTTTTTCTTTCGGCTCATTGCCGGGGGCAGAGCATGTTCGCGGATAAAGAAGGTCATGAGCACCGGGATGATGGTGACGGCCAGGATGGAGGATGCCGCCATGGCAAAGGTCTTGGTATAGGCCAGGGGTTTGAAGAGGCGGCCGGATTGTTCCTGCAGGGCAAACACCGGCAGGAACGATATGGTGATGATCAGCAGGCTGTAAAACAGGGCCGGTCCCACCTCCTTGGAGGCATCGACGATGATCTGCAGGTGGGTCTTGCTCCCCTTTTCTTTTTCCAGATGTTTGTGGGCGTTTTCCACCAGCACTACCGAGGCGTCCACCATGACGCCGATGGCAATGGCAATGCCGCCTAGGCTCATGATAGTGGCATTTATGCCCAGAAAATACATGCCAAGAAACGACATGAGGATCCCTACCGGCAGGGTGAAGATGGCCACAAAGGCTGAGCGGAAATGGAGCAGGAATACCACGCAGATAAGGGCCACCACGATCATTTCTTCAAGGAGTTTTTCCTTCAGGGTGTCAACGGCGCGTAGGATCAGGTTGGAGCGGTCATAGCCGGTTTTGATCACCACCCCTTCCGGCAGCCCTTTTTCCAGCTCTTTGAGCTTTTCCTTGACGTTTTTGATGATCTCCAGGCCGTTTTCGCCGTAACGCATCACCACAATGCCGCCCACGGTTTCGCCCTGGCCGTTCCATTCCAGTATGCCGCGCCGCAATTCGGGCCCCACGTGGATATGGGCAATATTTTTCAGCAGGATCGGGGTCCCCATCCGGTCGACGCCCACGGCTATGATTTCCAGATCTTGCATGGAGCGGATATAGCCCAACCCCCGCACCATGAATTCAGTCTCCCCCATTTCAATGAGCTTGCCGCCCACATCCCGGTTGGAGCGCTGGATGGCCTGCTTGATTTTGCCGATGGAAAGGTTGTAGGCCAGGAGCTTGTTGGGATCGACCTCCACCTGGTACTGTTTGACGTAGCCGCCGATGGAGGCGACCTCGGAAACCCCGGGGACCGCGGTGAGTTCATAGCGTAGATACCAGTCCTGGATGGACCTGAGCTGCTGCAAATCATGGCGGTCAGTGGTATCCTGCAGCACGTATTCATACACCCAGCCCACGCCGGTGGCGTCCGGGCCCAGGCTCGGGGTGACACCCTCGGGCAGCCTGCCGGCCACGAAGTTCAGGTACTCCAGGACGCGGGAACGGGCCCAGTACAGATCGGTGCCGTCTTCAAAAATGATATAAACAAAGGAGACGCCGAAAAAGGAGTAGCCCCGCACTACTTTGGCAAAAGGTACGGAGAGCATGGCCGTGGTGAGCGGATAGGTCACCTGGTCCTCAACCACCTGGGGGGCCTGGCCGGGATAATCGGTCTGGATGATAACCTGCACGTCCGAAAGATCCGGGATGGCGTCCAGCGGCGTGTTGAGCATGGCGAGAATGCCGCCCAGGATCATAAAGATAGTGGCCAGGATGACGATGAACCGGTTATTTATGGACCATTCGATGATTTTTTCTATCATGATGCTGTGCGCAGTAAGGTCTTAAGATGATGGCTGCTGTCCCACACCCTACATGTCCTTAAAGAAGTCATTTACGGATTCTTCCTTTGGCGGCGGTTTTGCGGTCTTTGCCTCGATCATCTTCTGCACCGCCTCCTTGAGCTTGGATTCGGAATCAATAAGGAACTGTCCGGATGTCACAATTGCGTCATTTTCAGCCACGCCGGACAAAACCTGAACCATGCCGTTGTCCAGGGTCAGGCCGGGGGTGATTTCCCGGGGCGTGAATTTGCCGGCGCCGCGGGTAACGAACACCAGGTTTCTTTTGCCGGACCGGATCACCGCTTCCGAGGGGATGACCAAGCCTTCGCCCTGGGAACTGACCTGGATCATGATATCTGCATACATGTCCGGTTTGAGTTCCAGGGTGGGATTGTCGAATTCAAGGCGGATGACGACATCACGGGTTTTCTGCTGCAGATAGGGGTAAACGTAGGAAACGGTGCCGGTGTATTTTTTCCCCGGCTCATAGGGCAGGGACATTTCCGTTTCCTGGCCGATTTTGATCCAGGGTAGCTCGTACTCGAAAATATGGGCTTCCACCCATACCTTGCGGAGATCGGCAATCTGGAACACCGTTGTTCCGGCTTTGATATAGGAGCCTTCGTCCGCATTTTTCTTGGTGACCACCCCGCTGAAAGGGGAGGGGATGGTAATGGTTTTTCGCACCTTGCCGGACTTCTTGATTGATTCGATCTGGTCCTGGGGAACATCCCAGTATGCAAGGCGGCGTTGGGTCGACTCCAGCAGGTCCCTGCCCCGGTCGCCTTTCATCCTTTCCAGGTTCTTGTGGGCGGCCAGGAATTCCTCCTGGGCGGAAAGGAGTTCCGGAGAATATATATCAAAGAGCGGTTCGCCTTTCTCGACCATCTGGCCGGTGAAATCCACATGAAGTTTTTCAATCCAGCCGTTGAATTTGGGATTGATCTCCGCGGTCCTGGTCTCGTCATAGGTTATATGGCCGTAAGTTCTGATGGACCTGATCAGGGGCGCCTTTTTTACCAGCTGGGTGCGGATTCCCATGTTCTGCTGGGTAACCGGGTCTATTTTTACTTCCACCCCGCCGATCACTTCATCCTCATATACCGGGACCAGGTCCATGCCCATCTTGCTTTTGCCGGGCTTGTCATAAATTTCGGTGGGGTCCATGGGCGCCCGCCAATAGGCGATCCTGCGTTCTTCGTTCCCTGATGGATCTCCTGATCCGGTATCATCGAGCTTTGGCGTCAGCTCCATATTACAGATGGGGCAGAGGCCAGGTTCTTCGGAAATAATCCACGGGTGCATACCGCAGGTATACAGGGTTGCTTCATCTGCGTGATCTGCAGTGGTATGGGGGACCGCTGCTGTCTGCTGATCGCCGGCATGGTTGCCGATCAAATAAAAAGCCCCGCCGGCAACAGTCAAGGTGATGACTGCGGATAGGGCAGCGGCCAGCAGGGGGGATATTTTCTTTTTCTTCATGTTTTCCATGAATGTCATAGAGTAACTCCTTAGGGCAGGGAGGCGCCGATGGTTTCCTCAAGAACGCTGTAGGCAATGCCCAGGTCGCTTCTACTCTGTTCCTGCTTTAATAAGGCTTGCAGCCAGTTGGTATAGGAAGTGATGACATCTGCAAAGGGCGCCTTGCCCGACTCGTAGCCGCTGGTGACCACCTCAAGCGCCGCCTGGGACAGGTCCACAATGTTGTCCGCATAAAGCGCTTCTTCCCGTTTGGCCTTGTCAAGGCTGAACCATGCCCGGCGCACCATGAACAGGGTTTCCGCCTCCATTTTTGCAAGGGTATTCCTGAGAGCCTGCAAGCTGTGGCGGGTTCGGTTTATGTAAGCGTCATTGCTGCCGAACCAAGGTGCTTTGGGAAGTCCGGCGCCCATTGCCGCCGTGGTGGCGGCCGGGAAGGTTTCCTTCTGCGCCGCCGTGCCTACCTGGCGAACCGCCTCATCCTCGAACCGGGAAAGATTCAAAGTTAACGGCGGCAGGATCATGGTTTCCGCCATTTCGATCATCAGTTCCATTTTTGCGATCATGGCGCGCGTTTTTCTGAGTTCCTGCCGCTTGGCAAGGGCGATAGGGTACAGAGGATCCAGGAGCGGCATCTCTCCGGGGGCTTCCCCGGCTGTAGGAGCACCGATCCGGGAATTGGGGGGTAGATTGAGCAGGTTTTTGAGCAGGGCTTCAAGGGTTAGCTGTTTTTCATGCAAGGTGTTGAGTTCTTCTTCGATGGTTGCCAGTTTGATCCGCACCTGGATCACATTCTGGAAACCGGTCTTGCCGGTCTCGTAGCGGGTCTTGGCCACTGTCTCAAGGTGTTTCAGGAGCTGGACCATATCACTGGAAATCTCCTGAGCCTTGTGATTGAAGAGTAGATTCCAATATCCTTTGCGGGTTTTAGTCAGCACGGTGCGACGTGCTATTTCCAGTTGTGCGCGGGCCGCGATGACCTCCTGATTGGCGATTTCCCCTTTCAGCGCCATGGTTCCGGGGAAGGGGAAGCTGTTTTTGACCGGGACCTTACCTTTCATGGGGCCGACGGCGGTCATAAGCGCTTCCGTAAAAGCGGTGTATTGCTTGAGAATTTCTTCAAGATTGGCAACCTGGCTGATGGATTGAAGGGCAGCGGTCATGTTTGCCTGGGCCGCTTTGATGGCAGGGCTTCTGAGCAGGACCAGTATTTCTAGGTCCGCAAGCAGAAATTTTTCGTTAAGGACTGCGGTTGTTTTTTCATCATCCGCAGCAATCTCCTGCAAGCGGCGTAATCGCTCAGGATCAGGCCTGAAAAAGCTTTCAGCAGAAGAGGATGAGGCAACTGCCTCTTGCCAGCTGGCTTTGGCCTGTTCGAGCTGCTCAATTCCCATTTTGAATGCATCTAAATCAGGAACATCCGCTGTTTCCAAAGGTTCGCGGTCCCGGACATTTTCCTGATAAAATATACTGGGCTGATATGAATTAAATTCCTTTTTCAGGCTACCATAACCTGCCAGGGCATAATTGGAACCGAGCAGAATCAGGGCAAGGACCAATGCTGTACAATACTTCATGGCACGGTCCCCTCTGCTTGGTTCCCGGTTGGTTCGATGCTGGTGAGGCCTCGGCCGCATAACCTTTCCAGGCGGGCCAGGAATTTGCCATAGTCGGCTTGAGCCCGGGCCAGGGAAAGTTGAAAATTATACACCGTGGCCTGGATCTCAAGCAGATCGGCAAAGCTCCCCTGGCCTTCACGCTGCCAGGTTTCCATGGATTCCAGACTGCGGACGGCTTGGGGCAGAAGTTCCTGTTCATAAAGAGAGACAAGGCGTTGAGCATTCCTGAGGCGGAAGAACATCTCACGGATGCCTGCATTTGTCCTGTTAATTGTTTCGTTTTTCAAGGCCAGGGCTTTTTCCGTGCCGGCGCCGGCGCGGTCCAGGCCGCTTTTATTTTTTCCAAACCAGAGCGGGATGGTCATACCTGCCTGGACGCCTACCGCATCTCGGCCTGCGTCCTTTGGCGGCGAGAGAACATCAGGATCGCCTATCTCCGCATAAAAAACGCCGACCTTGAAATCCGGTAAGAATCCATATCCAGCCAGTTTCTTTTTGATTTTACTTTTCCGGTATTGCAGGTCAGCACTTTGAATTTCTTCACTGTTTTTCTGGGCCAATTGATAGATTTCCTCAAGGTTGTATACAACCGGACTTATTGTTGTCCCTGACAATCTGCCGATAACCGCATGAGGATCACGGTTCAGCAGGGTGTTCAGTTTGGTTTTTTCCGTCTGTTCAAGTTCCTCGAGCAGTAAAATATCATAGCGCAGCTGGCCAACCTGGGCCTGGGCCTTGACCACATCAGCCAGAGTGGCATGATCTTCTGCATAGGAAGTCTCCGAGATCTTTCGGAACTGCTCGAGCAGTTCGTTGTTTCTGGCGGCAATCTTTTTTGCTGCCTGGATGTAAAGGAGTTCGTGGTAGGACTCCCGAATGCTGACGATCATATCCCGCACTGCCTTGTCCAGTCCGAGCCGGGCTATCTTGGCATCGGTTGCTACAATGGCGCCTTTCTTGGTCAGTTTACCTGGAAACGGGATCTGCTGGGTCAGGGTGGCGTTCCAATCCTGGGGCCCCAGTCTGGTCTCAATGGGATCGGTGAAATAGGTGACCATCACTTGCGGATCAGGGTAGCCGCTTTCCAGCCGATAGCGTTCAATCTCCATGCGCCATGTCTGGCGTTGTGCCGCAACGGTTTGGTTGTTCCGGTATCCATAGGCAATTAGATCCGCAATGGCCGGGCCCCCAATAACTTTCTGTTCGAGGTCCATGCTGTTCTCCGCACCTTGGAGAGGTGCGGCACATCTCAAGAATAATGCAGTAACAAGGGTGAGGGAGAGAAGGATATGTTTTATAGTAAAGCGTCGGGGAGCATGAGCTGTTATATTCATTACTGATTTCTTGATTTCTATTTTATGTCCTTAGTATGTAATTATTGTGAAAGGATAGCATCAGCGTCTTTATAAAAGCAATACTGATGCCATGATATTTTTTGTTTTCATTTTGAATAGTTAACTGTATCAGGTGAAATGATCCTCCAGGTTTTAGAGAATATTCTTTAGGTTGAATGAAGAATATTCTCTAGTGTCGTGTCACGACATTCAGATTTCCTGAATTCGAGGATTTTACGATGATATGAGCATTGATAATGCCCGTAAGAGTGCCTAAAATTCGAAGTGCCTTAAGTGCCTAAAGTTAATGTACTTGTTTTGTCAGATATTCCTTTAACTTTAGGCACTTCGAACTTTAGTGCACTTTAGGCACTTAACTCGGTATCAAACAATTTCCTATAGGGTCCCTCTATCTCCTCAATATTATGTCATGAGGTCAGCAGTTCTGACATTAGTGTTTGGCATCACATGTCCTCATAGGGACAAGGGAAAATATTGATTTCATTATGGATGCGCTTTTTACCATCGGGCATTCCAACCACAGGCTGGTTGCTTTTATTGAGATGCTCAAAGCCAAGGCTATTGAGGTGGTTGTGGATATCCGCTCGGCGCCGTATTCCCGCTATGTGCCGCAATACAATAAAGCAGAGATTGCCAAGTCCCTCGAGGAAACGGAATTGCAATATCTTTATTTAGGAGATGGCTTGGGCGGCAAACCAAGGGATCCAGGGATAGCCGCGCTTCCTGTAGAAGAAAAATATGTACGAATTGCAGAGTCGGCCCAGTTCCAGCAGGGCCTTGATCGGTTGGAAAAAGGACTTGCTGCCGGCTGGCGAATTGCACTCATGTGTGCGGAGGAAAATCCCTTAAAATGCCACCGGCACATGCTTGTTGCCAGAGAACTCGAGCTGGTCCGCCATGTTCCGGTCTATCATCTCCGGGTAGATGGCACTTCATTGCGGGCGCTCAAGAAGCTGGTTGACAGCCCGGAACAAATGCGGTTGTTTAATCGGGTGCATAGGCTTTGATGGAATCACAAGTAAGCTTTTTTACCACAGAGAACACAGAGAACACAGAGGGAACAGAAGCAATAGGCAGAGGGCACAGAGTAGGGCGGGCTGTGCCCGCCGGTTTTTGATTATGAATAATTATAATGGTTAGGTTCTTCTGGCCTCTGGATTCTTTATTTGATTTTCATGGAGGGTGCAATGACTAAGATAGAAGAAAAGGTTTTTGGTATAAATGGTTGCCAGGTGCATACCTTGCAGGCCGGCAATCCTGAGGGGCAGGATGTTCTGCTCCTGCACGGCATGGCGTTTCAGGCCCAGACCTGGCATGATCTGCAAACACTGAGCACCCTTGCCGAGGCGGGTTTTCACGCCGTGGCCCTTGATCTGCCGGGATTCGGTAAATCACCGCAGTGCTCCATGAATCCACAGGAAGTCCTAGTGGCGGTGATCGAACAGGCTGGGCTAAAGAAACCGGTACTTGTCGGTCCTTCCATGGGCGGCCGGGTGAGTCTGGAGTTTGCCTTGGCGCGGCCGGATCTGGTGGGCGGTCTGGTGCTGGTTGGCGCAGTGGGAGTTCAGGAAAACAGAAAGCGGCTGGCTGAGATCAAGGTCCCCTGTCTGGTGGTCTGGGGCGGTATGGATACTATTTCGCCTCTTGAGAACGGTAAACTGCTTGAGCACTCCATTGATAATGCCAGGCTGGTGATCATCGAGGAAGCGCCCCATCCCTGCTACTTGGATAATCCCGATATATGGCACCACGAGCTTCTTGCGTTTCTTAAGGAACAGTCCGGTTAATCAAAGGATTGGCATAACAATACAGGCAGCCGTGCCGGCATTTCTGAAGGTATGAGCCGATATCGCGGCTCTGGAAGCAGCCGCATCCTTTCCTGGTTGGTTTTCTGGAGAGAGGCAAATGGTTTCCGAACCTGTCGGTCTGCATCAGGAGATCTTGGTCAACGCAGGCGGCAGAGCGGATTTGCGGGATGCTCTCGTGGACCTCATGATTGCAGCAATTATAGATGGTAATCCCGGCATGTTGGGCGGCGAGAAGCATCCTAGTTGTTATTGCCTCGCGTTCCTCCGGGGTAAAGGAAAGAAAGCGTATCGATCGGTTCTGCAACTTGGCATATAGTGTCATAAAGGAAAAATAACATCGTGTGATTCCCAGTCGTTCCATGGAAGAAAGCAAACGGAAAAATCCATCGCCATTGTCCATGGCCAGTTTTCCTGGATTCTGATAGCGGCAAAGGGGATCATAGCGCCAAAGAACCCTTTCCGCCCCCACTAGCTCACAGAGCTTTTCCAGGGTCTGAATTCTGTGGTCGAGAGGTGCAACATTCGGCTCCAAGGATGGACAGTGGTTGATGGTGAAATGAAAGACAGCGTTATTTGTTGCAATAAGCCTTTTAAAGCGAGGGTCTTTTATAAGTAGGCTATAATCCTTGGACCAGAAGATATACCCCAAGACGTCTTCCGGCTTCAATGAAACAGTATACGAACGGCCGTAACCTCCGTTGTAGGTGATCTCACCGTTTTCCCAGGCCGCGAAAAATTGATCGCTATAAAAACGAGGAATGTCGGTGCGGCGAGAAACGGAAATATACTGTGGTTGTTTTTTGGATAGAAGCATGGGGATTATGGAATGTATGTGATCCTCTAAAGGAAATAATAAACCTATGGTTGTTTGCGACGCTTGGAAAACAGCACATGCAATTAGTATACTGCTTTAAACTGCTGGACAAGGAAATGCAATGGTGAATAGAAAACTCCGTCGGCTGAGACAGGAGGCGCACAAGCTGGCGGAAAAGAGGTATGAACGGCACAGAAGGCAGAACCTGGTGCAGGCAACACCGGGTGTCCATGAATTTATCATTGTGCTGGATAACCTGAAACCATCGTTCAACATCGGCAAGATATTCAGAAGCGCCGATGCTTTTGGTGCCCGTGGAGTGCATCTGATCGGGACGGAATTTTTCGATCCTGCATCGGCTATGGGCTCTTTCAAGTGGGTGCCGGCCTTCTTTTACAACACCTTTGCCGAGTGCTACGAACATCTGGTAAGTAGGAAGTATACCCTCTTCACTCTGGAGCCTGAGGAAGGTGAGTTACTTAATCGTGTGGAACTGCCAAAAAGAAGCGCCTTTATATACGGACATGAAGAATTCGGATTCAGTTTTGACAAACG
Organism: uncultured Desulfobulbaceae bacterium; assembly: GCA_945787445.1. Lineage (GTDB taxonomy): Bacteria > Desulfobacterota > Desulfobulbia > Desulfobulbales > CALZHT01 > CALZHT01. The sequence continues at coordinate 78,241 of CALZHT010000013.1, forward strand.
AGATTTCAACCACATCCAGAGCCTCAGGATCGAACAGCAGGGCAGGGTACAGAGTTTAAACGTCAGCGTTGCCGCCTCAATTGTCATGTATGAGTATTTTCGGCAGCACAACCAGATACCTTCGGTTATTGATCAGAATCCTTGACATTGTCTTTTGGGTTTTGTTTACGATTTACTTAACCCATTAAACCATCAGCTATTCTGATGGTCCAAATTTTGCTATGTGTTATAATGGGAGATTTTCAGAATAATTTACTCTAATGATCATTTTGAGTATGCACTTTATATCAATCTGTTCTTTTTCTTTGCTTGCCCGAAAGAAAAAGAACCAAAAAGAAAGGGCAGCCGTTCACTTGGTCCCGCGTTGCGTGACTACCCTGCGTGCTCAGACAGTCCTCGCGCTTAATCCGGCCAATTCTGCGCTGCTCGGCTGCGTGAAATGGCAATGTAAAAAGCTTAACTGCTAATATTGATTACCCTTTTAGATTCGCATCTTTTGCCACTCCTACTAAGGGCGGTCGTTAATTAACAGATCAACTTAATTTAAGGTGAAGGGGAGGAAAATAATGAAACTGTATCTTGTGCAGCACGCTCAGGCCACCTCCAAGGAGGAAGATTCCAGACGGCCGCTTGCCATGCAGGGGTTGGATGACATCAGAAAGGTTGCGGAATATGGCGCAGCCCATTGCGCCATTATCGTTGATAAGGTATTGCACAGCGGCAAACTGCGTGCCCAGCAGACGGCGGACGCCCTTGCTTCTACGATGAATCTGCCGGCGCCGGAGGAAACCGACGGCCTGGAACCTCTTGCCGATCCTTCACTCTGGGCGGATCGCCTTGCAGAAAATGAGGATGATCTGATGCTGGTGGGCCATCTGCCCCATATGGCCAGGCTTGCCTCCTTTCTGCTGTGCAAGGATGCAGACAGGGGTGTGGTCCGCTTTCAGATGGGTGGTGTTGTCGCTCTTGAACGGGACGATTCTTTTCAATGGTCGCTGAGCTGGATGATTGTCCCAGCGATTCTGTAATGTCTTTGTGGTAATAGTCTCAGTTAAGGTAAGTACCCCTTCCTTTCAATTAGGCAGCTTTAGGTCGTATTTGTTATTTTCGTGCTCGTGCGCGTAATCGTGTAATCGATTTTCCTTGTATTCATAATCAAACACAGAATGCTTCCTTTTCAATTACGATTACGATTACGAGCACGAAAACGTTACAAACGGATCTTTTTGACCCGTATCCGGACTTTCAGTCCTTTGCATTCAAAATCCATCGTCTTCAGACGGAGGCTGTTGGGTCTCTACACCCCTTCTCCTTGGCTTGTGGGCCAAAGGTTAAAAATGCTGGTCGGTAAGTTCCAGAAACTGAGAAACTGAGGTCACATAGGTCGGCTCCGGCTCGGGCTCTTCCAGCAGTTCAACAGTAAAGAGCTGTTTTTTTATTGGATCCTGCCGGATAATCCATAATTTCCATTCCGCTCCTTCTTTGAAAAGGATGCATCCCCTTTTACCGCTGGCATGCCAGAGATCCTGGAAAGGTACTTTGGCTGTTGCACCATTTCTGAGTTTGAGAATGTTGCTCTCTCTTTCCTCAATGAAAGTACTGTATGCCGGTATTCCCGAGGGTAGAGCAATGTCAGATTCGCCTGCAATTCGGCCTGTATGTTGTTTGTTCTGAGTGGAGGATTTGTAAGCTATTATAGCAGTGGCAATGTCATCCGAATTGAAGTGCAGGAGAGATTGATCCGCGACACACACCCCTTCAATAAGAGAGTACCCTATCTCACAACTGGGATTTCCGGAAAAATCCTTTGGATTTGAAATATCAATGAGATTTGCAAAAGATAGCGAATGTATCAACAGAAAGAATACAAAGCATATACACCATAGCTTTTTCATGGATCTCCTCCCCACCAGAAAGAATTTCGAAGGTTTGTTCCTTATAAATGCATAAGTACTGTGGCATCAAACCAGCTGCCCCCCAAGTCGCCGGTCGTGATACATGTATATATGAAAAATGGAGGCGATGAAGTCAACCATAAAATAGCCAGAGAGGAGAGATTGTGCCATGGATGGACCTGCGGAGGATTCTAATGATAGTTGCTCGTTTGTTTCCTACTTAATTCTGCCGGGAGTCTTGATTTGCCAAAATGGCAAAAAATCGTGCCATAATGACAGGAATAAACGCCACTCAATTTTATAAGTATTTAATATTGTTACTTTTTTCGTGTTGGCATGGAATTGGCAATAGTATAAAAGCAAAGAGCAAAAAAAGGATTCAAAAAGGCAACAAGAGAAAAAAGTATAACAGGAGGAACATCATGAACACCACAATGACAAAAAATAAAACCAGGACTCAGGGAATTGCATCCGTTAATACTGGAACAGCTGCAGTAACAAAAGGCGGCATGGCTGTCTTGGCCGGTTCATCTGCACTGGTTGGCATTTGGGCAACTGCCTGCATGGCAATAGCACTCGTATCCAGCGGACCTGCTGAACTTATCAGAGGTTGGTTAGGGGCAGTGATTGGCTAAGAATCTGTAAATAGAATTTCTCAGTGAGGCGACGACCATGACCAGGACATTGGCAAAAACCAAAAACAAGACAAAAGAGATTGAAAGCACCCAGGCCGGTATTGATTCCGTTTCCAAAAGCAGCCTTATTGCCATGGGGGTAATCTCAGCACTGGTCGGCCTTTGGGCCTTGGCCTGCCTGATCAGCGCTATTTCAGGCGGCGGGCTTATGGAGATGACCCAGGGATTGTTCACGGCCTTAACTGGAAAGTAGAAAGAGGTTAAAGAAGCACGCTTCAGATTTCCTTCTGTAAGATATCAAAATAAAAAAGCCCATTCCGAGGATCGAAAGATTGCGGAATGGGCTTTTTTATTGTCGCAGTTAAGGTTAATACCCCCCTGCCTTTCATGCAGGCAGCTATAGCTCGTATTTGTTGTTTTCGTGCTCGTGCGCGTAATCGTAATCGATTTTCCTTGTATTCATAATCAAACACGTAATGCTTCCTTTTCGATTACGGTTACGGTTACGGTTACGATTACGATTACGAGCACGAGCACGATACAAACGGATCTATTTGAGCCGTACCGGACTTTCCAGTCCTTTTTATTCAAAACCCACCGTCTTTAGACGGAGGTTGTTGAGTAATGATGTCCCTGATGGAGATTCGTTGAACTGGTAAGTGCCCTATTTTTTGGCTAAATTTTTCGTTTAGAGTAGCAAGTATTGCATTGAATTGGTCCATCAGGAGCAAGTCATCGATCCCAAATTCCGCATCTTCCGAAAAATTAACAGGGCAGGCAGAGACCTCGATCGTCTCGTTATTATTATTTACATATCCAACAGGCAAGCCGTGGGTGCGGCAGATGAGGGGCCTTGCCTGATATACGCTGCAGAGGTTTTCGATCAGAAATGGGCAGGCTCTGTTTTTATTTTTTGCCTGACTGTGAATTATTTGGATTACGTCATTGCTTAATGCGTTGAATGCCTCTTGCAAAATCTCTGCTTCCAAAGGCAAGACGCTCAGTTCCTTACAGCACTTGATACAGCCGGGCCTGCACTGAAGTATACCCTTATATTGCTTTTCCAGCTTGCGGATTTCATTGTTAACATCTTCCATAAGTTTTTTGTAGTCATTAAAACAAATCATCGCTGCATAGTAGCGCTGATCCGATAATTTTGGAATATCCAAAATAAAGACATATTGATCAGCCTGAAGAAGAGAAGCAGGATGTGCTTTTCAGCAAGCCGCGGAAAGTTTCATTCTTAACATGGAATTCATTTCGGTTCAAATTATGTTTGACAATCCCTTTTCAAGCTTGCCAAGATTTTAGTGAGGTCAAAATATGTGGCAGCCGGCTTAAGCTCGTATTTGTTATATTCGTGCTCGTGCGCGTAATCGTAATCGATTTTCCTTGTATTCATAATCAAACACGTAATGTTTCCTTTTCGATTACGATTACGATTACGATTACGATTACGATTACGATTGCGAGCACGAGCACGATACATACGGGCCTATTTGACCTGTATCCGGACTTTCTAGTCCTTTTTATTCAAAACCCACTGTCTTTAGACGGAGGTTGTTGAGTTATATGGGAGTGTTGAAGGTAAGAGGCTTCCAAACTGCTAGGAGTTCAATTGGGTCCTTTTTCTCCATGGGACCCTTTGTCGCCGTAATTACCTTGATCATGGTTTTCATGGCAGGAACAGCGGCGGCAAATGAAGTAATGGGGAAGGGAGGTGGCGCCATGGCATTTATTATTGTTTCGGATGTGTTTCGGCACAAAGGAGGGATACCAAGCGATTACACTTGTGACGGAAGGGATGTTTCTCCGCCCTTGGAATGGTCGGGAGCACCTATAGGCACAAAGAGCCTGGCTCTTATCGTGGATGATCCGGATGCCCCGGACCCGGCTGCACCGAAAATGACCTGGGTGCACTGGGTGTTGTATAATATTCCGCCTGAGATAAACGGGTTGGCTGAAGACGTTGAACCCAGCCAGCTTCCGGATGGAATTAAGGAGGGGACCAATAACTGGAACCGCACCCGATACGGCGGACCCTGCCCACCCATTGGCACCCATCGATATTTCCATAAACTCTATGCCCTGGACACTGTGCTGCCTGACTTAAAAAAACCTTCCAAGGAGAAGCTTTTGCAGGCAATGGAGGGACATATTCTGGCCAAGGCGGAATTGATTGGTACCTACGATCGATCCCGTTAGTATCAGGAATTCTGGTGTCGGGATTGATAGAGGTTTTAATTGACAATGGCTGGCCTCCTTTCATTGGCAGCTTTGTGGATATTGTGGTGTATCATCCACAGCCTGCTCATTTCCCTTCCGGTTATCGCCTGGATGAAGCAGCGTCTTGGAAAGCGATTCGCCTTTTACCGTCTCTTTTATGTGATTACCAGTATTATCACCTTAATTCCTGTTGTCGCATATCAATACTCCCTTGAACAACAGATTTTTTTCACCTGGACCGGACCGTGGCGGCTGGTCCAGATGTTTTTGTTTATCTATGCATTGATCCTCTTTGCCGGAGGGGCGGCAGTCTACGACCTTAAATATTTCATGGGCATCAGCCAGGCATTGGATTACTTGGCCCAAAAAGGTTCATTAGACATTCATTTTGAAACCAAGGGAATGCTTCATTATGTACGGCACCCCTGGTATTCAGGCGGTATCGCTTTTGTCTGGGCCTTTGGCTCGGTAACAGACGTGAGCCTGGTGAGCAAGGGAGTTTTGACGGTGTATCTGATCTTGGGGACGATACTTGAGGAATGGAAACTTGTGAAAGAGATCGGCGCGCCGTACCGCAGGTATCAGAGCAAAGTGCCCATGCTGATTCCAAGGTTTCGAAAAAATCCTGCAACGGGCAAAGATTGACCTAATATGCAACCACGCTTCTCGCAAATTTTTGCGAGAAGCGTGGTTGCTCCCTTTCCCTCCATTTTTTACCGGAGCCGTAGTCTGTGTCTTGTCACTGACTAAATATAGTATTACCTTTATCGCTCACCGCCTCAGTGAAGCATTTCACGAAAAAAAGGTATGGTTTTGATACTTTAAAAAATGACTTATTTACAAAAGGTTAGGGGAGAGGACACCTTCTTCTATGCAAAAGTACAGATGTTTCTGACATAGCGCCTTCGCAAAATTACGATCTACAGCAATTTTTTGTTATCTTCAGGCGCAGAGCACCTAAGGTTTTCCCGCTTTGTAGTAATAACGGTTCAAATCAAATAATCCTGATTTGATTGGTTCATCATTGTTAAAACGCTCCTGAAACCAATCATATTCGTCCCAAAAGGTATCATCTGCTCTGTTCACTCCATACTTAGAGATTCGTTCAACATATGCGGGGCTTTTTTTAAAATGTGCCAGGAGATCAAAAAAATCGGGCAGATCTTTTTCATGTACATCAAAAAAGTAATTGGGATACGAACCGATAAAGCCCTCAATGAAATGAGCACAGTCCTTTGAAGAATCGAGAGTGTCATCCTCACCAATCAGAAAGGCCACATTGTCATGCCAACGATTGAGTACAATGGAAACCACATGGTTTTCTCCACTTGCAAGGCGTATCCTTATGTAGGCAAGATTGGCATTGTAATCATCCACAATAGAGAAAATCGAAGTACCCGGTTTAGAAAGGGCACGAAAACCTTGGAGGTAGTCGGCCTTGTTTTCATACTTCGCAGGGAGTGGCGGATGAGAAGCTCCTGCCTGGAAATAGTTTATTGGATCAAACGCTATATTTGTTGCAGGCAGAATATGTTTGTTAATAATATATTCTATAAACTCACGCTTTGGGTCATCAGAAGCAAAAGATATTTTTGCAGGCATGGTAGCGGGGTAGTAGTTAATTTTCTTTAAATCCTTGTCCTTGTACCACGATTGCATAATCTCCTGCCGTTTTGTCTGAGGCAGGAAATCCAGGAAATAGCTCTCGCTTTCCACCCGGAGGGCATCCATATAAAGACGGACAGACAGCTGGTGGGCAACATTGCCGTAAACATCAAAGCCGGCAACCAACGCATAATAGATGCGTTCGAACAAAGGGTAGTCAAGAACCCACATTGTTTTTGGCAGGTTGCCAAGCACCCCCTTATGCACGGAAGCGCTGTCAAAATGGCGATATACCGTCAACACCGGGGCATCCTTACCACTGTTTCCTTTCCAGATAGCTTCATAGCCAAGACCATTATAATTGTGGGACATGTAATAGTCCTGCCGGTCTTTATAAAACGCAACAGCCGCCTTGTGATACTCATTACTGATAGCCTTAAAGATACGATAGTCGCTTCCCTTTTCGATGGGCATTCTCAGATTGTCACTGTGCAATTTCAAAAAAGCGGGGTACCTCAAGCTCAGGTCATGCACCGGATCCAAAAACATGATCCAGAAATGATCATCAATCACATTGAGGGCGATTTGACCTTTACAGACCGGGCCCCGGATAAAAGTCATTATAATATAGTGGGCATTATCCAGTAAAAACTGATAGCGCGAGCGCGGCGGAATCTGTTCAAATGCTTTAAAAGGATTGGCGCTCAGTTTCGGATCATAGCCTACCAGATGCGGGGACTCCATCCACTCCGGTTCTATAAAGAGATCCTTGAACCGTTGGAGTTTGGCATGGTCAAGGTCAAATACCATGTGGGTTTTATGGACGATAGTTGCGTGGATCTTTCTAAAACGATAGTAGAATCTTGCCACGCCAGGATCATCGTAAGGGCGCACCGTGGCAATAAGGTCAATGGGTTCTCCCGGCCCGCTCCTTGAACGCACCAATTCATAATATTCATTGGTCTCCGTACCGAATTTCAGATGGGCCAGAAAAAGGTGCTCGTAAAGATAGCGGGCCGTCATGGCATGCTTGGCATCGTCTGTATTGAAAAATGCCTCCCATTGGCTGATTGCCAAAGCATCACTTTCAGCAGGTGATGTGAGAATTTTTTGCTGGTCAGGGTTCGGTCCTTGAGCTCCCTGGGCCAGCCAGCCGGCAATGATCTCAAACTCTTCTTTTTTGAGGGGTGGGAAGCCGAACGGCATGCCACGGTTCGGATGTTTTTTCAGGTACCCGCCAAGCTCTACCTGGTTTTCGGAACAGGTCAGATCTTCTGCCTCAGGGCGATATTCTCCAACACTTACCGGATTTTTCATTTTATGGGAAAGCAGTTGAATCATGAGAGAGTTATTTAACTCGCCTGACACAGTACTCTCTGTGACACTGAAAAAACCCTTTTGACGCCACTCCTGCGTAGACTGGGCATCTGTAAAGAGACGGGTGGGATCCATGGTCTTCAAACGTGAGGCATGATAGACGGGTTTTTTGGTGCCACCGCGATCAAGGCCTTCAAAAGAGCTGAGTTTGAGCTGGCATGGTGAATTGTAACAGGAATGGCACACCACACAGCGTTTATCCAAAATTGGTTTCACCTCGCCCAGGTAATCTATCGTTCTCGATGGGATCTGGACGGCCACAGGCGCCGGCGCTTTTGCTGCACATCCGGCAAGCCATACAACCATTGCCAAAACAAATACTATCGTACTCCTCATGGTATTTTTTCCTCTAATATTTTTAAGGTGCTTTCCCCTGGTTTTTATTCGTCTCAGGTAAGGGTAATACCCCTGCCTTTCAGGCAGGCAGCTTTAGCTCGTATTTGTTATATTCGTGTTCGTAATCGTAATCGATTTTCCTTGTATTCATAATCAAACACGTAATGCTTCCTTTGCGATTAGGAGCACGAGCACGAGCACGATACAAACGGGTCTATTTGATCCGTATCCGGACTTTCAGTCCTTTTCATTTAAAAACCCACCGTCTTTTGACGGAGGTTGTTGAGTGGGCCTGTCCGCCTTTGGTGGATCGCAGCCCCTCGAAAACAGGATTTCCGTTTTTCTCCAATAAGCCGGGTGATTGCACTTAGAGGCAGGTATAAATGCTCACTTCGTGTGTTCAAATGAATTATTCATCTACAGCGATTGCTGCTTTTATGTAACGCTCGAGCTGATCATGCTGGTCAGGATAAAGGTTTCCAAATCTGATGCCGCGGCGCACCATATCATTTCCTGGAATGGCTTTTTCATAAACAATTTCGCAGGCAGGAATTGAAAGTATCTGCACCGAATTCTTGTTAAAATCCTCATCATCAAACAGGAGATCAATCTGGAAAGGTGTTCGAGGCCATTTTCCCGTGCTCACATGGAAAAAAGCCATTCCACCTGCGGCAAGATCGAGAATCTGCGCGATCTTTGCAATAGAAAAATGGAGGACAGCAAACGCTCCGGGTTTGGCCGTGTACCGTGTGTCTTGTCTTTGTTCGGATATAGTGGGGCCTTGCAGTAACACGACCTGCTCCTTTAGCCAATAGTTTTTTTGAAAAACGAGATACAACTCCTTCCTTCTACAGCACATCATTTCTTTTTATAATTGTCAAACCCAAAAACTCAGATTTGATTAACTCGTAAAAGTCACAGGATGGCTAAGCAGCTATGCGTAGACTGCGAAAAGTTCGATATACAAGGAGTAGAGGCGTCGAGGGCGCGGAGGCATACATCAGGTATGTCGAGCACCTGAGAACCCGCTACAACGCAGTAGATCGGATTTTTTGCGACGCCATCAAATTTTCAAAATTACAGCATTGCAGGATGTGCAGGTCTTTCAAAATGTTTTTTGATCTGTTCTATCAGCCGCACGCGTACAAGTATTGTGATCCTGTCGCCTTTCAAGAGTTTGGTGCCGCCATGGGGGATATACATGGTGCCGTCCTTGCGCACCAGGGACACCATATTGGCACCGTGGGGCAGCTGTAAATCAGACACCTTATTCCCGAGACAGGGGCTCGAGCTTGTCACCCTGAACTCGATGAACTCCATATCGCCCACTTTTCTGAGCACCATACGGTCCCGGACATGCTGGGTATGTTGTTTGCGGATGAGGCCCACTTCATAGGCCCGCAGGATATCACTTCTACTGATAAGTCCGATCATCTTCGGTGGGTTTTGCCGCGAGATTACCGGCAGCCTGGCCAGATCCCGCGGCGCCATTTTCTGGATGGCGGACCACACAGGTTCATCAAAAAATACGGTGACAGGATCTGTGGTGGCAACATCGCGTACCTTGAGGTCGCGGATTTGCTTATCTTCGTGTTTTGCCAGCCACCGTTCCATATCCTGGAGGGTTATTATGCCGAAAACCTCCCAATCCCTTGTAATTACTGGAAAACCATTGAGGTGGGTATCTTGAAATATGGCAAAAAGGTCGGCGGCTTTCTGATCTTCATATATGGTGATGGGTGAATCATTCATGACTTCTTCAACAAGCACCCCCTGCATGACATCCATATCACGGCCTTGTTCCAAGCGGATACCGCGCTTGGTGAGCTTTAAAGTATAGATAGACTCGGGATACAGCCATTGGGCGAAGGAAGAGGCAACCATGCCTGCTGCCATGAGCGGCAGGATCAAATGATAGTCGTTGCTCATTTCAAAAACAATGAGGATGGATGTAAAGGGGGCGCGCGCTGCTGCCGCGAACACTGCGGCCATGCCTACCAGGGCATAGGCCCCCACTTCTCCGGTGATTTCCGGAAACAAGGCTTTTGCTACATACCCGAAAGCACCACCGAGCATGGCACCGGTGAAAAGGGATGGCGCAAAGACACCGCCGGAATTCCCTGATCCGAGGGTGAACGATGTTGCCAAAGGTTTCAGGAAGACAAGCATGGCCAGGAGAAAGAGAGATTCCTTGCCTTGCAGTACTTCTTCAATAAAGGTGAAACCGGAACCGTATACATGGGGGATGTTTTCAACCAGGGGCATGCCCAGCCGATACTCTTCCGGAGTAAAGGTGAGAAATCCGGAAAGGCGGAGATAGGTGTAGCCCAGCAAACCGAGAAGAAATGCACCTACAGCGGGCTTTAATGTTTCCGGAAATTTCCAGTCGTCAAATATATTTTCAAATGCGTTGAGCATGCGGATGAACATGATGCCGACCAGTGCGGCAAGCAGCCCGAGAACCACGTACAGGAGGATTTCCCAAGGTGATTGCATCATGTATTTGGGGACCAGGAAGGCAGGGCGCGCACCGAGAAAGATTTGGCTGATAATACTGGCCGAAACCGCGGAAATCAGGACATTGCCGAATTTGCTGACCTGGAATTCGGTCATTAATACTTCAGAGGCAAAGGCCACCCCGGCAATAGGAGCATTGAAGGTAGCTGCGATGCCCGCCGCCGCCCCGCAGGCCACCAGGTTTTTGATGCGCTCGTTGGAGAGCTGCAGCAATTGCCCGGCCGAGGAGCCCAAGGCGGAACCAACCTGGATAATGGGACCTTCGCGTCCGGCTGAGCCGCCGGTGCCGATGCATAAAGCAGAGGCGATGATTTTGGCGATGGCGACCCTGGCCCGGATGCGGCCGCCCCGTAATATCAGGGCCTGCATGACTTCCGGCACCCCGTGCCCTTTTGCTTCCCTGGCCCAATGGGCGATGATGGGTCCGACGATTAGGGCGCCCAGGACCGGGACAAACACGAAGGCCAGAGTGCCGAGAAAGGGGAACAACCGTTCTGCCTGGCCATATACGGAAATTTGAATAAAGGCAATAAGTCGGATGAAAAAGACCGCAGCAAGGCCGGTGCCTCCGCCAACCAGAATAGAGGTGACCACCAAAACAAATCCCTCTCTGGGAGACAGTTTGTCGACAAGTTTTCTAATATATTGCTGTGCCATTCCCTCTCAACATGTTTAAGGAATTTTTTCAGCTACTCCTGAAGTCATTGACCCTAATACCTTTACAATTAAAAGGTATTTGGGATATGTTCAACAATTAATAAAAAAACTTTGCGTGCTTTGCACCCTTATGGGCATAAACGACTTTGCGTGAGAAAAGTGGTCTTCGCGATTTTATCAAGATTTGTTGAGGCATAGTAAAAAGTAACAAAAGCAGAAGGCAGAAGGCACAAAGGCAGAAGGCAGAAGGCAGAAGGCAGAAGTAAAAAGGCAGACGGCGCATATTAAGCGGGGCTGCGGGGTAGACCAATAATCTGTGAGTGTCCGCCAATATCCATCTGCCGGGCTTCTTAAGGCCTCACCAAGGCTCAAGGCGGAAAGATTAAAACTCCCACTTGACTCCTGCCATTATCTGATTGCGATCATATTCGTAGCGTTTGTCCGTGGAATTATCGAGATCGTAGATATCTTCAACCCAAATGTACCATTGTTTGTTTAACGCATAATCTCCCCGGAATTCAATATCGATGCCGTCGTATTCCTTGTCCGCTTGGTCTAGTTCATCAAAGGCTTTTGCTATATCATAATCCCTTTCCCAATAGGCGGCTTTCAATCTCATGCGGTATCCTTGATTATTGTCATAGAGAAATCGAACACCGTACTTATTTTTTGTATAGTCGTCATAGCCTTGATAATCGTCTTCTCGTAATCGGAGTTCATAGTCAAGGTATACAGTAATATTTTTTGTAATACTGTTTCTGAGGCTAATACCAAATATGTGATAAGTATATTCCCGTGGTGGATTGGCGGTTAACAACCTCCCATCGCTGCCACGTGAGGGCCTTTCGTCAAAATCCCGTACTCTATAGTCGTAAGATAGTTTCAGCTTTGACGGTTTTGCTACCCGAAATCTTACATGCCCACCCAGGCCGTAATAATCCTGGTCCAGTTGGGAGATCACCACCGGGTCTTCATAATCCCGAACTTCGTAAAAGGCATTTGCACCATACTGAATCAATCCTGTTCGCTTGCGAAGCTTAGATTCTATTCCACCACTTACATATTTATACCGGTCTGATACATCTGCACGTACTACTGGATCGTCTGTTGGTGCAGTCTGCTCAACCCCAAAATCACGGTCAACATAAAACTCCCTATGATAACCCACATAGGGACCCACGTAGATTGTGTTTTTTCGTTTTCCTTCTTGTGAAAGCAAAAATTCAAGGCCTCCACGGAGTTTGTTGTCGAATTCGTCTCCATTATCTGCTGCTGATTCGAGATAAAATTCTCCATGAAAACGATAAGAAACAATGCCATGGATTGTTGGGGAAAACGTAGCAATATATTCGGCATCAAGACTGAGCGGCACGAAAAAGCTTGATATCACGTCTGGGGTAATCGTAGGGTTTTCGGGTTCAGGAGGGGGAGGAGTTGGGGTAATTGTTTGGGCAAAATCGACATAACTCTCATCCGGTGAGCGGAACACGTTGCTGTCATACCCAAGCCCGGCTTCTGCTTCCACAAAGAAGCCTGCCTTCTGTCTTGTTTTTTTTGCAGCATAATCCTGAGCAAGGACGTTGCCGGAGGTTATAAAAATAAATATAAAGCAGCAATAAAGGATGCCAACAATTTGAGTTTTCATAATGCCCCCGTATGAATATCTATGATTTCTTTAATTTCTTTTTTTCGCGTCTTTCAATAGCTCTTTCCAATCTTCGTATATCTCTTTTTATGAACCTGTTTTCAGGATCGAGCGCCAAGGCTTTATTTAATTGCTTTAAAGCGGTTTTTGGTTTTCCCGCCTTCCGCAAAGCTCCGGCAAGTAGCCTTCTGTTGCGAGGGTTTGCCGTTTCGCCGTCTACCGCCTGTTCAAATACCCTTACCGCCTCCTTGTATTTTTTCATGTCCATAAGAACCAAACCCAGTTCCCTCAAGGCCTTGCTGTTCTCCTGCTCCAATTCAAGGGCTTTTCGGAGAGCGGTTTCCGCCTCCGCAAACCTTTCGGATCTGGCATTGGCTATGCCCAAATTCACCCATGCAGGCGCATAGGCAGCATTCTTTTTGAGGACCTTTTCGTAAAGAGCGATAGCTTCGGGATAGCTGTCCATCCTGGCATAGCGCACCGCAAGATTTAACTGGGCCGGCACATAGTCTGGCTTGATAGTTAAGGCTTCCTGGTAAGCTTTTATTGCCTCGTCATTGCGTTCCGAGTCAGAATAGAGAATTCCGAGGTTGAACCAGGCCTGATAATATTTGGGATTCTGCGCAATTGCTTTTTTAAAAGAGTGTTCAGCATTGGCAAGGTCATTTATTTTTTTGTATGCCAGCCCCAAGTTGTACCAGGCCTCCGGATAGGGGTTGCGGAGTTCCAGTGCCTTTTTATATGCCTCTAAAGCCTCCTGGCTTTCTTTCATGGCAACCAGAACAAGCCCTTTATTAAGGTAGGCCTCAGGATAATCTCCTTCGTGCGTATCTATTGCATTTTCATATTCCTGCAGGGCCTGTTCATACTTGTCGTCGCTATAGTAAGCTCGGCCGAGATTGAAGTGGCTCTCCGCATCATTGGGAAATCTGTTAACGATCCATTGAAATTGCGTTTGCGCTTCAGGCCATTTTTTCTCAGATAAATAGAGCAAACCAAGGTTGTAGCGGGCCTTGAAATGCTCAGGTTCGAAAAGAAGCGTCTTTTGGTATGCATCTTTGGCCTTTTTCCATTTCCCTTGCGACGAATAGACTAAACCAATGTTGTAATACGCTTTGGAATAATTAGGTTTGAGTTTAAGGATCTTCTCATAATGTTCCAACGCTTTTTGGGGTTGTTCCGTGGCTGCATAGACGAGCCCGATATTCAAGTATGCTTCCGGATAATTACCCTGTCGGGCAACAACTGCCCTCTCGTATGCCTCGATGGCCTGCGCATACTTTTTTTCACCGTAGAGAGCCCGGCCAAGATTAAAGTGACTCGCTGCATTTTCGGGGTATCTGTTGACGATCCACTGGAATTGCACCCGTGCTTCCGACCACTTTTCCTTTGATAAATAAAGCAAACCAAGGTTGTAGTGGGCCTTGAAATAATCAGGATCGAAAAGAAGCGCTTTCTGATAGGTTTCCAGAGCGCGAGTAGTTTTTCCCTCTGCCGAATAGATCAGACCGATATTATAGTATGCCTTCGGATAATCGGGTTGCAGGTTAAGTATGGTTTCATAACTCGCCAGGGCCCTTTTTCTGCCCTCTTTTGTGTCAGGTTCTAGAGCGGCAAGGGCAAACCGCGCTTCAATATACGCGGGTTTTATCCTGATGGCATCCTCAAATGCTTTACGGGCCGAATCAATATCCGGTGGTGTCAGTCGTCGGTGCGCTATGCCGAGATTATAGAGTGCCATGGACTTTTGGTCACTCCCGGTGAGGGAAGATGCCTTTTGTAGCGCTTCAATAGCTTTGGAGTAATCCTGGAGTTTGATATAGGCCACTCCCATGTTGTAATGGGACACGAAGTGGTTAGGCTTGAATTTAATATACATTCCATAGTCCCTGACGCCGTCGACATACCTGTCCATCTCGGACAGAAGGATGCCGCGGTTAAAGAAGGCCCGCGCATAGAGGGGTTTGGTATTGATGGCCTTGTTGAATTGTTCGAGCGCCCCTCTGTTATCTCCTTTTTTGTACCAGAACACCCCGAAATCATTGAGGGTGCGGGATGATGTCTCTTGGGCAAGGATGGCTTTGTATTTGATTTCAGCCTCGATCCACTTCTTTTCTCCAACCAGGCGCGTTGCTTCCATTTCCTCCTCGCTTCTTCCCTGCTCGATAGAGATTGAGGCAATAAAGTGCTCTTCGCTTCCATCCGTGGTCCCCGGCTCATCAATTTGAAGTTCTTTTTCGATTTCTATGACCGTTACTTTAAGGGCTTCCCGGTTGGCCATAAACTGCGAATAGAGCAAGGTCAAAAATAACGCCAGCAGAACAAGGGAAAGGGGGATGAAGCTTTCGCGTATGGGATGAAATTTTTTAACTTTCATGGTGATAGTATCATCCTCCCCGCACCTGCGAGTCATGGACTGTTTCCAGTATGTCCCGCATGCCCTGCAGGTTGATATTCTGAATTTCGAGGCCGGGCCGGACGTTGATCTCAAGCAGGACCGGACCTTTTACAGTTATGGCAATATCCACTCCCAGATATTTAAGCGGTAAATTTCGGGCAGCACGTATACTTATGGCGCGAACTTCATCCCAGAAAGGTACGGTGAAATCGAGCAGGGGAAGGCCGGTGTCGGGATGCACAGAAATTAATTGCCCTTTGATCATGGCATGACTTGCGCGGCCGTTTTCAAGGTTGATGCCGACACCCAGTCCCCCCTGATGGAGATTTGCTTTACCGTCCGAGGCAAGGGTTGGGATTCTTGCCATCGACAGAATGGGTTCGGCATGAAGGAGGATTATGCGGACATCAGCAAGGCCTAAAGGGCTGAATCTATCAAGGTCCGTATGCTGTATGAGCCGTTCTTCAACAATGGCCTTGTCAGAAAGATCAAAGGAAAATACTCCGAAAATAATATCGGAAATGTGTTTCTTTAAAGCGGTCGGTCCGTATTCTTTGCCGCTAACACTTCTCCACCCGCCGTTGTAATATTCCTGGATGGCGATGATGCCGCCGCCGCCGCTGCCTTGCGCCGGTTTAATCACAAAGTCCTTTTTGTTTGTCAGATCCTTCTCAAGGGAAGCCAGTTCATAGAAATTACCGTATACGTTATACGTTTCCGGCATGGGTATACCTAGAGGGACCAACGTCTCCTTTGTGTAAAGTTTGTTGTCTGCCAGGGGATAGAACTTTCTTTGATTATTTGGATAGACATAGATGAGATTGCGCTGGTTCATGGTAAGAACTTTCTCAGCATTCTCCAATAACTCCTTCCAAGGCATATTGAATAATTTTTTTATCATACCTGCTCTTTTGTCCTGTTGAACAATAATTTGTGGAAACGCATAAACTCGGACACTCTGATGCCTATCCATTTCCCGATCCAGAGATTCAATGCAATTACAATGAAGAGGGTTTCCGGGAAGGCAAGGGCCATGCTCTGCAGGAAGTGGGAATCCATGACCACGTAACATGCTGTAACGACAATGAGGGTAACGAACATCATCTGGGTTGCTTTCCATAATCCCTGCTCGGCTTCAATAATTGCGAATCTTTCCGTGGTTATGGCAAGGATCGCTATGGGAAAGAGCGTTACATGGGCGAGGTCGAATAATTCAAGGTTGACGCCGATCACAGTGATCGACATCATGACGATGACTACAGTGGTAAGCATCACGCCCATTTTCGGTGAATGCAGAAGCTGCATCCATTCAAGTGCCATGCGGACGAGCAGGGAAAGGCCTATGATTAGAATAAAACCGATAACTCCCCAAAAGAGGCCGGTTTCGCGTGAAGCCACCGCTATAAGGGCGGGGAGAAAGGTGCCGAAGGTCTGCAGACCTATGACGTTTCTGAAAATAACGGTAATGAGGGCCCCAAAGGGAATCATAAGAATGATCTTTAACAGGTTTTGGGATATGCCGACCCGTTCGAATAGACCATAGAGATTGGTGACATTGAGCGCTGAGTCCTGCAGGAAGACCTGCGCCTCCCTTCGGGGGACAAGCCGTTTTATCATCTTGAAGAAGTAATTGTAGTTCACATTGGCCGTGTGTTTGAACAGCACCTGATCGCCGATGTACAGGGTAAGATAGTTGGCGGGAATTTCAGCAAAGTGGTCATTAATGGTGTCAAAGGGTATCCAGTGCCCGTTAACATATAACTCGACCCATTGGTGGCTCACTCTTTTGGTGCCGGGCTCAAGGATGATTCCGCCAACGAGCCGTGTCGGAATATTGAGTTTCCGTGCCAATGCCGCAAAAAGCCGACTTTTGCCGTTGCAACTGGCTTCTCCCAGCTTCAATGCCGTGAGAGCGTCTGTGTAGCCTGAAAAATCCTTGTTTTCGAAGTTATCCTGCAAGTCTCGGTGAATCGTGGTCAGAGCTTCAAGCAAAGCCGGCACCTTGTCGGGGAACAGTTTTTGCAATTTCTCGGCAATGAGGGGATCATCAACTTGTATGCCTTCTTCATGCCTGAGATATGGATCAAGACCTTGAGGACTCGATTCCGGCACGAGTATATCCGGAGGGATGACGTATTGCACATGATTGGTTTGGACCGAGTAGCCGTAACGGACGCTGTGTTGACCCTGTACTCCCTGGGCATGCCAGGTGGCGATTTTGTTTAAACCCTCCAGTTGCAGCAGGAGATTAAAAATCCCCGAGGAGTTTTCCTCTTCGAGAATAATTTGCCGGCTGTCGGATTGGGGCAGATAGGCCCTCATATTGATTCCGTTCCCATGGCCGTCAACAGTCATGCTCAACTCCACCTGGTAACTCACAACTGGGATAAGAGAGGCAAGGGGATAATCAAGCACATACAGCTTGTATCCCATAATACTGAGGGGAAAAATGATGAAAGCCAGTAAGACAATACTATATGAAAATTTTCTCAACCTTTGCTTTTTAATGTAACTGATCATTTCAAAATTTCAAATTTTTCAAACCGCGTGCGTTAAAAAAACAACGGATTAGAAGGTTACGAATGGGCATGCCGATTTAGTTTCTAATTCGACATAAGCACGGTTTTATAACATAACCAGTAAACTAATAATTAGTACCGATACGGATAAATTTTTTCATAAAATCATGTAATAATAATAACTTACGGTATATAGCTAAATATTATGAAACAAGTATATGGTTATCCTATATGAGAACGGAAAAAAAAGTAAAGCCCGGTATTGGATGCGAAGTAAATTTTTTAATTAGAAGGCAGAAGGCAGAAGGCAGAAGGCAGAAGGCAGAAGGCAGAAGGCAGAAGGCAGAAGGCAGAAGGCAGAAGGCAGAAGGCAGTGGCGGAAACTTGCCAAAGGATCTATGGCAACATTTTTTTATTCAGGTGAATAGTGATGATCCCGCAAAAAGTCGGGAAAGCGGTTAACGCGCCATGTAATTTCAACTGGTTACAAGGTTATGCATCGGTGAACTGGCAATAGCTTTGCTAGTAAGCATGGCTGAACTTATCGCCCGTTTCATCGCAAGGAACCAAAGTGGTCAACGCGTCCGCGTAGCAGACAAATCGTATTTTTTACGATTTCATCAATAGTATTCACAGACGTTATCAAACCAATCGCTGATTTGGTCACCATAGAGGTCGACCGGTGACTTTTGTTCGCACTCCGTGCAAACTACCCGGACATTGCTTCAGCGGCCCTTGAGGTAAGCCACGCCGCCGCAGTAAACACAGATAAGTTGCGGTTCGAAATCCTTGCTATTCATATCATAGCACGCTCAAATTAGGTGAAAAATAAAAAGGGCTCCAGAGAAAAATCTGCAGCCCTTTCTTAGAAAATGTGGGGTGAGCGAGGGGACTTGAACCCCCGACCTCCGGGGCCACAACCCGGTGCTCTAACCAGCTGAGCCACGCCCACCATCCAAGTTCTTGAAACAAAATCATTTTGTGTCGCGATAGAAAACAATGCCCCTCAATTTGCGAAACACGAAGATAATAGATCGGATGTAATTTGGCAAGCGCAAAGTCATCATGTCTTCAGTGTTGTGAGAGGAAGAATCATATTTCTTTGCCGCAGTGCATGCATACTTTGGCCTGGGCTTTGATAATTTCAGCGCAATGTGAGCATTCCTTCTTGAAGTTAGCTTTCAGGATCTGCCGGATTGCCATTTCCACATTCTGTTCGATGGTTGTATTGACGAATTTATGGTTGCGGAGTGGGTCAACACAGGTGATGTCGTTCATTTCAAGGAGCAGTTCACAGGCGCGCTTACGTCCCTCAACCCCGGCAGCCTCATCGGTGAGAAGAAAGATCACTGGTTCCAGGTTCTTCTCCGCTACGCAGGTATCAAGTTGGGAGAGGGCCTCTTTTTCTTTGGTATACCTTTTGTTCTGGGCCTTTATGGTTTCCGGGTCGATGACGCAGCCTTTAAAGGCATCTTTGCCTGCTACCATCATAGCCTGTGCTTCACCATCGGGAAGTTTCATGTAGCGAAAGGAAGCTGAATGACCATACTGCTCTTCAACATGCTGCCAGCCATTCACAAAAAGCGAGCATTCGTCGTTCAAGCAGATAAAAAGAACTTCGGATCCCCAACCCAGCCCGTCTCCAACATGCACTGGCGGTGCTTGGCAACAGGAAAGACGAGATTTGCAATGCGGGCAGTAATGTTCTTCATCCACGTATCTAAGACATGCATCTGATGCAGATAACATTTGATATATCCTCCAATATATGATTTTCCCATCAAGGGGTCAGGAAAATGTGTTTCTTTATTTCTCAGTAAAGATTCTGTGCAGCCCCAGAAAACAGCAAGAGTAACACAAAATGAAGATCCTTGCTTAGAATATGTTCGGGTCCAATAAGAAAGGATTAAGTAGGCTTTAATGTAGCATTTGTAAGCATCCCTTATCCAAACTTCAAGGACGAAAGACGGGCTACAGTTGACTTTTTTCAAGGGCATAGGCACCGGCGCCCCAGATCATTGCCTGCGTTTCCAGTATAAAAGATTTCACCATTGGCCATGAGTAAACCCATAATTTTTACATTGTATATTGTTAAAGTAAGAGACTTTTTACAAGAAGGCCATTTTTGACGTTGCGCCGGACTGGAATAATTTGTAGTTTCATTCTGTATCAGGCTATTAAAAGGCCTGTTTCTTTTCGGCAAATCTTCTATTTACAGCACGGGTACATTGATTTCACCGCGGAGCCTTTTTGTTCTTCGGGGTGTTTGGATAGGTTTAGGTACTAATTCTACTTGAGAGACATAAGAGATGGCTGAAGACAAATCTTCGCGTTATTCGGAATCCGGTGTTGATATTGATAAAGGCAACGAGTTTGTTGACAGGATTAAATCCATGGTATCCTCCACCTTCAGAGGTGGGGTGCTCACCGGGATTGGCGGCTTCGGCGGTTTGTATGCCCTTGGCGGCGGACGCTATAAGGACCCGGTCCTGGTCTCTTCTACCGATGGTGTTGGAACAAAGCTCAAAATTGCAGTCATGTGCAACAAACACGATACCATCGGTATTGATCTGGTTGCCATGTGTGTGAACGATATTGTGGTGTGTGGGGCGAAGCCTTTGTTTTTTTTGGATTATTTTGCAGTGGGTAGTCTTGATGTGGACGTGGCTGCCGATGTGGTAAAAGGTATTGCCGAAGGTTGTAAAATTTCGAAATGCTCCCTTATAGGCGGTGAAACTGCCGAGATGCCGGGACATTATATGCCAGGCGACTATGACCTTGCCGGTTTTGTAGTAGGTATTGCCGAGCGGAACAAGCTGATTGACGGCTCTGATATTAAAGTAGGGGATGTGATTATCGGTCTGGCTTCAAGTGGATTACACAGCAATGGCTACTCACTGGTGAGGAAGATATGTTTCGAGGAACTGGGCCTTACTGTTGATGATCAGGTGCAAGAGCTTGGTGGTACCCTGGGGGAGGAATTACTGAAACCAACCCGCATTTATGCAGACTCCTTGATGACCCTCAAGAGGCACTTCAAAATAAGCGGTCTTGTCCATATCACCGGAGGCGGCATCATTGACAATATTCCCCGCATTCTCCCCCAGGAATGTAAGGCAGTCATAAACGGCAAGGGATGGAAAGTGCAGCCGATCTTTAGGTTCCTTCAGGAAAAGGGTAACATTGCAGGGGAGGAGATGTGCCGAACCTTCAATAACGGCATCGGCATGGTGCTTATCATTGACGCGAGCCTGGTTGAGGACGTAACCCAGCAGCTCAGGGCTCTTGGCGAGATCCCATATGTTATTGGCGAGATTGCCAAGAACAAGGGCAAGGAAGGGCCGCTGGTTGAAATATACACGGCGCCATAAGTCCGATGCATCCCATCATGCTTCGTCACTTGCTGCGGTGCCTGCTCACAGCGCTACCAGGCTGCTCCGCCGGCTCCTCGCTCGTTCCTCGCCTGGCTGGGCGCCTCGAAATTATGGCGCCGTGTAAACAATAGGATTGCTCAATCGCCGCAGTCCTTTACGCCTCCCTTGATTTTGTAAAGGGCATGGGGTAAGGCCGGCAGCACAGTAAGCAGATTTTCGCTTGCCCCTTTTTCACTGCCGGGCAGGTTGATTATCAGGCTTTCCTTTCTAATCCCGGCGATCCCTCGTGATAACACGGCATGAGAGGTAAGTTCGAAGCTTTTCTGCCGCATGACCTCACTGATCCCCGGCAATTCACGTTCTATTGCTGCTCTGGTCGCTTCAGGGGTTATATCAGTTGGACTGACTCCGGTGCCACCGGTGGTTAGGATGAGATCCAGACCATAGGAATCTACCCACTCTATAAGTGCTTCGGTTATGACATCGGCCTGGTCAGGCACAATCTTGACTGCTTTCACATAAAAGGTGTTTTTTTCAAGCAGCGTTTTAAGGGCCGGTCCGCTGGTGTCTTGCCGTTCTCCCCGCGATCCTTTATCGCTTACCGTTAATACCCCACAAGAATATTGTATCACGCTTTTGTCTTTGGACACCTGCTTTAGTCTTTTTTGGCAGCTTCGATTATTTTATCGGCAATCTGACCTGGCACTTCTTCGTAGTGGGAGAATCCCACCGTAAAGGAGCCCCTGCCGCCGGTGGTTGAAGTCAGATCCGGCGCGTAATGCAGGATTTCCGCCATGGGCACCTGGGCATTGATGATTTCGCTTTTCGCTTCGGAATCCATACCAAGAATCTTGCCCCGGCGGCCATTGAGATCTCCGATAACGTCACCTACACAATCTTTTGGCACTCGGATGGTCATATTCATTATAGGCTCCAGAAGCATTGGCTTTGCCTCAAGGACGCCTTTCTTGAAACCGATGGAGCCGGAGATCTTGAAAGCCATTTCCGAAGAGTCCACGGAATGGTAGGATCCATCAACAAGGGTGATCTTGACATCAACAACTGGATATCCTGCCAGCACGCCTTGGGCCATGGCCTCCTGGATGCCTTTGTCAACCGCAGGTCTGTACTGACTTGGTATTACACCGCCGACAATCTTGTCTTCAAAGATGTACCCCTCCCCGCGTGGCAGCGGTTCGATCTCAATCCAGGAATCGGCAAATTGACCGCGGCCGCCAGATTGTTTCTTGTGTTTGCCCTGTACCCGGGCCTTGCCTTTGATTGTTTCTTTATAGGGCACTTTTGGCGGTTGGAGACGCATTTCAACGCCGAATTTCCGTTTGATTTTTTTGCCGGTTACTTCCAGGTGGATTTGGCCGACTCCGGAAATAAGGATTTCATTGGTTTGGTTTTCCCGGGTAAGCCTCAGAGTCGGATCCTCTTCAAGCATTTTCGTAATTGAAGCAAAGAGTTTGTCTTCATCATCCTTTTTCGTCGTTGATACGGCAAAAGATATTGACGGATCGACCGGGGTCAAGGCCTCAAAGATGAATGGGGTTTCTTTCTGGCAAAGAGAATCGCCGGTAGAAGTATCTTTCAGTTTTGCCACCGCAGCGATCATACCGGGATAGACCGCATCCACCGGTTTGCTCTCTTTGCCTTCCATAACCAGGAGCTGGCCGAATTTTTCCATCTTATCCTTGGTAGCGTTAAAGAAGTTATCACTGGACAATGAGCCGGAAAATACCCTGAAAATATTGAGTCTGCCGGCGTAAGGGTCGGCCATTGTTTTGAAGACAAGTGCTGAGAAAGGTTCTTCAATGAGAGGTTTGCGCTCAGACATGTCCTTTATTTTGGGATCAGTTCCAAGTTGGGCAGGCCTTTCATCCGGTGCCGGCATCAGATCGTTTACAGTATTCAGCAATAACTCTGTTCCAAGATTACCGGTTGCTGATCCCATACAGACCGGGCATATTTCGCCTGACTTGCAGCCTTGCACAAGACCTTGTTGTAAATCATCACCTGTGAGTTCGCCCTCTTCGAGAAATTTTTCAATGAGTTCATCACTTGTTTCCGCCACTTGTTCCATGAGAGATTCCCGGTATGTGGCAACTATATCTGCCATTTCAGAAGGTATGTCGGTCTCTTTGACCTTGCCATCCTTGCTAAACATGAAGGCCTTTTGCTGGACAAGATCAACAACTCCCTTGAAGTCGGCTTCCTTGCCGATGGGCAGATAAATGACCACAGGCTTGAAAGGAAGATCTGTTTTAATATCTTCAATGGTTTTTAGGGCGTCAGCCCGTTCTTTATCCATTTTGTTGATATAGAGAATGGTGGGAAGATTCTGTTCTGCAACAAAAGAGGCGATTTTTTCTGTCTGGTATTTCACTCCCATCTCAGCCTCAACAACGAAAACAGCACAGTCAGTCACCCGGGTAGCATAAATTGCGTCATTGATGAAATTGTCATCTCCTGGCGTGTCTGTAATGTAAACTATATGTTTTTTCCAGGTATATTGATGAAAAGAGGAACCAATGGTGAGTTTTCTTTGCAGTTCCTCAGGCTCGAAATCCATTACGGAAGTGCCATCGTCGACTTTACCGTGGCGGGTTGTTTTGCCGGCAGTGAATAACATCGCCTCTGCCAGGGAAGTCTTGCCGCATTTGCCGTGGCCGAACATTGCCACATTACGAACCAGTTTGATGTCCTGCATGTACACCCCTCCGAAAGATTTATTTGTCAGCCATTTATTTCAATTTTTTAGTCGTGGTGAATGAAAATGTCAAATCTACGCATTGCGCGGATATTTTACCCTAAGACGTGTTTTCTTGGGAGAAATCAAAGGACCGTATAGTATTCTGAAGAATAAGGCAAAGTCAAGTATGTATTTTTATGGAATCTAAAAGGGATGTTGTTATCTTTGCCGCAACCTGATAATGTGCTGTCTGCAGTTAGGCTAAGGTTTTGTTATTTGTACGGAAAAAAAGAACCTCACAGGTTTTTGCGGGGCGCCTTTTAGGCGCTCTGTGCCTAAATATAAAAAAATTTGTCGATGTTGATGTTTATCTTGTTAAAGCAGCTTGCTGCAGTTAACCCAGCCTTAGTTGAAACTTTATAGCGACGAAGTCGCGTTTAACCCAAAATTATGAAGAAATTTTGTGTAGTAACTTGAGCCAAAAACAAATGCGGAAAGCAGCTCATGATACCGGAAAAATTGCCAGATCAGCAGGCACAGTCAGCTTTGCAGTGATGTGCAGCAGAGTGCTGGGGCTGGTTCGGGAACAGGCCTTTGCTATTCTTTTCGGTGCAGGTTTTGCCTTTGATGCCTTTGTAGTAGCCTTCCGAATCCCCAATCTTCTTCGCGACCTGTTTGGCGAAGGAGCCTTGAGTGCTGCATTTGTTGCGGTGTTTACCGACTATGACACGAACAAGGGTGAGGAGGCAACTTGGCATCTTGCCAATAACGTAATTGCTTTTTTTCTGATCCTGTTAAGCGCCATAACCATCATTGGAATTCTTTGTGCAGATCCGATTGTCCGGGTTATGGCGGCACGGGAAGGGTTTGAGAATATTCCCAACAAAGTTGAGCTTGCCCATCTGCTCACAGTAATTATGTTCCCCTTTCTGATTCTGGTGTCACTCTCATCCGTGGTAATGGGCATTCTTAATACCAAAGGCCGCTTTTTTGTGCCGGCCATGGCCTCAAGCTTTTTTAATATCGGTTCCATAGTTGGTGGGGTAAGTCTGGCTCTGGTCATGCGTTATTATGAACAGCCCGCCATAGTGGGCATGGCGATTGGCACCCTCATCGGTGGCGTTCTCCAGCTCGTGTGGCAATTGCCCTCCCTGCGCCGTATCGGTTTCCGGTACAGGTTTATGCTTGAACTTACGGATCCAGGCCTGAGAAGGATACTTCGTTTGATGGTGCCTGCTCTAATCGGGCTGGCCCCCCTGCAGATCAATGTACTGGTCAATACCTATTTCGCTTCTTCCTTGGAACAGGGCAGTCTTTCCTGGCTCAATTATGCTTTTCGACTATTCTGGCTACCGGTGGGCCTTTTTGGAGTAGCCATGTCCATAGCTTCCATGCCTGTGATATCCAGGTATGCAGCTTTGAAGGATTTACACAATCTTAAGGCAACATACACTTCATCTCAGGTGATGGCCTTCTGTCTGACCATTCCCGCATCTGTTGGTTTGGTTCTGCTGGCTGAGCCAATCATCAGAGTTATTTTCCAATACGGTAAATTTGATGCGTATACCACGGCAAAAACCGCCGAGGCCCTTTGCTATTATGCTTTGGGCCTGTTTGCCTATTCTTCAGTCAAGATTATAGTGCCGGTCTTTTATGCTCTGGATGATACGAAATATCCGGTAATGGGCAGTTTTCTGGCCATGGGCAGCAATATTCTCATCATCAAAATGACTATTGACTTTTTCCAGCACAAGGCTTTGGCCCTCTCTATTTCAGGGGCAATGACCCTCAATTTTTTGTTTCTGGCAACAGTCCTGTATCGCAAACTGGAAGGGTATTCCCTGGGTTATATTTGTGCCGGTTTCGGTAAGGTAATTTTTTCATCAAGTATCATGGGATTGATCGTGGTGTGGATATTGAAAATGACTGTTGACTGGCAAACTGCAGGGGTAATTATGGATATGGCTCGTCTTTTGCTCTGTATTCTTATCGGAGCTTCAGTGTATGGCCTGGCCCTTTATCTGCTGAAATTGGATGAATTGAAGGTGATAACCGATAAAGTTTTTGCCAGAGTGCGCAGTTGATTATTGATGAAATCGTAAATAATACGAGTTGTCTGCTACGCGGACGCGTTAACCGCCTTGATTTCTTGCTATGAAACGGGCGATAAGGACAGCCATGCTTACTTGCAAAGCTATTGCCAGTTCATCGATGTATTACGTTTCAACTAGTTGAAATTACATGGCACGTTAACCGCTTTCCCGGCTTTTTGCGAGTGTGTGTCATTTATTGATAGTCAAACTGTTGTCTCAGTAAGCTAATCTGGGAAAGCAAGGCCGGTACTGCTGTATCTACTCTAAGAATGCGGGGGCCCAGGGTGAAATCACTAAAGCCCTGTTCTTTGAATTTCTGCAATTCAAAATCCACCCAGCCGCCTTCAGGGCCGATGGCAAGAAGTACTCGCCCGGTTGCAGGATTTGGGGTGATTTGGAAGATGAATTTTGAAGCATTGGGATGGGCTAGAAGTTTACAAGAGTACTCTTTGATAATTTTCGCAAGCATATCCTCAACAAAGGGCCTGAATTTTTTGTGGATGGACACTTCCGGTACCCTGGTGTCCATGGCCTGTTCAAGACCATGAAGGAACTGGTTTTGTATGGTATTGTCCTTGAACAGTGAGGCACTGAAAAAACTTTTTTCAACTCGGTTGGCGTTTATCAGAAAAAGCTTGCCAACGCCTAAAGCGGCAATTTGGGAGAGAACGCGTTTGAGCATAATGGGCCGGGGCAGGGCCAAAATGAGATCCAGGGGAGGGGCAGCAGGCATCGGGCCATTGGCATTTATCTGTAATCTTACTATTGGAGGCACGGCCTCAATTATGCGGCCTATGCCGGTAGGACCGTTGATGATGCCCACGCGCACCGTGTCTCCCGGCGATAACCGCAGGATTTTGATGATGTGTTCACTGCGCCTGTCCTGTAGGGTTACGGTGTTTGATTTTGAGATTTCGTCTTTTGCGAGTAAGATCAAATTCATGGGTTAGAGGTGTGGCTCCGGAACTCCTGAGAAAGAAACATAGCTTCAAGGAGTTCAAAACGTTCTCGGGTTTTGCATTGATAATAAAGTGCCTAAAGTTATGGTACTTTTCTTATAAGACTATTTTCAGTGCCCCCTTGAGGGGTATAAATCCTTTAACTTTAGGCACTTTAAACTTTAGCTCACTTTAGGCACTTCTTTTAGGCTGCAATTTTTTAGCATCTACACGTAACAATAGCTGCCGAGTCCTGGTTATCTGAACTAAGAATGTCAAAGTTGGATTTTCCATGCTGTATTTTTACAATTTCCTTCAATGTATCGGGCTTATAGTAGTAGGTCCGTTCCTTTTCGTCAAAATTATCCTTACTCCAAAATACAGGGGGCGGATTTCCAAAAGGTTAGGATTTGGGCTGAACAGCCTGGAGCAAATCCGCACCTTTGGTTCCCCCCGCATCTGGATCCATGCCCTGTCCGTGGGGGAAGTCCTGTCGTCGCAGTCCCTGGTAAAGGGATTGCGGGAGGCATTTCCCAATGGAACCCTTCTATTTTCCGCTTCTACTAAGAGTGGTGAAGAACTTGCCGTGAAGAGCCTTACCGCTGAGATTAATTTTTTTGTTCCGTTTCCTCTCGATATCATGTGGAGCGTGCGAAAGATTGCCAGACTGCTCGATCCTCATCTTTTTATCTTGGTTGAAACGGATTTCTGGCCCAATATGCTTCATGAGATGAAACGAAAAAAGGTGCCCTGCCTCCTGGTAAACGGCAGAATCTCCGAAAAATCTTTTGGAAAATACCAAAAATATCGGTTTTTTTTCAGGCCTCTTTTTCAAACCTTTAGGAATATTTCCATGCAGACCAAGGCGGATGCGGCCAAGATGGTCACCTTGGGCGTTCCTGCCGAAAAAATAATCACACTTGGCAATATGAAATATGAGTCGTTACTGCCGCCAAAGAGAGGGGAGCATGTCTTGCCGGACAGGAAGGATTTCGGGATTCCCAGGCAGGCCAATCTCCTGATTGTCGGCAGTTCGCATCCTGGTGAAGAAGAAATTGTATATCGAGTATTCAAGCGGCTGCAACAAGCCTTCCCCGGTATCTTTCTGGTTATTGCTCCCAGAAAAGTGGAACGCGGTAAAGATTTGGCATCCCTTGCCGGGGAACATGGATTGCAGGCGCGCAGGAGGAGCATTCCAGGGCAGGATGCAGCGCCGGTATTGATCCTGGATACCTTGGGAGAGCTTGCCAACCTATACGCAGTATGTGACGTGGCCTTTGTCGGTGGCAGTCTGGTGGCGGCAGGAGGGCACAACCCCCTTGAGCCCGCGGTCTTTGGCAAACCGGTGCTTTTTGGGCCCTATATGGATGATTTTGAGGAGATATCCCGTGATTTGCGCCAGTGCGGCGCCGGCGAAACCGTATCTTCCGAAGAGGAACTTTTTACAAGCCTTGATAAATTGTTTGGAGATATTTCATTACGGCAGGAACGGGGCAGGAAGGCCATGGAGATGATGAAGGAGAACCAAGGCGTCACTTTACGGCATGTGGAATTGATTGCCGACGTCCTGCAAAGTGAGGGAGCTGATGTCTAAGGGATATAAATGGCTCTTTGCTTTGGGGCTTCCTTTTTCGCTTGTTTATAGCGCCTTGATGATCATTCGTACCAAATGCTACAAGATTGGGATTTTCAGACAGCATCGTCTGCCTGTGCCGGTAGTGAGCATCGGCAATATAACCATGGGCGGCACCGGCAAGACACCCATGGTGATGTATGTATGTCGGTTACTGCAGAATGCCGGTAAACAACCCGCCGTAGTGAGCCGTGGATACGGCGGCAAGGCCAAGAATGCGGTAAATATTGTATCAAGCACTACAGAAGTTCTGCTTCAACCCGATGCGGCCGGTGATGAACCAAGGCTGCTTGCCGATTCTCTGCCGGGAGTACCTGTGTTGACCGGGGTGAAGCGTTATCATCCTGCCCAAGTCGCTATTAATCAATTTTATGCCGGTGTAATTGTCCTCGATGACGGATTCCAGCATTTGGCCTTACAACGGGATCTAAATATAGCGTTGTTTAATGCATCATCCCCCCTTGGCAACGGCAGGGTGTTTCCAGGTGGCGAAATGAGAGAGCCGTTTAGCAGCCTAAACCGCGCCACTGCATTTGTCATTACCGGAGTTGATCAGGATATGCAAAAAGAGATCGACTCTTTTAAAGATAATCTGCAAAGCCAATTTCCCGGTCGTCCTGTCTTTATTGCAGAGTACAAGGTAACCAGTCTGCTGGATAATCAAAGTTCCGATGCTATTGCTCTTGAAAAGGGGAAGAAGATAAAACTTTACGGATTTTGCGGGCTGGCAAATCCTCAGTCATTCCTGCAGACTCTCAGGAAGGAGGCTTTCTCGATCGCCGGCTTTAGAGCATTTGAAGATCATCGCCCTTATACAACTGAGGATATTGCAAAACTCATAAATGTGGCAAAAAAATCAGGGGCGCAAGGACTTATCACCACTGAAAAGGATTTTGTCAAAATCAGAGGCATGAAGTTTGATTTGCCAATTCTTACCCTTAAAATTGAACTGACCCTGGGCGATGCTTTTGATCGGTTTGTTTTAGAAAAGGTCGGCTAGAGTGCATGTGGGCCGAGGAATTTGTATAAACTACAAATTGTCTGCAACGCAGATGCGTTGACCACCTAGATCCCTTGCGATGATCCAGGCGATAAGTCCAGCCGAAATTTTTTGAAGAACTATTGCCAATTCATCGTTGTTCTGTCTTGTAATCTAATGAATGAACCAGGAAAGAAGAATCAAGCGAACAATGAACTACCCCACAAAGAGGTTGCGGGATAGTTCATATACTTTTTGAACACGATCAGCGAGCACATTCCCCGCAGGTTACGCTTCGCGTGCGCAAGCGGCCGGGGGGAGCTTCAAATCAATACCTTTTAGTTGACAACAAATGTTGCCGGATATCGCGTTTCATTGCCGTCGGTATCATAGGCAGACAATTTGAAAGTCTTGGGCTGGACCTCATTATCAATACCACATTCCATTTTTAAGGCATGAATGTCTTCTGTGGCGCAAATAAGGCTTCCCCCTGCCTGGTATAGCCGCAAACCTTTTATTTCATCATCCGTATTTTTGTCATATTCCCATTTCACTGTGACTCTCGATGTGTCCGGATTTACGTTGAAGGCAGCTTGCTTTCCTTCACCTACAAGGCAAGCGGTTAAAAGCAATGATATTGCCAGAAGAATGAATACCTGTTTCATGGTGTTGCTCCTGTATTTTTTTTGGTTTTCATTTTTGGTGACCAGACGATCATTTCATAAATTTTGATGTTACATTAAGGGGTTCTGCTGACTGTAAATTCTGCCGGACATTTAACAAAAAAAGCCTGCCATCTCTAAAGGTGGCAGGCTTTTTGTCTACAATACAATTTAACCTTACCATTTCGGCAGCTCCTCCATCCTGAAGTTCAGAACAGGTTGCTTTGCGTCATCCGGTTACCCGGATTTTGCCTTTTCGATGGTGTCGCATTTTGCTTGAAATGAATACCCAGCAAATAATTCTTAAAATTTTAGCAGGTTTCATGTCTACAGAAAAGAAAAAAATAGATAAATTATATACCTTGTAAATGTTATGGAAAAAAATGAACAAGAGCCTTGGAATGGATTGTAATAATGGCGGAAAGAATACGAGTGTGTTTTTTTTACCACAATTTGTAGCGCAGAATATGCGTAATTTGCATTTGCAGCACAACTTTCTAAGCACTTGAATTTTCAAAGTATTTTTTATGCTTAAAGACAAAATAACCTTCTTGGAAGAAGGTGGCCCAGTTTTTGCTTACTAAGATAAAATCATTGTTGTGTCAGTTTGTCTACAATCAATCATTAGTGCCGTAAAAGGTTTATACGATATGGATTTATTTCAGCATACCTTAAAGAAGAAAGTAAGCTTCAGCGGGATTGGACTCCATTCCGGAAGACAGGTCAGCATGACGCTCCGACCTGCTGCGGTCAACTCAGGTATCGGTTTTGTCAGGAAGGATCTTTCAGAAGATGTTTTTATTCCTGCTTTCATGAATCGAGTCGTTGACACTCAGCTTGCCACTACAATTGGCTTAAACGGCGTAACCATCGGCACCACGGAGCATGTACTTTCCGCTCTCGCCGGTATGGGAATTGATAATGCTGTAATTGAGCTGGATGGTCCGGAAGTGCCGGTAATGGATGGCAGCGCTGGACCGTTTGTGTATCTTCTGAACCGCATCGGCCGCCGCCGCCAGAAGAGCTGCAGGCAGATGTTGAAGATCACCCGTGAGATTGCTTACAGTAATGGTGAGAAAAACATAAAGGTTGTTCCATACGACGGTTTTAAAGTCACCTGCGAGATTTCTTTTGACCACGATATTATAAAAAAACAAGTATACACTTTTACATACAGCTCAGAGAAATTCATACAAGAGATTGCCAAAGCCAGGACTTTTGGTTTTCTTGGCCAGGTTGAAAAGCTTCGGGAAAACGGCCTTGCACTTGGCGGATCCCTTGATAATGCCGTGGTTATTGATCAGTATGGCGTGCTGAATTCTGAGGGGCTTCGTTTTGCCGATGAGTTTGTGCGCCATAAGATTTTAGACTTGATTGGCGATTTCGCCCTTCTTGGTTGTCCGATCATGGGCCATATTATCGCTTCAAAATCCGGACATGGCCAACACTTGGGATTGATGAGAGAGATTGCCCTACATCCTGAATCCTGGGAGTTTGTCAAACTTGAGAAGCAGGAAGACCGTATCCTGGAAAAAGTTATTACAACGACAATGGCAGCCGGCAATAAAATCCTGCCGTTCTTCCTGCCACCTCCAGCAACCGGAGAGGTTTGCGCCGTATAGATCATTTTCGGCCTGATGATTTAAAAACCCGCAGCAATTTTTGCTGCGGGTTTTTTTGTGGTAAAAAAGGTGTGATAATATGAAGTCATCTTGTATTTCACTTCCGTTGACAGGGAAGTGAAAAAATGTTTACAGATAAAATTATCTGGAATAAGAATTTCCTTTCAAAATGGAGGAAGGATAATGGCTGTGGATGAAAAAATTTGTTTCATAGGCGGCGGTCGCATGGCGGAAGCGCTCATCAAAGGAATTATCCAGGCCGGTATTATCCCGGCAAATCATATCTCGGTTGTGGACCCGGATCCTGCCCGTCGTCATGTTTTGGCAGATTTATTTAACGTCTCCGCCCTGGAAGATGCCGATACAGTGTGGGAAGAATGCAAAATAATTATACTTGCCGTAAAACCGCAGATTATTCCCGAAGTTTTGGAGGATTATCGGAACCAGGTCAACAAGTCACATTTAATTATTTCCATCGCAGCAGGAGTTCCCCTTGCTGTACTGGAAGGAAAGTTGGCAGGTAGTGGCGCGCGAATCATCCGGGTGATGCCCAACACGCCGGCCATTGTTTTAGAGGGCGCTTCAGCCCTGAGCCCGAGCGCAAGGGCCACTGATGAAGATGTGGAGTTGGCCAAAATGATTTTTGACGCAGTTGGCAAATGTGTTGTGTTAAATGAGAATAATCTCGATGCCGTGACCGGGTTGAGCGGCAGCGGACCAGCCTATGTTTTTTCTTTTATTGAGGCTCTGGTTGACGCCGGCATTAAGGAAGGACTCACAAAGCCGGTTGCAGAAACCCTTGTTCTGCAGACAATTGTCGGATCTGTAAAATTGGCAATGGAAAGTGGTGAACATCCGGCCCAATTGCGAGCCATGGTTACTTCCCCGGGTGGAACCACCATTGCCGGCCTGCATGAATTGGAAAGAGCCGGTTTTCAAGGTATTGTTATGGATGCGGTGGGAAAGGCCACAGAACGATCCAGGGAACTGGGCAGTATGAGCCTTTCCAGAAAAATTATTGATTGAACTTGGACATACGATATCAATGGCAAGCAAGAAAGTCGGAATAATTCTCAAGAAAGGTTCTTTAGAACCCCAGGTAATCGGAGAGGAGCTTACACGGTGGTTTGCCGAAAAAGAGGTTGAAGCGGTTATTGACTGCATAACCCCTGATATGGATTTTCTCGTCATCCTGGGAGGGGATGGCACTTTGCTTCATGTTGCTGACCAGGCCAGTCAGTATCACATACCTGTTGTTGGGGTTAACCTTGGCGGATTGGGTTTTTTAACTGAAGTCTCGGTTGAAGAGCGTTTCAAAGTGCTTGAGGCTATTCTTGAAGGATCTGTAATAGTTGAGAACCGGATGATTATCAGGTCCAGATTGCAGCGCCAAGGCCAGCCCGGAGATTGGCAGTATGCCCTAAATGATGTTGTAGTCAGCAAAGGCAATATTGACAGGCTGGTTCAATTGAGCACCTGGGCTGATCAGGAATATATCACGACATACAGAGCCGATGGATTGATAATCTCTACGCCTACAGGCTCTACCGCGTATAATCTTTCTGCCGGTGGTCCCATTGTCTACCCCGGCCTAGCTTCGATTCTGGTAACTCCAATCTGCCCATTCATGCTGGAAAGCAGGCCGGTTCTTTTGCCTGCTTCGGTGAGGCTCTCCACTCGCTTAACCAAAGCAGCTGATGATGTTAAGGTTATTGTTGACGGGCGCCTTGCTTGGGACATGGGTAAAGACGATCTTCTTGAAGTTGAGGCTGCAGATAAGCCCTTGCGGCTGATTACCTCTCCCCAAAAAGGGTATTTTGAAATTCTGCGGGGCAAATTGAACTGGGGCGGAGGTGCAGGATGTCCGCCACTTGAGGATTATCAGAAAGAAGATCTCTAATTCGGTCTCTCAACTTTTTTAAAATTGCAGCAAAAAAAGAATTCATGCGCCTTAAGTACAGAGGATGACGGTTACTCCTCCGCACCAAGGGATTTTGCGATAGATTCCCGTTCCTGCTTCATGGCCTCTTTGCCCGCCTCAATTGCTTCATTCAAGGCCGATTTCTTTTCGTCCAGGATGTCTTTCCCCTGGCTCACAATTTCAGTGCCCTTTTGAATAAGTTCTTTGCCTTTGTTAATCATCTCCCTTCCCTGCTGGACAGCGGGGTGGATGCTTTCATTAAAATCTTCAGGGAATTCGGTTAATTTTTCTTTTACTTCAGCGCCGATCTCTGAGATTTTTTCTCTGGTTTCTTTACCGGAGCGGGGCGCGAAAAGCAAGGCGGCCGATGCACCAACTAAGGTTCCGGCAAGAAATGATAGTATGGCAGCTCCTGGCCCGCAGCATTCATGGTCACTCATGATTGTCCTCCGTATGAAATTTCTATGTTTTTGAAAAATCGTAAAAATAAGATTTTATCGATATCTTATGCTGTAACTAGTTGAAATTACATGGCGCGTTAACCGCTTTTCCGGCTTTTTACGAGACCATCATGTTTTGGTTTTGCCAGATTTGGTGAAAAAATGGGTAAAGGCTTTTACTCCAGCATAAAAACCGCCAACTTGGGTTGCAAGGGGTGTAACTGTATTTTTCAGAATATGAGTAGTAATGAGAAGAGTATCTGATGATTGTTTTACCGTCTCGATTATCTGATCAGTTTTGTTCACTTTATCATTAAGTGAGGATGTCAGTTTTTGCAGTTCGATTGAAGTTTGCGAAAGCGATTTGAGAAGAGGCCCAATCTCTTGATTTATAGTATCGAAGAATGCTTCCGCCTTTCGGGCGCTGCGGCTTATCTGAAGAATGGCAGGAGCAAGAACCCCAACCAAAACAGCAAGGCTGATTATGACGATAACCAGAAAAAAATCAAAAAGCGTCACTAGATTCACCTTATTAAAGTATTTTGCATGGATATTGATAAGAAACAATAGCAAATAAGATTTTTTCAGGCAAGAAGATCAAGTAATGTTTACTGTTCCCTGTTTCCTGATGCGGGCCTTGAGATCATGCATAAGTGAATACGGTACTTTGAATGATTTTGGCGGTATTCCTCTTTTTGAGTTCGCGTGAGATAAAAAATGGAAATCACTGCCACCTGTGATGAAGAGGTCCATTTTGCGCCCAATTTCTAATAATTTTGTTATTATTCCTTGGGAATGGTTGGGGTAATATGCTTCTAATCCAGTAAGGCCCATATCCATCAGTTCCTGGATAAAAGTTTCCAGTTTCGAGAAAGCAGGATCAATGCTGCCCGGGTGGGCGAGTACAGCCACTCCTCCTGCCCTGGTAATCATATCTATCGCTATTTTTGCAGAAGGTTTGGGCCATTCTGCAAAGGCTCGGCCGCCGTCTTTCAGGTATCTTTGGAAGGCCTGGTCAAAGGTTTTTACTGCCCCGCATTCTACCAACAGTCTGGCGAAATGGGGGCGGCCGATCTGGCCTTGCCCCTGTTTGGCAAGTCGTTCAGGAGAAACAGATATTCCAAGATTGCTTAATTTTGCAATGATGTTCAGATTTCTTTTTCTTCTCCCTTCTTGAAAGGTCTTCAGGAGGTTATTCATTTCCGGATTATTATTAGAAAGGCCATAGCCAAGAATGTGAAAGGTGATGCCGTTATGCACCGTGCTGAGTTCTATGCCGGGAATTACTTCAATATTATTGCGCTTCCCTTGTCCCATGGCCTCCTCAACTCCTGCCATGGTGTCGTGGTCGGTAAGCGAAATTGCAGCAAGGCCTTTCTTTTTTGCCAGGAGAACCACTTCCGTAGGGGTCAGTTCACCATCTGAATAGGTGGAGTGGATATGGAGGTCAATGTATCGCATGAATTTTTACCGAAGCCATTGATAAACATTACAATTTTCCATCATGCTGCTGCAACGCTCAAATAAAAAAAAGATTAATGCAGCGGCTGCTCTTGTGGATTTTGCTATGAATTGCACCTTGATTTGTAGTATATTTTTAAATGGTTATAGTGAGATTGCATTATACAATATTGACGATACGGCAAAAAGTCGGGAAAGCGGCTAACGTGCCATGTAATTCAACTTTTTTCAACGTTATACATCGATAAAATCGTATTTTTTACGATTTCATCAATATTTATTTTTTGGAGTTAGTTCAAACCATAACCAGGAGGCTTTATGGCTCAAATTGATGCCTTTTTTAAACTCATGAACGATCAAGGTGCTTCGGATCTGCATATGGTTGCCGGTCAACAACCTGTTTTACGGATTCGTGGAGAGATGGAGAGGGTTAAGTACCAGACCCTTGAAGACACCAACCTGAAAGAAATGTTATATGAGATCGTTTCTGAGGATCGGATAAAGACTTTTGAGGAAACAGGTGATGTTGATTTCGGGTATGAAATTCCCGGACTGGCCAGATACCGTGGGAATCTTTTTAGGCAAAAAAACGGTATTGGTGCGGTTTTTCGGGAAATTCCAAGTAATATTCTCGGAGTTGAGCAGTTGGGTTTGCCAAAGGTGATCCATAGGCTTTCCGAGCTGAAAAAAGGACTGGTATTGGTTACCGGCCCGACAGGGAGCGGCAAGTCCACCACCCTCGCCGCCATTGTGGATGAGGTTAATGCCAACCGTAAAGACCATATACTTACCATTGAAGATCCCATAGAGTTTGTGCATCAGAGTAAAAGCTGTATAGTCAATCATCGTGAAGTCGGAGCCCATACCAACAGTTTTTCCGCGGCCTTGCGCGGGGCCTTGCGTGAAGACCCCGACGTTATTCTGGTCGGTGAAATGCGTGACCTTGAAACCATTGCCCTGGCAATGGAGGCAGCCATGACCGGCCATTTGGTCTTTGGCACGTTGCATACTCTGAACGCCTCAAAAACAGTGGACCGCGTTATTGAGATTTTCCCTGCCAGCCAGCAGGCGCAAGTCCGTTCAACATTGGCGGATGCTCTGAAAGCAGTGGTGTCGCAGACGTTGTTTAAGAGAGTAGATATCAAAGGCCGCTGCGCAGCGATGGAAATTCTTCTTTGCACCCCGGCGGTTCGTAACCTTATTCGTGAAGGCAAGACCTACCAGATTACATCCGCAATGCAGACTGGAAAGAAATTCGGCATGCAGACCATGGATGACGGTATTCTGGAAATATTGGAAAAGGGGTGGATTTCACCCACAGATGCATATCTCAATGCAATTGAGAAAAATAATTTCGTTAAATTTCTCAAAAAACCACCTTCGGAATTTGAAGATTTCTAGAAAACACTCAGGCGCCTTTTTTATTTATATGAAAAAGAGAATACTTATCTTTAAAATACTGCCAGGTTTGATTGAGTTCTTTCCTAATTAATGTCCATCCGCAAACGCTTCACCTTCCGGATGGTTACAGTAAGTTGTTTCCCATGCGGAAAGGTTTGGGGATTAACTCCTCCTCGCTTGTTTGAAAACTGACAGCGCCGTTTTCCGCGGTGGAATAGACCTGAACGCCACTAAGGGTCAAGTTCTCAATGAGTCCAGGAGCGGGAAATATTTTCGGCCGGTATGATCCTGCTGATATCACCACGTATGCGGGAGAAATCGATTCAAGGAAAGAACCGCTGCTGGAAGTCCCGCTGCCATGGTGAGGCGCGAGAAGCACATCAGCACCAAGGGGTAATCCGGATGCTATCAGTTCTACCTCTGTCCTGCTGTCAATGTCGCCGGGCAAGAGAAACGAATACGGTCCGGCCTCAAGTTTCATGATGAGGCTCATGTTATTGGGATCTCTTCCCGATTCATTATACTTGCCGTTCAAGTGAAGACCGGCAAGAGCAACAAGGCGCGAATCTTCTGCTTCTGCTATTACTTCCCCTGCTTTTGGAACCTGTATTTGCGCGCCAATGCTTCCGGCAACATTGAGCAGCTTTTCATATTCCGGGTCATGGCAAGGAATTCCATTTGTCCACAGTCTCTGTGGCCTGAAACGGGAGAGTATGAACGAGAGACCGTTATAATGGTCCGAGTGTGGATGATTAATGATAACATCGCTGATATTTGTAATACGTCGTTTCCACAGAAAGGGAGCAATTATCCTTTCACCAATATTAAAGTGAGGAGTTCTTGGTCCGCCCCCGTCTATGAGAATCGTTCTTCCTCCCGGGAGTTCAACTACGGAGGCATTGCCCTGTCCAACATCAAGAAATGTAATCACGGTGCTGTGATTAGTTCTTTTCGAGATGACTGTATAAACGGGGCTTAGGACAAGTCCTCCTAATACTGCCATGGCCAGGATAGGGGTGGTCCTGTTTCTGCTGCTCACCAAAACAACAACCAAAAGCATGTAAAAGGCAGCGATCTCAAAAACATTCGGTGTCGGCAGCCAGAAGGAGCCCAGGGGAATCTCCGCCAGAAATGCTGAGAGTTTATCTGAAATAACAATACCCAAAGAGCCGGCCTGGAGAATTTTCAGGGCTACAAAAGGGCTTATGGGCAGAAACAAAAGACTTACTAGGCCTAGGATAAGGGTCCAGAAGCAAAGAAACGGGGTGATCAACAGGGTGGAAAATGGGCTGAGGATTGAGATCCGGTTAAAATGATAGAGCAGCAAAGGGAAGGTGCCGAGGCTAGCTGCAATTGACATGGCCATGCAGCTTGTGAGTAATGCTTTAGTTTTCTGAGAGATTTTCCCCTTTTGAATCGTATCTTCAGGCACTTTGATGAGGTTCTGGACTTTGGGATACATAAGACCGATGGATATCACCGCAGCAAATGAGAGCTGAAAAGAAACGTGGAAGAGACTTGACGGTTTCCAGGCCAGGATAACCAGGGCCGCAAAGGCGATGTTGTTTATGATGGTCCACTGTCTGTTCGACAGTATTGCAAGAATGAAAACCATGGTCATGAGCAGCGCCCTGACCACAGGAGTGTGGAATCCCGCAAGGAGAGCATAAGCCGTCAGCGGCAGTACGGCAAGTACTGCCGCAACTTTCCAGACCTGTAAATGATGGAGGAGCCAGATTGATCGTTTCATAAGCCAGGCCAAGGCCCCGGCAAAGAAAAAAGCGAGAAGCCCCATATGCATCCCTGAAATAGAGAGGAGATGTACCGCCCCGCTGGCCCGGAAATTTTCAAGCAGGGAAGGATCCAGGCCTGACTTGTCACCAGTCAATATGGCCCTGTATAGTCCAGCAGTTTTTGTATCCAGATTCTGGTCCAGAAATGAAATGATACGGTAACGGATTTTTTCAGTAAAATAGTGGAGCTTTCCAGGTGTGGTGTGGGCGGGAAGTTTCAATATTTTATGGATATGGCCTGAATCCCTTGCCCATCCGGTAATCCAGATATCCTTTTCCATCATAAAGGCTTTATAGTCGAACGTCCCGGGATTGCTGAAGGACCTGACTCTGTCAACAGTGACTTTGGCCATGAATCGGTCGCCGGGCACCAGGTCAGGAGGAGGGGGCGCGGCAATGGTAAGCAGAATTTTGCCCTTGGCATCGCTTGTCCCTGTAGGGAGCACCAGTTTTTCAATATCCATGAGCAAACGGCTTTTGAGCTCGCCGATTTGCGGCGCTTCCGCCAGAAAGCCTATTACGGTTGCTTCCTGACGATGGCTGACAAGGTTATGGATATGGCGGGAATCCCTTGGTTCCTGCAGAGGTTCGGCCCGCAAGAAACCAATGAGGAAAAAGAAAGGGAGGATGAGAAGATAAGTAGTTCTATGGCTGAAAAATTTGTTCGCAAGGAGTATGGCTAGGCCAAGAGAAGCCACCAGCATCCAGCCTGAAAAGCATGGGGAGTTTGTTGATATGAATTCTCTCCCGGTTATTCCTGCAACAAATGCAATTGCTGCCCACAGAAAAATGTTCGTAACCATTTCAACATAAGTCCGATGCATCCCATGATGCTTCGCCACTTGCTGCGGTGCCTGCCTATCACGCCGCATAGCGGGACTTAGCCGACTCCTCACTTGTTCTTTATGTTTTTAGGGTGCTCGCTGGGCTGGCCGCTTCGAACTTCAGAACTCCTGTCCTGAAAGGTAATTTCAAGGAATTGCAAAACGTCTTCAGATTTTGCAATGATACCTATAAAGTGCCTAAATTTAAAGGAATTATACCCCTCAAGGCGGCCCTGAAAATAGTCTGATCAGAAAAGCGCCCAACGGAAGTGCCCTTGGGGTGCTTCTTTCAAGCTGGTATTATTGGTATCAACTAGCCCCGCAGAGCGGGATAAGACCCTTTACAATCCAATCATTGTAGAAAAGATCGCAACACCAACTCGCAAAATACACTCTTTTGGCAGATTTTAGATAAAGGGTCAAAAAATCTGGCGAGATCAGATTGTTTGAACGTATGTCGTTGCATACAGGCCGGTCTGTTTGCTGAAATAATTTGATAACGCTAATCGAGAAAATATTTCAATTTTTCGCGCCTGCTTGAATGGCGTAACCGGTTCAATGCTTTTTTTTCGATCTGCCTGATCCGTTCACGGGAAACGTTAAACTGCTTGCCGATTTCTTCAAGGGTATATTCAGCTTCTTCACCTATACCAAAACGAAGGCGGATAATTTTTTCCTCTCGAGGACTCAGGGTCGCCAGAATACTTGTTACCCGGTCGGCCAATTCATTGTTTTTCACTGCTTCATAGGGTGAAACAGATTCCTGATTTTCAAGAAAATCACCAAGGGTGCTGTCGTCATCACCAACAGGAGTTTCCAGGGATATGGGCTCTCGGGATGCCTCGAGAATTGCCAGGATTTTATCCATGGGCAACCCTGTTTTTTCAGAAATCTCAACCGGGGTCGGCTCTCTGCCAAGTTCCTTAAGAAGGGAATAGAAGGCCTTGAAAAACTGGCTTCTCAACTCAAGAAAATGAACAGGGAGACGAATGGTGCGGGTTTTGTCAAGAATAGCCCTGGTTATGGCCTGCCTGATCCACCAGCTTGCATAAGTGCTGAATTTGTTGCCCTTGGTGTAATCGAAACGAAAAACGGCTCGCATGAGGCCGAGATTGCCTTCCTGGATAAGATCGGCTAGGCTGAGGCCCTG
This sequence comes from uncultured Desulfobulbaceae bacterium, assembly GCA_945787445.1. Classification (GTDB taxonomy): domain Bacteria; phylum Desulfobacterota; class Desulfobulbia; order Desulfobulbales; family CALZHT01; genus CALZHT01. Next base: position 119,040 of record CALZHT010000013.1, read on the forward strand.
GTGCATATAGCGCTTGGCAATGCTCACCACAAGTCGCAGATTAGCCTTGATCATGGCGTCCTTCGCCACCTCAATGGAACGGGTGTAGAACTCTATCTTGTAATGCAGTTCCTTGAGGACTGCGTTCTCAGGATATTTGTTGCTTATATTGACCACGGTTCTGGTCAGGAAATTGAGATGTTGCTTTTTGGGTTTGAGGGAAGGATCGCGCCTTTCCCACAAATCGATCTGGTCCGCAAGGATTTTGATGTCCAGGATGTCTTCTTTGCAGTTTCTTATGGAATTAATGATCGCATCAAATCCTTCCCGGATGGCCTTGCTGTATTTTTCTTCCTCTTCAGGGGTGAGAAGGTCAAACCTCCCCATTTCCCTAAGATAGGTGGTTGTGGTCTCTTCGACTTCCTGGGGTTCCTCTTTTAACAGTCCGGAAGGTTTGGCAATTGCCTTTTCAGCAGTTGAGGAAGCATCTTTGTCATTCTTCCAAGTCTTACCTGAGATGGTTTTCTGGGTACCTGGTTTTTCCTCATTGATAATTTCGATATTGTTTTCTGAAAGGAAATCAAAAATTTCATCTATTGTATTGGGATCTTCATCTTCCGGGGTAAGATCGTTCAGAAGCGAAAGCGTAATGCAACCATCATCTTTTCCGGCTTCAAGAAGCTTAGCTTTAAGTTCTGCTGGCACTGATACTACTCCTATTTTAAAAAAGAATTGCGCTCAGGCTAGAGGAAAAACGCAAACTATCAACATTACAAAAAAAGGGAAGGGAGGGCAATAAAAAAATGTCATTACTATTATTTTTCAACTTGATCTTAACCTAAAATGATGTGGTTTTTGGAAATCAAGATCCTACAGATTAAGGAAGTTGAGATCGAAGGCGTAGAGAAATTATTGTTTTGTGATGTTGCAGATGATTCACAAGAAAGGAACCATGTTGTGACGTCCTCCCCTAAGGTTGCTATGGAATTTGATATACTATTAGGATACCACACTGTATTCAGAAAAATATACAAAATTGATTATCACGTAAAAAGTCGGGCAAGCAGTTAATGTCTTATGTAATTTCAAGCAGTTACAATGTGCTGCCTCGATGATATCGTATTTTTTACGGTTTCATCAAAATGAAGCAGTCTGAAAAAAGATTAAGGCTTCCCTTAATAAAAAGCAAAGAGTTTTCTTTTTTTAATGCTGAATTTGTAGTTTTAGAAGACAATAACATGGTATGTTTGCCTTTGGATTAATTAAGCGACGCAGAGGGGATAAAACAGATGAAATTTGAGCGGGGAAGCGGCATATTGCTGCATATCACTTCTCTGCCCGGGAAATATGGCATAGGTGAACTTGGGCAGACTTCACATGATTTCATAAATTTTCTGGCCGAATCTGAACAAAGCTATTGGCAGATATTACCTGTGGGACCCACAAGTCCAGCTTTTGACAATTCACCCTATATGAGCCAATCGGCTTTTGCGGGCAATCCCCTTTTAATTGACCCTGAATTACTGATCGATTGGGGTTTTTTGGATTATCAGGATGTGAAAGATCTGCCGGTATTATCTGAATATTATGTGGAATATGACACGGTACAAGTTGTCAAAGAGAAATTGCTGCACAAGGCTTTCAAGGCATTTCAGGGTAAGGGCTTGATGCAGGCGGAGTATGGCTCTTTTTGTGATAAACAGAAATGGCTTGATGATTATGCTCTTTTCGTGAGTTTGCGGGACGAATATCAGGGTTTGCCTTGGTATGAGTGGCCGCATGACATTGCAGTTCGCAAAGATAAGGCGCTGAAGGAAGGACATGGAAGGTTGTCGGAAGAGGTGCTTTATCATAAATTCCTGCAATTCTGTTTTTTCATGCAATGGGAAAGAATGCATCAGCATGCGCTCCGCAGGAACATACGTATTATCGGTGACATTCCTTTCTATGTGGCCCTGGATAGTGCCGATGTCTGGACCCATCAGGATTGTTTCCGCTTAGATCCAAAAACCTTGCAACCCACCCATATATCAGGAGTGCCTCCTGATTATTTCAGTGAAACAGGACAACGTTGGGGGAATCCAATCTACAAATGGAAGAATACCGGCGGGAAAATTAACAAAAACCTTGTTGCGTGGTGGCAGGAGCGGTTCGATCATATTTTTACGATGGTTGATATCACTCGGATCGATCATTTCCGCGGGTTTGAAGCGTATTGGGAGATCCCTGCAGAGGAAGAAACCGCTGTCAACGGAAAATGGAAAAAGGGTCCCGGTGTATCATTTTTCCGCGAGATGATGGGGAATAAAGGGAGTATGCCCATTATTGCCGAAGACCTGGGGGTGATAACCCCGCCTGTAGAAGAGCTTCGGGATGCATGTGGCTTCCCGGGCATGAAAATCCTGCAGTTTGCCTTTGATTCCGATGAAAACAATCCTTATCTTCCACATAATTATACGACAACAAATTGTGTGGTTTTCACGGGCACCCATGACAATGACACAACCTTATCCTGGTATCTAACTCCCAAAGTTTCTGCCGCTTCCAAAGTAAATGCCATGCGGTACGCTAACAGCCAGGGAAAAGGACAGGTTCATTGGGATTTTATCCGGATGGCCTTTTCCTCAATTGCCGATATCGCCATCATCCCGTTGCAGGACGTTCTGGGATTCGGCGGAGATTGCCGGATGAACCAACCAAGCACAACCCAGGGCAATTGGCGCTGGCGAGTTGCCCCGAGATTCTTGACCGAGGAAATCCGCGGCCGGCTGCGCAGCGAAACCCTTTTTTATAATCGAAGGCGCCGGTCTGAAGATAAGGGTAGTTGGTAGACTGGCCCTTAAATAGCTATACTTTACGCAGCGCAATAAACCATTGATCAAAGCGAAATATTATTTTGCTGATTAGCAGCATTTCTCATCCAGCCTTGTGTGTCATTTCGAACGAACGTGAGAAATCTTTTCCTTGGGCAATGAGATTTCTCGCTGTGCTCGAAATGACAAGGGGCTCTGGAACGCGAAAAAAACAGCAGAGTTTCAGTGGTAACCAGGTATAATTAAACCACGAATCTCGCAAAGATATTAATGAGGTGAGTGAATATAATATGAAAGTACTCGCATTGCTGGGAAGTCCTAGAAAAGGCGGAAATTCAGAAGTGCTGCTCAATTCTTTCCTCAAAGGTGTGGAGCATGAGGGCGGCACAGTGGAGCTCATACGATTATACGACCTCGATATCAAGCCTTGCATAGGCTGCGGCGGCTGCGACAAAACCGGGGAGTGTGTGCTTGAGGGTGATGATATGATCCCCCTGTATGATAAAATTATTGCGGTAAAAAGAATCGTATTTGCCTCACCTATATATTTTTACGGTATTCCCGCGCCGGCAAAGGCATTCGTCGACAGGACCCAGGCGCTGTGGAACAGAAAGAGGCTGCTCCAGGAAAAAGGGGAGTGGCAGGATGATCCCGATCGCAAAGGCTTTTTTCTTTCAGTGGCAGCCACCAAAGGCGTCAAGGTATTTGAGGGCGCGGTCCTCACGATGAAATACGCTTTCGATGCCATGGGTATCACCTATGATGGCGATCTGCTGATCAGGGGGATAGAGCACCGCGGCGATATGAAGAGAGCAGAGCAGTATTTACAGGCTGCCGAAGAAGCGGGTAGGAAATTCATGCGTTGATAGCGGCCAGGCCTCGTGCTCTTCGCACAAAGAGCTTGACAAACCTGTGCGCATAATTTAGAAGAAATGCCTCACGTGGCCTTCGTTTAGTGCTCTAAGACGTCCCGCTTGTGCAAGCGGGATAACGCGTGTTTCGCAGTAGAAGGAACGTTTGCTAATTGATTATATAAATTAAAATTATGGCCCCTTCGTCTAGCGGTTTAGGTCGTCCCGCTTGTACAAGCGGGATAACACGGGTTTTGCAGCATAAGAAACGTTTAGAAATTGATTATATAAAATTAAAATAATGGCCCCTTCGTCTAGCGGTTAGGACGTCGGCCTCTCACGCCGGTAACACGGGTTCGATTCCCGTAGGGGTCACCAAAAGAATTAGACAAGCCCAGGTGTAATACATCTGGGCTTTTTATTATGGTTAGGACGTCCCGCTTGTACAAGCGGGATAACACGGGTTCGAGTCCCGTAGGGGTCACCACAGAATCAAATAGGCTCAGGTGTTTTTGCATCTGGGCTTTTTTTATTGCCTCATACACAAAATAGTTGTTATTTATGAAGTCTTAATTGGAGAAATCACTTTCAGTGTAATCCCGGTTTGTTATTATATTTATCAGGAAGTCCCGGCTGGAGGGGAGTTAATTGAATGTCGTGAATCAAATTATTACCAGTAAAGAGGAAAGGCCCAAAAAACTTATATTGCAAGACCTGACCCCAAAGTACTGATTACCAGTAAAGAGGAAAGGCCCAAAAAACTTATATTGCAAGACCTGACCCCAAAGTACTTTTAGCATGTTTTTAAATCAGGTTAATTTAATTGATAATCGAATTCGAAAGATTGAATCGATCAATTAATAGACTAAATTTAATAAACATACTAGATAATTCAGGGATTACTTATATATTGAGGATTTAAGGGTGCTTGAATAATTACGAATTGTTATTAATGATTTGATTTAAGTAATTCAAATTATGAATTCCCCCTCTACCTCGGGCTCAAAAGCTATCAGGGGGACGCCCCTTCCGCTTCGTCGCCGTCGACGTCGGTCCTCGGTTTCAGAGTGAAACCGACGCCGACGGCGACGAAGCTACAGGGGCTTAATCCCAGTTCAGCAAAGGTGAAAGGATTAGATTGTTTGAAAGATATCTTGATTGGGATTTTGAAAGGATGGGAAGAGTAGAAAAACTACAATATAATAAATTAAAAGCAGTTACGATTCCTTTTTCATGATAAGTTTGGGCTCATAAACACTGTTAAAAGAAGGAAATAGATTTTTGTATGAACACATTAATTCGATTTAGCTAACGAAATCTATAAGTATAAGGTAGTTGCCTATGACTTCTGAACAGATTAGCAAAATATTCCTCAAGCTTTTTGCCCTCAATTGGCGAGATTCTGCCACAGACCACGGCATCAAAAAACTTCTTTCGCAAGTAAAAGAAAGAAAACAAGTAATATGGTGGAAATTAATTAAAGCTTGGTTCTTTGTTTTTGAAAATGACATTCCAGCAGTATTTACTTTACTGGAAGGAGTGATTGAAAAAGAATCAGCTAATCCGTTTGCCTTACTATTGAAAGCTCGAATTCTTTCTAATGAATTAGGTCATCATGGGGAGGCGATTGATATTTATGATCAAATATTGCTTCAAAAGGTTAAAAATAGCAACAAAAATAGGCAGATACGTTCTCAAGCACAATTTTTTAGGGGCGCCACATACGGCAAAATGAAAAAGTTCGAAGAAGAGATCGCTGTCTATGATGAACTGATCCAAAGCCATGGGGATGACCCAGAGCTCACGATACGGGAACAGGTTGCCTCAGCCATGGTCAATAAGGGCGCCACATACGGCAAAATGAAAAAGTTCGAAGAAGCGATCGCTGTCTGTGATGAACTGATCCAAAGCCATGGAGATGACCCAGAGCTCAGGGATGACCCAGAGCTCACGATACGGGAACAGGTTGCCAAGGCATTTCTCGGCAAAGCATTTTCATATGTCATACTATCAAAAAAGCCCCAAGAGATCCTCGAGATTCTTGCTCTAGTCGATGATAAAATCAACCAAATTGAGACTAAATCGAAAGAGTTGGCAGAGTTAGCAACCTTTGCTTTTTCATTGCGGAGCTCTCTCCTTGCAGGTGATGATTCGACTGAAACTGAACAAGCTAAGGCGAAAGCAAAAGAGTCGACAAAAGGACATCTATCCTACAACCTCAAGGTCATTCTTGACAGCGTTTTCAAATATTTCGATGAAGAAAAACGGAAAGACTATTTTAATCGTATAGATGAGGCTAAAGCTCGGACAGACCGTTTCCTCATGGATGAGAGCTTGTTTGCGCGGGAATCGTCATTCCTCCTTATTCTGCGTCAGTGGAATTCTTACACTCCAACAATTCCGGCAATTGAAGAAGCAGATAGAGGAGGCGGATACTTTATCCGGCATGGTGGTGAAGGGATTATTATCGATCCAGGATATGATTTTATAGATAATTTTTATCGGGCCGGAGGGCGAATGTGCGACATAGATCACATTATCGTAACTCACGCTCACGATGATCACACCGCAGAGTTTGAAGCCCTTTTGATGCTTCTTCACAAGTACAACGAACGTCAAAAAAAAGAGAATAAGAAACGTGTCTGTCTCTATCTAAGTATCGGTGCACAGCGCAAATTTTCTGGTCTTCTGAATCTTCGCGATCCCAAAATTAAAAAGTTTACAACTCTTGTCTGGGCAGGAAGTGGTTCCGAGCAGTTTGTTTCTATAAATGATAAAACTACACTGTATGTCCTCCCTGCTTTTCACGATGATGTTATTACTCGAGATACGTCAATAGGGCTTGGATTTATTCTACAGGTGCAGGATAAGAAGCGGCGGATCGTCTTTACCAGCGATTCGGGGCTGTACCCCAGAAAATACGATCGAGCTGGAGAGCCGCAATATTATGATCAGAACAACTCAAGGCCACAACTAGACACTGGACCTGGCAAGGCTCTTTATGAGCAATATCCTGAGGCATTAAAACTACCAGATTTACTCATCACGCATATAGGATCGATTAAAGAACAGGAGTTTGGAAAACCGGAACTATTTCCAGACCGACAGGAAGGGCAATGGTATTATCCAAATCATCTTGGCATGTTGGGAACACTGACTATGCTGCACCAAATTCAACCTATGGTCGCAATAATCAGCGAATTCGGCTCTGAACTCAAAGGCTTTGTTTATGAACTTGTGCATGAAATTATTGGAAAAGCTCTCGAAGAAAGACAAGAAGACGATGCTCCCGACGGGATCAAGACATTTGTTATCCCAGGTGATTTGACCATTGCCTATGATATCAGCAACGGCAGACTACTTCGTCATGATACTTGCGAATTTGGAGATATAAATCAGTTAACCTGCAGAAAGGGGAGAGGCTATAAGCCGAAACATGATAAAGGTGCGGATGAATACGATGTTGACCCCTTAGATTTAGAAGAGTGCACTTACATTTTCAAAAAAGCAGACAACTTTAGTGAAGAAGATGACAACAAAGTGACAAAGCAATACTTTAAAAAATATTGCAATAATCAGCTACCTTTTCATGCTAAGAAATAAGAGTGTTAGCGGTTGGAGAGAACAGCTAAGTTCTCGCTTAAGTTATGCTGCCCCAAACATCCCCAGGATATACCTCATAATAATAGATAGAAAAAAGAGAAGGTATGAGAGAACTTAAATAAAAGATAGCATGGGAGAAATGAGCAAGTCTGTAATGCTGCATCTTATGGAAAGCTAAAGTCAACATACCTATATTTCATTCATTATTATTTACCCAATCATAATATTCACGGTTTCCAACTTATTCGATAAAGGGATGTTTGTATTAATCCCTTATTCATTTTCAATTTCATTGAAAACATAAAGAAGGGATTGATGTTGTATTTTTGACTTATGATTTCAGACGATTGAACTCTGACTTAGTGTGACCAAAATTGTGTCTATTTTAGGTGAAAAGCTGTGAAAAAGAGTGAAATAAAGTGATATCCAAACAGTAAGGCTTGTGACGAGAAAAGCTTTTTATTTCATAATGTTATGTAATGATTTGTCTCTTTAAATCATCGGTTGTCATCTCTTGAAAGATGGCTTCGAGTCCCGTAGGGGTCACCAAAAAAATGAGATAAGCTCAGGTGTTATGCATCTGGGCTTTTTTTATTGCCTCATGCACAAAATAGTTGTTATTTGTGGAATCTGTATGCTTATAACAAAAATTGACATTTCTTGTTGTTTTTTGCATAGTGTATTCAGGAGGTGAATATATGAACATATCGTTAACGCCGGAAATGGATGAATGGATTATGCAGAAAGTAAAATCCGGAATGTACAAATCGTCAAGTGAGTTGATTAGAGAGGGACTTCGGCTCCTTCAGCAGCGTGATGAACAACGTGCAAAAATGGTTGAAGATCTTAGGAATGAGTTGCTCGTTGGAGTTAAACAACTAGACGCTGGAAAGTCTAAAAAATTAGATCAGAAACTCATCAATAAAGTTAAACGTGATGCTCGGAAGATGTTTGCAGTATGAAGGATTATCCGCTACGTATATCTGAGCAAGCGACTCATGATTTAGCAGATATCTGGTTATATATTGCCAACGACTCTCCTCAAGCTGCTGACAAATTTCTCGACTCCATACTTGCACATTGCCGGCTGTTCTGTTCGTCACCGGAAATAGGTAGGCAAAGAGATGAATTATTGCCAGGTGTGCGAAGCTTTCCAGTCAAACGATACATTATATATTATCGAGTTACCCCCGAAGAAGTTGAAGTGATCCGCATACTCAGTGCGTATCGGGATGTCGAGTCTATTTTTTGAAGATGCCGTATTTTTCCCGGCATTCATAATTCTACTATTACTACACTAATTTGATAAATAGAACACACTCGCTGAGCGTGTTCAACCAAAAGTCAAAGGCGGAACTGCCTCACCTTCCTTTATGGTGGCGAACGCGTCTGCGGCGAGCCTCTTGTAGAGCAGACAACTCTTAGATACGCTTAAGGGGGGTAAGGGGTCAGATCTCCTTTTGGCTTTTGATGGTAACGGCATTACTGCCAGAAGACAAAATATCTGTTTCCTTCTTGACCCAACCGACCTGTCACTCGATTTTAGCCGCGGAATCCTTCCTAACCAATTAACAAAATTTTTTCTTTACGATTTCCAGATTCAATAATAAGTTGTGAATGGAAAGGCCGGGCCTAACATTTAGCATTGCTTGAAACTTGAACTGATGGATCTGATATCTAACAGATGGGGTCAACTGGCCAGCATACCGCTCCACGGCCCACTGGTAGGTGCCCCATGCGTTATTTTATGAAAATGAGATGAAAATAATATTAGAACTCATAATTACCATAGCTAAACAGATGTTATTGTTTTGTTGGTGGTTGTTTAGAGTAGTCATGTATTACTCCGGGATAGAATTTGTTTTTAGAAAATTTATCCCGACCAAGAAGAGTAATGCACTGCCAACAGGTGTTATTTGGATGATTGGTTTGTATATATTAAGTTTTTATTTAGCATCACATCGGTATGAAACCAGATTCAATATAATTCAAAATAGAGTGAACACTTTACTGGCACAGCTTACAACTACCACATTTAAGTATGCAATTGGGCGAATATCAGAAATCCAAAATATGGAATGCCCTGAAAAGCCTGATTTTTTAAAGCCAAAAACCATTTTTAATTCTATTCTTTTTGAGGACAACAAGAATCAGGAGGTAATTGATTTCTTAAAAAGAATAGTCGAGGATTACAAGGCAGATCTAGCTGGTGTTAATTTCAGGAATATTGACCTGCAAGGAGTTGATCTTACTGGAGCAAACCTTCAGGGAGCCTTTTTAAGTCATTCGAATTTGCACAATGTAATACTCAATGAAGCAAATCTACAAGGTGCGAATCTGCGTGCAGCGAATCTCGAAAATGCATTTTTTTGGAAAGCAAATCTTAAGGAAGCTGATCTTGTTGGCGCAAATCTTAAGAATGCTCGTCTTTATGAAGCAAATTTACAGGGCGCAATACTTGGCTTAAGAACTCTTAGAGATGCAGATACTGGTGAGTTAGTCAGAGTTGCCGGGGCAAACTTACAAGGAGCTAGAATAGGAGGAACAAACCTACAGGGAGCAAATCTATCTGGGGTGAATTTACAAGGAGCTGATTTAAGTCCTTTTGGCTTCCCTTTGGGTACACAACCATCAGCAGATAATCCTTTTGGGAAGTTAAACAATGGAAGCAATGAACCTGTCGAAACAAGACTATTGGGGGTTATAGGATTAACTATTGAACAATTATGTAAGGTCAAAAGTTTAAATAAAGCCAAATTGGAGAAAGAAGTCCTACAGAAAGTGATGGATAATTGCCCACCGTGCATATTAGAAAGAACGGGCTGTGAAGAATGAAATCTTTAAACTATTTTATGCAATTCAAAGGGCACCATACTTAATTTCTGTTAAAGGAAAAATACTGTTACTGGATACTGATACGGAAATTAATCAGCAAGGACGATCTTAAAAAATTAATTTAACTTGGGTCGGGCGTGTAAAGGGCTATATTATAACAAGAGCCTAGAACTATAGAAGATGTGAAGTATCAAATGTTTTAGATGAGCAGGCGAGTTGGGCTTGCACGCTTTTTGGGACCATTAATTGCTTAGAAATATAAGAGTATCTCTGATTCCCTGATTTCTGATTCAGTGGCAACAAATTTCGTTGATTTCCTGTCAACCCTTTGGTATTCCCTGAACAAACACAGAGTCGATATGTCTATTTAATTATAAAGTTATGTGAGAACAGTAAGGAATAGACATGTTGACAGGTATCCATATTCTCTTGACATACAAGTGCACCTTTGAGTGTGATCATTGCTTCCTATATTCAGGTCCCTTCGCGGAAGGTACTATGACGTTGCCGCAGATTCGTAGAGTGCTTGACGAATCACGAAAAATCGGCAGTGTGAAGTGGATATACTTCGAAGGAGGTGAACCATTTCTGTTTTATCCCTTAATGCTTGAGGGAGTCAGACTCGCTCGAAACATGGGATTTCAGGTCGGGGTAGTGACCAACGCATACGGGGCAACTTCTGAGGAAGACGCAGAACTCTGGCTTCGTCCTCTCTATGAACTTGGAATAGATTACCTCAGCATCAGCGACGATTTGTTCCACAATGGTGAGGAAGAAGACAGTCCCGGCAAAAAAGCGTTGGCAGCCGCTCGCAAACTCGGCATACCGACTTCCCCGATTTGCATCCAGAAGCCCTTTGTGGAAGCCATGCCCGGACAAGGGCAGGATAAAGGTAATCCTGTAATCGGTGGAGGTGCGATGTTCAAAGGAAGAGCTGTTGAGAAGTTGACTGCGGGGTTACCCCTAAGACCCTGGCATGAACTCACGCAATGTCCTCACGAAGATCTGCAATCACCTTCTAGGGTGCACGTAGACCCATATGGCCATGTTCACGTGTGCCAAGGCCTAAGCATGGGCAACATGTGGCAACTTCCGCTTTCAATGCTGGCACTCGAATACAAGGCTGACTCGCACCCGATATGCGATGCACTGGTAAGAGGAGGTCCTGCTCTTCTGGCGAGGCAATACGACGTGAACCACGAGGAAGGGTATATTGATGAATGCCACTTCTGCTACCTTGTTCGCCGCGCCCTTGTCGACAGATTTCCGGAATATCTTGTTCCAAGGCAAGTCTACGGGCTTAAAGAGAAAGAGTGAATCGGCAAGATTGTGACAAGAAAAGCTTTTTATTTTCATGCAGGTGAGTAAGCGCTAAGGCATATATGGTAGAGTACACGTCGGCGGAGCGCCTCTTGCGATGCCGACAACTCTTAGACACACTCATTTTTTTCTGATAAAATAGTATGTATGGGCCAAATACTGACACTTGATGATAAAGACCTTCCTGTCTTTCTTAAGGATTTCTTGGATGATAATACCAATTTCCTCAGTGATGAATCCAGATTCTATATATCGCAGATAATCATCGACTTGATAAATACAAACGGGAGAATGGGAAAGGCACTGCAGGCCTATACGGAAAAATCAGCGGCGCTCATGCTTGAGGACGCGGTTTGCAGTGAAGACAGTTTTCAGAGTTTCATTTTGTATAGAATAGTCGGTGACACGTGTCTCCTTTTAGGCAGCTTGATAGGAACAGACAGATTGAGTGATGATTATCTTGTTTCCCTTGGCAAGTGGGGGTATAGCGGAGCCTCGGAGAACTATCCCTGGAAGGGTCCGATGCATGTATATCCCGAATTGCAGGAGAAGTTCCGTCCCACAATGGAGGCCTTACGGTTGATAGAGGAAGAAAAACCCCAATCAGAAGATTTGGATATTGTCTCTATTCTGGAAAGCTACAGGAGGACTAAGGATCAAGGATGCCTTAAAAGGCTTCTGGAAAGAGGGATTGTACCCTTTGAAACTTTGGATGACTAGAAAACCTTCCCGCCTTCTCGCAATCTATCTAAAATCATATACATTATTGATATTGGAAATATTCAATCAATAACCTTAATTTCTACTGCTGTAACTCCTTTCTTGAGATTTTCAATTTTGGAAAAAGCCATCCTGGTAAGATCAATTATTCTACCTTTAATAAAAGGCCCTCTGTCGTTTATTATCACCTCAGCCTTTTTGCCATTTTTTATATTGGTTACAAGGACTTTAGTCCCAAACGGCAATTTTTTATGCGCAGCTGTCATTGAATAATTATTAAATCTTGCGCCGCTGGCTGTTCGTCTAAATTGAAATTTCATGGAGTAATAGGAAGCTTTTCCTTTTTCGGTATACCCCACCCACCTGGAATCTAATTTATGTACTGAGTGGGATGCACACCCTTGTATGCCAATAATTAGAATCTGTGAAAAGATGAATACAATGCCGCTGCATGTAAATCTGGTTTTTTTCATTTCACTGTTGTGGCAATTTAATATGCCCCCTACACGTTTAAATTAATGCTGGAATGAAAAATCTCCTTTTGTGCGAGAGCCGTTGCTGAGCGCTGGAATTTTTCATCTTGGGGAAAATCTATTCAAGCGTTTGCTATCCCCGCTTCTTGCGCCAGGATCCAAAGAGCAACGCAAGAAGGCCAAGCAACAGTTCGTCGACAAAGGGAATCATATCGGGAATAAGCAGATCAAGTAAGAAAATTCCCAGGGTAAGCAGAAAAAGTTGAGGGAACCGAAGGCGCTCGCCCAGTTTACCCAAAAGTGCATTAATTTTATTGTTGGTCATCTTTAATTTGTGAAAATAGTTTTGAGAAAGGAAATCATCAATTGCAGCGGCAAATTTATCATGCACTATATTTCAAATATCGCTGGTGTGATACCTGTTATATAATTTAGGTCTGGGATTTGCGCAAGGTAAGCAGGGTGACGATTTCAAGCTGATGAAACGTAGACAGCGATGTTAATAAGATGCGAAGCTCCCACCAGGCCAAGACCTTGGCAGAAAAGGTCACCAATTCCAAGATTATGATGAGACATCGTTCGCCATTTGCTCTGCATAGGCTCTGACCATTGCCCGGGCCTCGGTCGTTGTCTTCCAGCGTATTTTTTCATAGAGTTTCCAACAGTCATTAAAAGAGAGATGGGCTACCAGCCGTGCTGACTCGATTTCGTTGCGGGTATGGGGATAAGGATCATCGTCTTGGGTAATTTCCTCCTTTGCTAAAATCTTGATATATATAAGGCTGCGCGCCGCGAGAAGAGTCGCCCTGCCGCCCTGATAATCGGGGTAAAATGTGTAGAGGAGGGTGAGGAGATCGCCGGGCCCGAGCGCCTGGCGCCGGCCCTGGAGTCGGCGGACCACCGGTTCCATGAGATACAATGGTTGAAGTCTGCAGCAGTCCGGTATCCTGCCGCGCAGTTCGCGGAACAGCTTAAAGTGGATGTAACCGGCCTCCACATAGATTGATTGGTAAGCGGGCATGATTTCCTCCAGCATTTCAGCCCGCAGACGGTCCCGCAGCCTGCCCCGTGCCGCATCGGTGCGCGCGAATGCTTTAACAGCCGCCACAACATCTGCAAAGGCGGCCCTGACAGATTGTTCGTAAAAGGTGAGTAGAGATCCTGTCCATTCTCGTTCTGTATCGTATACCTCCTTTTCGGGAGTATCCGTGGCGATTTGGTCCGGAGAAAAACCGTCGGCAAAAAAATCATGCACCATGCCTAGGATCTCCATATAGGGATCAACTTGCAAGATTACTTTGCCGGCCTGGTGAAGGCCGCGAAGTAGAAGGCAGACCTGCCGGGCAAAGACGGGAAATTCAAAGTCCACCTGGAGAAGATACTCATCTATAGGGAGCGAGCCGTCGAGCATGGCTTTAAATCCCGGGATCGGGGGCTCTTCAAGAATGATGACGTCGTGGATCTGCATCTGCGATGCCGCAAAAGGCAAGACTTCCGGACGGTGGGTGGAAAAGGCAAGGGTAACGAGGCAAGTATCCATATCAGGCCCTATTTTTTCTAAGCATCTGTGAACATGATCTACGAGCGCGATCCCGTTTGAACTGAGCCACGGGCGCTGCGGAACTCGCGCAGTTTATACCCCCTTGCGGGGTGCTCAGACAGTCCTCGCGCTTAATCCGGCCAATTCTGTGCTGCTCGGCGGCGTAAAATGGCAAAGGATAAAGCTTGACTGCCGATATTAATTACCCTTTTTAGGGGCACATTTTTTTCAAATCAATGCTACTTATCGAGATCGGCATTATTCTCAGGGATAAGGCCTAGCCGCACTCCAAGGATGGCCAGACCATGGGTTGGAATATATACCACAAGAGGATATCCAGCCATCAGAAGAAAGAGATACAATAAAGGATCGATGAGGGATTGCGGTTTGCCGAACAGACCCCATACCCAGTTGATATCCCGTTCCGGGGCGGTCAGAACGAAAGTAAGCGGCAGAACTATCCAGGTCAGTAGTGTCTGCAACAATAATCCTCGCCGGTCGTATCCCAGTTTCGTGGTCAGGTAGACGAGCAGGGGCGGGGTGAATAGATGAAACAGAGAGAGGATGCGAATAGAGATGGGAATGGTGCGGTTAAACATGTATTCAGTACCGCCGATTATCGGACCGATTCCCAGCAGTTGGGCGCCGACATCGAGAGTCCAGAGCAGGTCGACGAGAAACACCGCCACAAATTGGCTTGAAACGAGGAGGCTGCTTTCAGTCCAGAGGGCGAAGAGGAGTATGATATTGCCCAGGTCGCAGATCCAAAGGAAATTCTGCGGACCGTAAAAGTTGCTGTATAAGGGAATCCAGACCATGATCCATCCCGTGTATGCCAGTTTGAGCAGCAGCGGGATTTTCTTCGGTGTTGGCTGGCTTGTTTTCAAGGACCGGAAGCTAAAAATGGATCGCATCCCAATGTGGCCTTGCCTTTTTTTAGTCGGATTGATTGTATACGTTAAAAAAATGACCTACTTTGATAGTTGCTGTTTTATTTATAAACACTGCCACAACTCAGATACATCCCACGATGCTTTGTCTCTTTTTCTGTTTTGCCTACTCATCCTGCTGCAGCGGGACTAAACCGGTTTCTCCCTTATTGTTTATTTCTGCAGGCTGCTCACCCGGTTGGGCATCATGACTAATGTGGCCATCTGCAGCATCCATGGTTTTTTCTGTTTGAAAGGGTCCAACAGGCTCGCCTCCAGTGGGTTGTTCAGGCTGGTCTGGGATCTCCCTTTCCTGTTTATCCGCAGACTGACTTTCCTTCTGGTCATAATACTGATTATCCTGTTGGTCCTGGGGTTGGGCTTCTGTTTGATCAACAGTGACACTGAGCGCACCTGCAGTGACATTGAAAAACAAATACCTGATTCTGCTTTCCTTGGAAAATCGACTTGAAACTACTCGCATACTCTTCAGCGATAAATCAATCTCCTCCACTTTTTTCTTCATAAACCTTTCCTGCGAAAGGACAAGACGACCCTTTGTCCCACCCCCCCTGCCGGTGATGGAAATGAGCAGGTCCTTGTTGGGGACCACCTCCATTTCATACATCTCCTGGGCAAGAAAGACATTCTGCCTCAGTCCCTCCTCAGGCAGGGGTTGTGCCAGACGGATGGTTGCGCCTCCATCTCCTTTTTTAATGGAGATCAGGACGCTTGCCGCTTTTTCCTGTTTGTCGATCTCCAGGGCTGTGGTTTCGCCGTTTTGCAAAGTGAATCTGTGCTGCCTGATAATTTTATCAAACGTCTTTGCGAAAACCCGGCCGGTTGTCCGGGGAAAATCAGGAGTTGCGCCGGTCACGGACACCACCAGACCCCTTGTTTGGGTAACTTTTATATCCATAGTGCCGATGCCGCCGTTATAGTATTCAAGAATTCTGGTGCCGTTCTCGTCAGTCCCCCTCTGGAATGCGGTTGCATAAATAAGCCCTGTTTCCACCGAAAGTTTTACCTCTTCAACACGGCATTCTTCCTCGAATTTCGGGGTGACGTGATTGAAAACTCTTTTTTGGGGCTCTCCCTTTTTTACACGGACAAATAAATTTTCTCCGGCGCACTCGACAAATTTACCCTGGCGAAAAGGCGTCATTATGACTTTAGCTTCTTCCAAGCCGATATTTTCAACTTCCAGTTCAGCTGTCATCCAGGATTTCAGGTTAATGCGCAATTCCGCCCCGGTCGAGAGTCTTCTTCCCATGGGGGCATCCAGTATTTCGGAAGTTGAGAGAATGGACAGGGAAGCCTCGATCTGTTCCTCGACCTGCCAGGGAGTCAGTTCTCTCTGATATTCCTCGGGAACTGTGAAAAAGACTGATTCGGCAAGACTATTACTAATATCCCGCAATTCAAAAACAAGGTCATTCCTCAAGTGGTTGATAATCCTGATTGGAAAATCAAGGGATTTTGAATGGAAGTAGGTTATAAGTCTCTGGTCCCCTTTGTCAACTGCTCTCTTTTCACACACCATACCATTGATGGTCTCTTCGCCTTCATTTTTTATGGTGTGTTGGGATGCCTGGTTTCTCACCACGGCAAACGGATCATAAACAAGTGCTGCTATGTCATTATAATCCGTTACAACGAAATTTTTATATGCAGGGGTAACGATTCGGGTTTCTTTGGAGGCCAGATCCACAAGAAGGAAAATATCAGTGCCATCTTCCTGCAGATCAATGCGGTATTTTTCGCCGCTTACGGAAAGTTTGCTTTGTTTTGTTTCAAAGTCGCCGGTTTCCACGAGTGTTGCGGAAAAATTTTCTTGTCTGCCGTGGCATACCGTGGCAGAAAAAAAAATGCAATAGAGGGTAAAAAATACTATTTTCCGCATGGTTACCTTTAGACGCCCTGTCAAATGAGACTCGAAAAAGAATAATACGTTTGCGCCGCCGTTTATTAATCTCAGTTAAGGTTAATACCCCTGCCTTTCAGGCAGGCAGCCTTAGCTCGTATTTGTTATTTTCGTGCTCGTAATCGTAATCGAAAAGGAAGCATTAGGTGTTTGATTATGAATACAAAGAAAATCGATCACGAGCACGATTCAAGCGGGTCTATTTGACCCGTATCCGGACTTTCAGTCCTTTTCATTCAAACCCACCGTCTTTAGATGGAGGTTGTTGAGTTGCGAAGCTGCAGCGGCAAACACTTTAATAATTGTAACATGAAATGACAAGGCACACGAACCGTGCTTTCCCATTTTTATGGAAATAATCATGTTTGAAGTTTTTGCAAGAATTCTGCTAAGATGTTCAATATCTGTTAAGAGTAGTCTGAATTTTAAAAATCATGTCTCCTATCTGTTCGGAGAAAATACATTAAGGAAACACCACATTCTATGGCTGGGCTATTGGTAGAGGACCATTCTTTGCGTAACAGGACTGAAGTCTTTGAGGACCGCCAGGATGCCGGCAAAAAGTTGGCGCCTTATCTCAAAGAGTATAAAAATTCCCATGCCATAATTCTTGCTATTCCATCAGGCGGTGTGCCAATCGGCAAAGAAATCCAGAAGGCTCTGGACCTGGATTTTGACCTGCTCATTGCCCGCAAGGTGCAGATTCCCTGGAACACGGAAGCGGGGTTTGGCGCCATTAACATGGACGGTGACCTTATCCTGAACGAACCGCTTTATCAGTCACTGAATCTTTCCCAGGAAGTAATGCGGGTTCAGGCGCGCAAAGCCATGCAGTCCATCACCGAGCGCAACGAGCTTTTTAGAAAAGGCAGGGAAATGAGTAATGTATTCGGAAGACCGGTTATTCTTGTTGATGATGGGCTGGCCTCGGGATATACCATGCGGGTAACCATAGACTATCTGAAGAAGAGGGGACCTCAAGAAATAGTCGTGGCTGTGCCGACCGGTTCCGCCGATTCAGTAAAAAGGCTTCTGCCGGAGGTGGATCGTTTTATCTGTCTGAATGTCCGAGAAAGCTATCCCTATGCGGTGGCATCTGCTTATCGATACTGGTACGATCTCACTGAGGAAGATGTTTTGGGTTTATTGGAAGAGGAAGGAGGATAATGGATCTTCTTTTCATTAATGATCAAACACGTACCTATGCTTTCTTTTCGAATTCAAGGACGAGCACGAAAATAACAAATATAAGCTAAGACTGCCCTTCTGAAAGGCGGGGGTATTGCCCTTAACTGAGACCAATAAGCGTCGCAATAGGCACGAATACATGTCTTTAATTCATAGGTATATTTTATGATTTTATAAGGGGGGAGGACCGAGATAATGAATGCCAAACAATATATACCCCGGACCGGGGATGCCTTGTTTGTTGTGGATGTGCAGAATGATTTTCTGCCCGGCGGCAGACTCGCCGTTCCTGATGGGGATGCTGTGGTGCCCGTGCTGAATAATTATATTGAGGTGTTTAGCAAATCAGGTCTATCGGTCTTTGCGAGCCGCGACTGGCATCCGAAGGATCATTGTTCTTTCAGGGAACAGGGAGGTCTATGGCCGCCCCATTGTATTGCAGCATCAGAAGGCGCGGGTTTCGCCCGGGATCTTCATCTTCCCCCGACAGCTCAGGTGATATCCAAGGCTACCAGTAAGGAAATGGATAACTATTCAGCCTTTGAAGTGGATGATCTTGCCGGGCAATTGCGGGATATGAAAATAAACAGGCTCTTTATCGGCGGCCTGGCTACAGACTATTGCGTGCTTAACACTGTGCGGGATGCGCTTGCCTATGGGTTTACGGTGGTGCTGCTCGGTGACGCCATACGTTCTGTCAATGTTCATCCCGATGACGGCCTCAAGGCGGAAGAGCAAATGATCAGACTCGGTGCCACCCGCATAACTTTACAACAGGTGACTGAATAATGCATCACTCCTCGTCGGCAATGCTAACCGATCTCTACCAGCTCACCATGCTGCAGGGGTATTTTCACCATGGTATGGAAGAAACCGCGGTTTTTGAATTTTTTTCCCGAAAACTACCGGAAGAGCGTAATTTTCTCATTGCTGCCGGCCTTGAACAGGCCCTTGATTTTTTGGAAAATCTATCTTTCATGGATGAAGAGATTGGCTGGCTTGATCAAACCGGTTTTTTTCAAAAAGACTTCCTGGACTACCTCCGGGCATTGCAGTTTACCGGTGATGTCCATGCCATGCCCGAAGGAACTGTTTTTTTTGCCGACGAGCCGATACTCAGGGTTGTCGCGCCGCTGCCCCAGGCACAACTGGTGGAAACACGTCTTATAAACATCCTCCATTTCCAGTCTCTCGTCGCCTCTAAGGCGGCCCGTCTTAAGCTTATCGCACCCAATAAGCTCCTGGTGGATTTCGGCCTGCGCAGGGCCCATGGCGCGGAGGCCGGGATGTTTGCAGCACGGGCAAGCTATATTGCCGGTTTCAATGGCACATCCAACGTATTGGCGGGCCGCGAATATGGCATGCCGATTTTCGGCACCATGGCCCATTCCTTTATCCAGGCCCATGATAGTGAAAGCGAATCGTTCATGAGATTTGCCCAAGCCCAGCCGGAAAATGTGGTTTTACTCATTGACACCTATGATACTGAGGCTGCCGCGGAAAAAATCGTACGGCTGATGCCGGAATTTACCAAACAGGGGATTGTGGTTAAAGGAGTGCGTCTGGATAGCGGCGATCTGGTTGACCACGCCAATAAGGTTCGACGTATTCTGGATAATGGCGGACTTCATCAAGTTACGATCTTCTCAAGCGGCAGCCTGGATGAATATAGACTGAAGCATATGATTGATATGGAGGCTCCCATTGACGGGTTCGGTGTCGGTACCCGTCTGGATACATCCGCTGACGCCCCTTATCTTGATTGTGCCTATAAACTAGAGGAATATGGAGGCATAGCCCGCCGCAAACGTTCGGAAGGCAAAGTAACCTGGCCGGGTAGAAAGCAGGTATTTCGTCAATTTAATGATGATGAATCCATGTCATTTGATTTGCTGACCCTTGAAGGGGACGAGGCCGAAGGCAAGCCTCTTCTTCAGCCTGTTATGCAAGGAGGCAAAAGGCTTTCCCCGGCAACTTCCCTCGCACAGATTCAGGAATATACTCTTTCACAGCTCAAACGGCTGCCGAGCCATTTGAAAAGATTGGTCAAAGGGGCAATGTATCCTGTGCAGATCTCAAGTCCATTGCGGTCACTTGCCTTGGAAGTGGACGAACGGAATTCCCCCAATTGAAGCTCCCCGCGGCCCCGTTTAGGCGGGATTTCCGCTTCACTACAACAAGCCGCGGGGAATCTCCGTACGCAAGGTACTTTTTTACTATTTTTCATTCGCTCGCTAACCCCGCAGCCCCGTGAGGACGGGATCTCCACCACGTTACGACAAGCTGCGGGGAATGCGCTCGCTGATCGTGTTCAAGCGAATGATCGAAATTTTTTCGAGCTTATTTCAATTACCATAGCCTGCCATGAAAATACCCCGACCGCCTCATAACTGGAGGATCGGTTACAGACAAGCAGTAGTTGTTCAAAAAAAGCTTGCTCTGCAAGTGAGAGAGACGAGTCTTGAGGTTGAACCCCGGTTTGCGGCCGGGATCGATGCCGCATATTCAAAGGACGGCAGCAAATGCATTGCCGGGGTAGTGCTTTGGGATCTCAAAACCATGGATGACATTGAACACCATACCGCGGTAACAGAAGTTGGTTTTCCTTATATTCCCGGCCTCTTGACATTCAGGGAGGGCCAGGCAATGTTGGCAGCGCTTCGAAATCTCAAGAACAGACCGGATATACTGCTGTTTGACGGGCAGGGGATTGCCCACCCACGCGGGATAGGCATCGCCAGTCATATCGGGGTGATTACCGGTATGCCTTCGGTGGGATGCGCTAAAAGCAGGCTTGTGGGATCGTTTGTCATGCCAGGTGAAAAAAAAAGATCGAAATCACCGCTGCTTTACAGGAAAGAAAGGGTAGGGACGGTCCTGAGGACACGAGACCATGTCAAGCCGGTTTTTGTCAGCATCGGCCACCTGATCGACCTTGATGCCGCGGAAAAACTGGTGCTTGATTGCGCCATCAAATACCGCCTTCCTGAACCAATCCGTCTTGCTCATCAATTGGTGGCTCTGGAAAAGGCAGAGGGTAGTTGAAAAAAGGAATAATTGGTTATCCCCTTGAGTAATGAAATCGGATAATGGCGAATAAATAGTCACAAGGCCATGTAGCCCTTGACATTACATGGCACGTGAAGCATTTTATTTGATTTTATGCGGCTTCGACGATATCCTTTCTCAGGAAAGGACTTGTTGGGTCAATATAAAGCAGAATCTAAGAGTAGCTTTGCTGTAAAGTTCACTTTTCCGGAATTGTTATTTATTCTTTTTCCGTAACCTTAATCCTGCCAAGCCGGCAAGGCCAGTGCCGAAAAGCAACATGGTGGCTGGTTCAGGAACCGGAGCTTCTCTTTTGTACTCAACGCTATCCATCCATTGGGTCTTAAAACCACCTAATAAAATACCATCACCATCAAGCCATCCGTAATAATCCTTATCGTCGGAATCAAACAGATTTGTTCGCCAAGAATCCCAATCGGGATAATCACTTCCATATAAAAGGTGAAGTTTGGTGCTGCCTAATTCAGCGTCCTGGATATGAATTGAATCACCAGTCGCCAAACCATCGAATGTTATTAAGGTGGCATTCGCATTTGGCATTGCGAAAACCAGTATGGCCATAAATGATCCAAGAAAAAGAAAAGTTGCCTTCGATGCTATTCCCATTCTATTACCCCCTTTATATTGATTTATGTAACATCACTACTCCCCTCTGAATTTTCATCTCAAATTTTGCAGCATCCGCATACAAGGAGATTTTTTTTTGAAGCTAAAGTCGAGAATAGTTCAAATTACAATTTTTATTATATTTATAGGGAAGCAATTTTCATGCCCGAAGGGGATTTTTTTTATTATGCTTTGTTTTCAGGTAGTTGTATTCATATGGGGGGCCGGGGTATTTCGATTTAAGATCGGATTTCCGGAATTTGGTCCGATAATGCGGAAAACAAGTAAAGGTACTAAAATAATTTACCATCTTTACTGTGCTTTGGAATAAGCTGCCTGAACATTTCCACCAGTCCTCTCCCCAATAAATAAATCGATTCCATATTGATAGTATCCTGGGCCGATCTATCAAAGAGGATATTGAGTTTGGAATCAAAACCCTCTTCCGGGCCCCAATAATTGATGAGAAAAGGCAGCTTGGGAAGCGGATGGATAATTATCGAATGATCCGCAGAAGTTTCCGTAGTCAACGGTTCCCCGCCGAATATCCTCAAAATATCAAAAAAGAGTTCATCGTGTGCATCGGCTAGTTGTTTCATGGATTTTTCACAGCGGTGCGCAAAAAATTTTTTCCAGTCCAAAGCGCCCTCGAGTTCTCCAAAGGTGATCCAGTCCCTTGAAATAGAACTCCCTTTGCAATGGATCACATAATTTAATAATGGGATCTGAATCCATGGATTTATATGGCACTCGGAAGTGATATTGCCGGAATTATCAATTAGGAAGTCTTTGACCAGGCAGCGGATAACCAACCTTCCATTCTCAAATGTGCCGCCAACGCGAGCGGCCGCTTCCGCAAAGTCAATCCGGAGAATTTCTTGTCGCAAATGGTTTAATGCTTTTTCGCTGTCCTGCTCAGGTGGCTTTTGTTTGACGATCTTGCCGCCCAGCAATTCCAAGGTTGCCTCATCAATATAGGGGCAATCATTAAGTTCTTTCTGTCCCTGAACTATAGCGACTGCAAAAGCCATACATGAAGGAATACGACATTGGCCACAGTTTGTTTTTTGCAATAATTTATATATTTCTAAAGGATTACTCAGTTGAGACATGTTTGTAGTTCCTTGTTATTGGTAGATTTTCCTTCATTATACGAAGCCGAAACCTCATGATGAAAACACACTTCCTTGAAAAATAAATCCCCCGTTTGGGGGATGAGGGTGATTTTTTAAGAGAGTGGATGGAGAGGTTAAATAATGTTATGGCGGGTCGCCCATACAGCGGCCTGGGTTCGGTCGTTGACCCCGAGCTTGCTGAATATGTGAATCACATGGCTTTTCACGGTGTGCGGGCTGATGGCGAGTTTTTCCGAGATTTCGGTATTGGTAGCTCCTTGGGCGACAAGGCGAAGCACCTGGAGTTCACGGTCGGTTAAGTCTGTCCGGTCATTGGGTGTAGTGTTATCAGACTTGGTGTTGCCTTCATGTTTGCATACATCCGCATCTTTTTCGATTACCACGGTTTTCGCAAGATTGCCACCCTGATCATAAACAGTGTAAATAACATTTTCAAAAATCGGTTTGCTGAATCCGGGACACTTGTCCGGGGTTGTCTGACCTTTGCTTATGGCGCAGGCAAATGCCAGGCAGGTGGGGTAACCGCATTCACCACAATTCGTCTGTGGCAGAAGTTTATAGGTATCAATTACTGATATGGGTCTGACCTTTTTGTAATTGGGAGTGAGTGAGTCTTTTTTTTCGTATAGGTCATTCAGGAAATCGATAAGTCGTTTTGCAAATTTATGGGCCTGCTTCTCATTTTTAAAAGCAGCTGCAATTACCTCTGTGGGATACAAAGTGCATTGGATTTCGTCCATGACAAACTGGATATATTCCGGTTTGTCATGGGATCTGGCATCCTGGCATGTCGCATTGATGTATGGAAAGAGCAGGGTTACCTCACTGTCCAGCTGGAATTGGGCGCCCATGCAAGGATCAGGCAGGAAGTGAGACATGACACCCGCCTTTACTAATGAGAAATTGGAATATCCTTTGATTAACATTTTTTCGAGTTGGCTTTCAAAATAATTCTTAGATTCGAGCTGTTGTGGATTCCAGTCTGGTTATCCTAATCAAATGATTTTGTCAATTGAGATGGGTGCGAAAAAACCGGATAGACTATTTTACCGGCTCTGAAAATCAAGGGCTTACAAACCTTCTCCTGCCGGCTAGTACTTTTTTATTTGGAGTACCCTTTTGAAAATCCACAGTTAGTTTGATATATGATTGCCGGGCCATATCATTTCAATTGATATGCCAGGCATATAAAGGAACTCTTCGAATTTATGAATTTATTAATCTCGTGGGTTGTGAAATTGGATTGGAAAGCAAGAATATCCATGCCTAACAGGTTTACTCATATTTTGGGGTGTTTTAAAGAATGGTAATGGGAATTAATCGATAGGGCTAATAATGAAAGGTTACATTTTCAGTTCAGCAAGAATTATTTTTGCTTTGATGGTTTCATCAGGGAACAACTTGGATGGCACTTTTTCATTCCCAAGGGAGTCTGCGACCTTATATCGTGCGCATTGGGAATAATAAGAACCCTGGCAATATTTTTTTTTCATAATGTCTGCTATTACCGGCATGTTAGCAATGTCGTTATTGAAAAACCTGCATTCAGATGAAAAGTGGCAAGTCGCCATGGATTTTTCCATTTAACTATAAATTATAATTGGTAACAGTTGTGGGATACAATGTCATGGAGTTTGTGTCAAGATAAAAATGAACACGATCAGCGAGTGCATTCCCCGCAGCTTGTCGTAACGTGGTGGAGATCCCGTCCTCACGGGGCTGCGGGGTTAGCGAGCGCATGAAAAATAGTAAAAAAGTACCTTACGTACGGAGATTCCCCGCGGCTTGTTGTAGTGAAGCGGAAATCCCGCCTAAACGGGGCCGCAGGGAGCTTCAATTATTATTTTTTGCCTGGTATGTATTAGTCTCAGTTAAGGTTAATCCCCCTGCCTTTCAGGCAGGCAGCTTTAGCGCGTATTTGTTATTTTCGTGCTCGTTGCTCGTAATCGAAAAGGAAGCATTACGTGTTTGATTATGAATACAAAGAAAATCGATTACGAGCACGATCACGATTCAAACGGGTATATATGACCTGTATCCGGACTTTCAGTCCTTTTCATTCAACAGCAACTACCATTGCAGCCTAACCGGTTTTGCTGCTGTTGCGTTCAAGGGTGGCCCGGTCCCATTTGCTCAGGTTGGCAGCCGCCTCATACGTGCTTTGGAGAAAGGCAAGAATTTTTTCATCAGGAGATGCAGCTGTTCTTACAGCATCATAGGGCAGGATAAATTCTCCCCAGTCTGCATTGTAATACGCCTCTTCCGGCTCAATCCCATACTCTTTGAATCCTTCCGGTTCCGGATAGGCGTATGCGTAAAAGGCCGGCATGCCAAGTCCGGTGCCTGGCCAGAATCCGCAACTGCTCACTTCATGGGAATACGCTTCAACCATTACATAACGGGCAACATTGGGAAAGCCGGGATGATCAGGGGCGCGGCGGCCTGAAAAACGGGTAACCGCGAGATCTAAAGCACCCCAGAATAAATGAACCGGGCTGACCTTGCCGATAAAACGGGAGCGAAACTCCTTCATGACCCGGTCAACCTGTACAAGCACTCTCCAGAAACGCTGGGTATACTCAGGGTTATATGAGGCGTGTTTGGTATCCTGTTCAAAGGGAGTACGATCCTCCACCTCAACAGGAGTGGTCCAAATGGAGACGGAAACTCCCAGCGAGCGCAGCGCATCCATTATTTCCTTATAAAATTGCGCAACGGATTTCGGCTCGAGTTTTATTGATTGTCTGTCTCCTTTGTCGGTATAAATTTCCAGGCTGTGGTCGATGAAATCAAAATCGATTTGGAAGATCCTGGAATTGTAAGGCATTGGAGATGTGGTGAAGCCGCGCGAAGTAATATAGAAAGCCACTTGCCACCAGTGGTTCACCATTGGCGCTAAACCCAATCTGATTTTACCGATTATTTGTGACCACATATGGAGAGTGTCGCATGTTTCCTGCCATTCCTCGAGGGGAAGACTCGGCCAAAGTTTATCGTGATTATTGGTAGTAGACATGATTCCTCCTCTATTTTATTGCATAGCATGAAGTCCCACCCGGTTCCCTTCGCAATCTTCAAAGTGAGCAATATATCCATACTCTCCGATACTCGTCTTGGGATTAAGGGTGTTGCCGCCTCTATCTGTAACTTTTTTAAGAACATCTTCGATATTTTCAACACTGAAATATACTAAAATCCCTTGATGGGAAGGAATATATCCTTCAGATTTCATCAGGGTTCCGGTTGCGCCGGGAGCTCCTTCTATCATAGGGAACCAGGCCATTTCCATCGGACCCATTTCATTTAAGATGAGTTCGGTGCCAAAGATGTATTCATAGAATTCTTTGGCCCTATTAAGATCAGAAACAGGAATCTCAAACCAGTTTGTTGGATTAGTCTGGGTCCACATATCAATCTCCTCGTCCTGGGCCATGGTTTATCATGGAGCCCCCAGTTTCCGCCATTGTCCACCGATGTATATACAATCCATTATTCGTTTCATTAGTTCCGGTGTGTCAAGTATTTCTTTATTGTCATGAAAAAATGTCCGCCGCCTGCAAATGGACAACAGGCTATAAATCATTGACATGAAAGTATACATATTTATAAGTTGATGAGAGACATCGATTGGTGCATTTTTTTTATAAAAGATACAGTGTCTGATACTGTGGAGAAAAGCTTTTAGAAGAGAAACCGGTTTAGAGCGTGGGAGGTAAGCGTGTTACGAACTTATTTCTATTATCTTGGTGCGGTCTTTATTTTAGCAGCCCTTACAGGGTGCAGCTTGAAGTGGAAACCTGCCTGGCAGGAAGCCGGGTCGGACATGCCCACCCAAACATCTCGGGCCTCCTTGGCACTGGCCGAAGAACAATACGACCGAATTTCCGACAAACAGTCTTTACAAATTGCGATCAAATCCTATGAGAAAGTGCTGGGTCACAATCCCGGCGACTATCAAGCGCTTGTTAAACTGAGCAGTCAATATATTCTCATGGGCACGGCTTATACTAGAAGCAGGAGCGAGAAGTCGTCCCATTTCCGCCGGGCCATGGAGTACACTGAACTGGCCATGTACACCAATCCTGATTTCCGGCAGCATGTGGATGCGGGCGCCACGCCCTGGCAGTCAGCGGAATTGCTTACCCAGAGAGAAAAGGAGGCCATGTTCTTTTGGGTGACTGCGATGCAATATGAATTCAAGGAGTCCATGTCCCTGCCGGCAAAAGTGATCAATATCCGTTGGCTCCAGAGGTGTCTTGTTTTTCTCGACAGGATCGAAATAGTGGCCCCGGAGTTTGGCGGAGGCGCGGTGGAGTTCGCCAAGGTGATCTGCTACTATGCCCTGCCCAAAAATAAAGGCGGCTCAAAGAAGCTGGGCGATATATACATGGACAAAGCCGTCAAAAAAGGGGAGAGGCGGTTGTTGCCGAGATGGGCGCGGGGCAAATATTACCATGTAATCAACAACAATAAGGATAATGCCCGGCAGGACCTGGAATGGGTGGCATCAAGGAATATAGATGAATTTGAAGACTCCCAGCCCTGGAAAATCCATTTTCATGAGAATGCCCAAGAGCTTTTGGAAAAATATCAATGAAGTGGCAGAAGGCAGAAGGTGAATTGTGTCAATGTATAGTGATTTTACCGGCATGAAGAAAAATCGATTAATCATCATCGTCTGCAATGTTTTTTTGTCGATCCTGCTGTTGCCGGCTTGTGCGCCACGGGCCACGGTTCCGATTCCGGTATTGGAATATGGAAAAATGGATGCGAGTGACCATAAGAACCTGCTCATTTTTTTGCGAGGGCTTGGCGGCTCTCATAAGGATTTTGAAAAATTTGGTCTTATTGATGAAGTACGGACCCGCAATCTGCCCTTTGATGTTATCGTACCTGATGCCCATTTCGGCTATTACAAGACCGAGACGCTGCCCGAACGATTGAAAGAGGATATCATCGAGCCGGCAAAAGAAAAAGGATACCGGCAGATCTGGCTTGCCGGATTTTCCATGGGCGGATTGGGCGGTCTGTTTTCTGTAAAATCTTTTCCGGATGAAATTGACGGCATAATTCTGGTAAGCCCGTTTGTCGGCTGGCCCCGGATCATTGATGAAATTAATGCAAGCGGCGGAGTAGGGGAGTGGGATCCGCAACATTCATCACTGGACGACTGGCAATGGCGGATTTGGAAGTGGATTAAAAGCTATGGCAATGATCCAGGCCGGTATCCCCCTATATATCTGGGGTATAGCGATGATGATTTCATGGCCCAGGGTGGACCTGTCCTTCTCAGCACAGTGCTGGACCCTGAATATGTTCTTTCGATTCCAGGGGATCATGACTATGAAACCTTTAGAAAAATATGGAATCTCATGCTGGATAAAACTGAGAATACCCTGAATAGCTTACCGTAATAGGCCGGCCTGCTTGGAGGCTTTCCTTATTCCTTTAATTCCCAGCAGAGAATGAAAAACGAGATCCCGGTGGGTTGTCAGGATGTTTATATGACCTCCCTGCGGGATCTCATGATAGGTAATCATCTCCGTGTCAATATTAAAGAGTTCACGTGCCATCTGCACCGGGAGTGATTTGTCTTCTGTTCCATGAATGATAACAATTTCCGGGGGATTGCTCCGCAAAAGCAAGGTCTTAATAATGGAAACGTTATCTATTTGGGCCGGCATCAACAAGGCTAGGATTTCGGAACGCAACGAAACAGCTCTTTTTAACGTATTGTAGGGAGCAACGAGAACTATCCTGTCAATATCATACTTTTCAGCAAACTGAAG
>CALZHT010000014.1 GCA_945787445.1 uncultured Desulfobulbaceae bacterium
CCTGAAAATAGTTGTTCCTCTGCCATTCTTCCTCCCGGTTTCATATGGGGACTTCTCAGGGAGAACTCTCCTGCTACGGATATTTGCACGAAAATAACGCTGCAACCCAGGATAAACGTGCCAATCAGTTTTTTCATGATGCCCTCCTTAAAGTACATTGATGCAAAGCGGAAACAACTTTGTCTCCCATTTCATCGGTGCCGACTTCAGTAGTCCCTTCTATAAATATATCTGCGGTGCGATAGCCATTCTGTAAAACCCTGTCCACGGCGTATTCGACAATTTCAGCAAGTTTTGTTTCGTGCAATGAGTAACGCAGCATCATTGCCACGGAGAGAATGCTTGCCAGAGGATTGGCGATGCCCCTGCATGCAATATCAGGGGCCGATCCATGGATCGGTTCATACAACCCTTTGCCGGCAGCATCTAAAGACGCAGAGGGCAGCATGCCGATGGAGCCCGTAGCCACGGATACACAATCCGAAAGAATATCGCCGAACATGTTGGTGGTGACCATCACATCGAACTGCTTGGGGGCTCTGACCAGCTGCATGGCGGCATTGTCCACATACATATGCTGCAGCGTTACATCCGGATAATCCTTGGAAATCTCGCTCATGACATCCCGCCACAATTCCGTGCATTCCAGGACATTGGCCTTATCAACCGAAACAAGCTGCCCCTTTCGTGTTCCGGCGATTGCAAAGGCCAAGCGGCCAATGCGCTCGATTTCCGATTCATTGTAAACCAGGGTATTTATCCCTTGGCGTTCGCCATTTTCGAGAGTCCGGATTCCTCTTGGAGTGCCGAAATAGATGCCGCCGGTCAGCTCCCGGACCATCATGATATCAAGTCCCTTGACAAGCTCGGCATTCAAGGGTGATTTATCGGCAAGGGCTGGATAGCACACCGCAGGCCGAAGGTTTGCAAAGAGACCAAGGTCGGAGCGCAGCCCTAGAAGTCCTTTTTCAGGACGTCTGGAAATATCAAGATGCTCCCATTGCGGCCCGCCCACCGCTCCGAGAAGGATGGCGTCTGCTTCCTGAGCGAGATGCATGGTTTCATCCGGCAAAGGCTTACCACAGGCATCATAGGCACAGCCCCCAATCATCGCCCCTTGGATTTCCACAGCCAAACCGAATTTTTCCTCCAGGCATTGCATCACTTTCAAGGCCTCGGCAACTACCTCCGGGCCGATTCCATCTCCGGGCAGGAGAAGTATTTTATGCGACATATCAAACCTCCACACTGTTTTCAATTCGTCATGATAATCCGGGTGGCGCGCCCCACCCTCAGCATTTCATCCCTGGGATGATTTTCATAATAAAGCCTTGCTTTACATAACTCAAATTCATTATATTTATATTATGCATTACAATGAGGAATGATATGGATACTCTTTCGATCCGCACTTTTGTTACCGTCACCGACGCACGTAGTTTTTCAAAAGCAGCTGATCTCCTGTATCTGACCCAACCGGCAGTGAGCAAGCGCATTGCCGCCCTTGAGGATGAACTCGGATCTCGGCTTTTTGATCGGATCGGCAGGAAAATAGTATTGACCGAGGCAGGAAAAGAACTCTATCCCCGGGCAAAGCGGATTTTACTTGAGTTGGATGACAGCCGCCGGGCGATTGTCAATTTGTCGGGAAATATTTCCGGACGCCTTTCTTTCGGCACGAGTCATCATATCGGCCTGCACCGTCTGCCGCCGGTATTAAGCCGGTACAGCAAAGACTTTCCTGCAGTTGACCTCGACATCCGTTTTCTGGATTCTGAAACCGCCTGTTCCGCAGTGGAGCATGGTGAGCTTGAGATCGCCATCGTCACCATGCCCACCTCTGCCATGCAGAATCTGGTTATCATCCCGGTATGGAATGATCCTCTCTGTGTGGTTGTTGGTAGGGACCATCCGATCGCAGCTGATCCGGATAATACGGATCAGGGCATCTCACCGTCCGCTATCGCCCAATATCCGGTAATTCTTCCGGGCGCCAATACCTTTACTCGGGAAATCATCGATGCTGAGTTTAGGAAATTCGGCATTTCTTTGAGAGTAAAACTCGCAACCAACTATCTTGAGACTATTAAGATGCTGGTGTCCATAGGTTTAGGATGGAGTGTGCTGCCGAAATCGATGTTGGGTGATCAGGATCTTATCCTGCTGCAGGTGGAGGGAATACAGCCGGAGCGTTCCTTGGGTGTTGTCCAACATGCGAACCGGACTCTTTCCAATGCAGCCAGGGAAATGATAGCGCTGCTGACCTCCTAAAATCACAGGGGTGAAAACGCTTCCGTCCGTTAAGCAGTTTGCGGCTACTCCTCAGGATTGCTTCCAAAAGCCGTGAAAGCTGAGCGGGGTATGATGATCAAGTTGGATTCTGGCAACCGGTCCATTTGGTATGTCCTCTGCGTCCAGTATCGCCAGGGTGCTTATGCCGATTTCTTCATTGTGTACGATGCTCAACAGCCATCCGGCTTGCTCGTTTGCAGGGGTGTCCGGTTTTTTCACAAATACCGGTTCTTCGACCTTTTCAGATGCGGAGAAAGCAAACTCGGAAGTTTCACCGGTCTCCACATAAAGGCGAGCCAGAGTATTGTAAGGATATCCGATCAGTTTCCCCTGTGATTTGACGAGATAGCAATAGCGGTATTCGTGGCACCAGTGGTCGCGGTTTATAAAGGGGAATTCATAATTTCCCTCAAAAAGGATTTCTCCTTTCACTGTATTCCTGCCCGGGTCGATAACATAGCGCCGCACCTTGCCCGGATAAAGGAACTCTATTTCTCTCCCTTCCATTACCGCCCAGGTCGCCGGATCGTTGCCGATGAAATGGTCCGGGTATTCGTACCCGACAAAATCCGCGATAATTTCGTTGTTGCGTTCAAAGGCATTGATACTGTGCCACATCCAGCAACTGTCCGTTTCAAGCCGGACCGGCTCTTCATGAAAGCGTTGTCCCCTGTTGAAGACAAGCAATAGGTTGCCTTTTTCCGCCGCCCATTTGAAGCACTTGGCAAAACTTCGTAAACCCAGAAGGAAAGGCAGGGCGTGGACCTCACAAGGATGCATGTTCATGATAATGTGATGGGCGGTTACAAAATAGTCATGGATAAACAGATTTTGATCCAGCTTAATGCGGCGGTGGTTCACTACCGCATCTGTTGCGTCAAGCTCGGTCAGGTGTAGGAAAAATGTAGGGCTCGGTTCAATGCCGAAATGGATCCATTCGCCGGTCTTGCCGTCAATCTTGGGATGGGCATTGTAAAACCCATTTTCAATCCCCAAACGATCCTCGCCTATGGTTTGCAGGCTCTCCGGTTCGAGAAGAAAGGGGTAGGATGCGTCTTCCAAAGCATAGAGTTTTTCATTTCTATGGAATACACTCACGCTGGCTGCAGGCTTGAGTTTTATTCGCCCGATGTTTTTTATAATTCCACCCGGTGCCCGGCTTGTCCACGAGGGATACAAAGATCTTCCTGCTTTTTCTTCGTTAACATACCTTGGGGTTCTGACAAATCGTGTCCGATAGCGGACAGGCCATCACCATCGAGGAGACACTTTTTCCTGTAACCGGCCCGGTCGAAAAGTCCGGCACCGTTACGATACAGTGTTCCTTCCAGCCCTTGCGGGATTTTTCCTTCTATTGCAGGAAGATAATCCTTTTCCTGGGGCAGAGATTCCGCGTATCCGATTGTAGTGCTACTCATGGATTGTATTGTCTGCTCTTACCGTTCTGGGTGATGTGATGAGGTATTCTTCGGCTACACCTTCTGCAACTCCAGCCATAAAGAATTATTTGTATGTTTGTGATGACATTGTCAACAAATAAGTTAGGTTTGATATCTTGTAGCAAAAAAAAGTAACGAAAATTAATGGATTTTCTGGTGTGCCGTTATAGTCGCAGGTTGGGCCGCGGATGTCTTTTGCCAATGGCCATTGTCAAGCAGGTCAAGCAATGGTATAGTCAGTTTCCGAATTGGAAACAACTTGTTCCAGCATACACAAAGTCAATTACTTTCCAGTTGGGAACTTGTTAACCTTTTTCTGGGGTTTTTTTATTGTGGATTTCAGCGATGAGGAGTTACTGGGGACATGGCACCTGAGAGTTTGGGCACCTTATTTGGCGATGATGTTTTGAAGCGGCTTTTTCCTCCGACCAAGGCGGACGAATTTTTTGAAGCACTTTTAGGTGATGCAGAAGAGGGCTCATTCGATATTCACTTGGGATTTTCCGATTATTTATCCCAGGAAGGCAGGCTTATTTTTGAATTGAAGCTTTCCGAGCGGCCTGGAAAATGCCTGGCCTGCAACCTGACCTACGGCCTTCCAGATGTTTTTTCCCGCCATCCAGTCATCAATATCAAGAGGATTGTTGATGAGATCGAGGGAGTGCTTGGCGGCAAAGCCAAATGCAAGGACTGGCGGCTGGGGCGAACACAGTCCGTTTCCAGAAGTCTGCATGTCATCCCTTTGATCGTGAACCTGGAAAACTGAGGTTCCGCAAACCAATCAAAGCTCGCAACTGCTTACTTGAGGAAAGTCAGCTTGCAATATTCAGTCAAGAAAGTCTCTTTACTGCTCGTGTTTCTTTTCTCTTGCAGCACTCCGGCATGGACCGCTTCAGCCGCCACCTTTCTCCTGTCAAAGGATACCGAAGCATTTGGTGCTTTACAGAGCCATGTCATTGAAAGCGACGAGCAAACCTTAGTGGATGTAGCCTTTGAAAATAATCTCGGTTATAACGAGATTGAGGCCGCTAATCCTGGCATTGACCCCTGGTATCCAAAAAAAGAGACGAAAATCACCCTGCCCACTTTCTGGCTTTTGCCCGATACTGAAGAATGCTTTGCCAACCTGCCCGGGCCGTATCATACAATCCAGGTCGGCAGTTTCTCGGAGCCTGTCGGCGCTGCCAAGGTATATCAGAATTTTATCGGGGAAATTGATCCCCAAGACCAGGCGTATCTCAGGGTAGAAAAGCATAACCAATACTATACTGTGCGGTCCGGCCTGTTTTCCGACATTGAAGAGGCCAAAAAATATCGTGACAAGATAAAAAAAATTTTCCCGGACGGGATTCTTTTTTCAACCCATATCAAAATGGAAAAAATCATTTATCCTGCTAACCTGCCTCCCTTGCCCGTCCTTGTCGAAAGACCGGAGCCCTCCTGTATTATCGTCAATCTGGCGGAACTCCGTCTATACCGTATTACCTGGAAAAAAGAAGGTCTGTCTCTAGACACCTTTCCCGTCGGCATCGGCAAATACGGCACGGAAACCATACGGGGCAGATTCAGTATTATGGAAAAGCTCACAGATCCGGTGTGGTTCATCCCCCCATCCCTGCAGCATAAATTTCCCGAACATAAAAAGACAGTGCCGCCTGGTCCTGACAATCCACTCGGCAAGTATGCCTTGCGACTTTCCACCCCCGATTATCTTATTCATGGGACGAACAAGCCGCTTGGTATCGGCAGGAGGGTAAGCCATGGCTGCATAAGAATGAATCCGGAAGATATTAAAGAACTCCACAGCATGACAAACATTGATGAGGAGGTAGTCATCCTCTATCAGCCGGTCAAGATTGGAGAGAAGGATGGCAACCCCTACATTGAGGTGCATGAGGATTACTTGAAGACTGAGAACTCACCACAACGTGCCATTTCACTTCTCCAAAAGCACGACCTGCTGGATAAGGCAGATCTTTCCCTTATGTTTCAAGCTCTTAAGGAAAAAGGAGGGATTCCGGTAAGTTTAACGAATAAATGAGGGATTTCGTTGCAGGGTAAACCATTCAGTGATACCTGCTTTCCCCTGTTAATAGGCCCAAAAAAGCCCCCGCTCTGTGATGAGTGGGGGCTTTTTTGATTTTACTTTGTGAGTCTTTTCTGCAAGGCAGCTTCAGCCTGTCTCATGGCCGATTCTGCTTTTTCAAGCGCTTCATCTGCTTTTTTGTCCGCATTTCCGGCAACATAGGAGGCATCCTGGGCCATGTTCCGGGCCTGTTCAGCCATGTTTCGCACTCGGTCTATGTCGGATTGAAAGCCGTCGGTTTTGCTATCAACCGCATTTATTCTTGACTGGAGATCAACCAAGTCCTGTTCAAGGGTGGTAAGCCTTTGATCCAGAGAAGTCACCTGTCCCTTGATAGGGGCGATTTGTTGATCAACATACTCCTTTTTAACGCCGCAGCCGCCAAGAATAAATGCCAATGCCATTAAGACCAATAATGCCTTTTTCATAGTTCACTCCTTCTTTGTAAATGATTTATTGTAAAGCTGCTAACTTATGTTGCTTTATGGTACTGAAAAGACAAATGCCCTCTTTTAGTAATATAGCTATATTTTTGATAAAAAATATTGTCAAGTTTTTCCGCAAGGTATTTTGACAGGGAATCAATTTTTTTACCGAAGTTCCTTTAACGGCTCTAAGAGAAAACAAGAACCTGGTGGATTTATCATCTATTGCCCATGGCGAATGTCTCGCGCAGTTCATCGAGAAAAGCTTGCATGCGGTCGCGGTGGGAGCCGGGCCAATAGATTTTTTCGCATTTTTCACAGATATAAAAGGAAAAAAAATATTTTTTGGTGAGCGGCTCCAATCGGTGGATGATTTTTTCCTTTTCTATGGGGGCCAGCATACCATTGCAAGCGAGGCATCGACTGAAGGGCTTAACTTTTTTCTCGAGACCATACCAGCGGATAATTTCCACAGCCTGGTCCTTGGGCAAGGATGACCTGACCAACCTGCCGTGCATGACGTTTTTTCTTTTGAGCAGATTGCCGTCTCTAGTGAGCAGGATTCGCCCTTTCTGCTCCGATATCTCGGCAAGATCTTTATCGCCCGCGTTTTCAACAAATGCTGTGTCGAATCCCAACAAACGCAAAATTCTTGCCAATTTGCCCACATTGATATCCACCACAAAGGAAATTTTTTCCAATGCTCTGGGGCGCAGAAGGGTAGGTGAGAAAACATCAACGGGCGGCATAGCCGGATAGACATCGATGGTATCGCTGGAATGGACCAGGTGTCCGAAATGAACATCTTTTCCCTGCACCGTAAGCCGTTCAATTTCGGTATGCGGCACCCCAAACGATTCAACAACGTCTTTGATTGATGCAGTCCGGTCGAGGGCATGCTTTATAGTTCTGTTGCCCCTCCATCTGGGGGAAAGGAGTTCTGCAAGACTGCCATGAAATGTCAAACTTGGGCTGCTCATGGCCTAAGTGATCGCATTAGGGAGGGCAAACGGTCAAAATAGCGGGCGACTTGCTCGGGATGGTGGGAGTCCGAGGCCGCCTCCAGCCTGATGCCTTGCTTGAGTGCTTCGGAAATAATCATTTTGGCAGGATAAGGACCATTCCGCAGCTTGTAGCCGGAGGTATTGATTTCAAGGGCCATATCTTTTTGTACCATAATGGCAAGTATTTCTCTGATCCAACCAAAATGCTGGTCTGTGAGGGTTATTTCCGGCAAGTTGCGCAGCACGGCATCAATGTGACAAACCACATTGCCTGGTATGGTTTCAACCGCCTTTTTTAATCCTTCATAATAGGAGCGCACAACTTTTTCCGGGCCAAACGTGCGGGCAGCGTCAATATTTCTCTGCTGACTGCTCACCATGTTCAGATGATACGTGTCGCCGGTATCCATAAAATGATAGGAAACCCCGATTCTGTCCCACTGGTGTTTGCTGAGAAAGGCAAGGATATCCTGGAGAGTATCGGGATTGTAGCCGACCTCGACTCCGATACCAATGTCAAGCTTTCCCTTGTATTTTTCTTTGAGCCGGTTCCCTTCATTAAAATAATAATTGAAAGCATCTCGGCTCAGCCATGTATCTTCAAAATAACGGATACCCAGTTCGAGATGTTCAAGGAAATTGATTTTAGTCAGGCCGCGGTCAATCGCCGCCTGCACGTATTCTTCCATCTCGCCGCTCGCGTGATGGCAGAGCTTGGTATGGATATGGTTATCTGCTTTGATATCAATCATCACGTTTTTTGTTGTCGTTACGTTGCGGTACCCTTGTCCACCATTTTTTACAAGAGGTATACCGTATTGTCAGCAGTCTTCGCAATAGGAGTAGTGAATTATGTGCTGTTCAGATAAAAAAGTGGTGAGCAGGTATTTCTTGAATTTTTTACCGGGCAAGTTTCATTACGCAGGGATGAAGCATAGTGAGGCAAGCAGCCAAGGCAGCATAAAAATCATTATCAGTCGCTGCTCTGACACTCTCGGCAAAGGGCAGAAGCCAAATGCCTAAGAAGTTGTTAATGAATGTCTTCCTGATTTTTTTATAATCATGCGCGTTGCTTTCCTTGTTGTTACTGAGATATGCTGATATTTGATAGGAAAGAAAGGATATAAATTCAAATTCTATGGCTATATGGTCGGGCGGTTCCTTGCACTCTTCATCCAGGGCAAGACCTGCTTCTTGGTATAATTGTAAGGTTGCCATAGAGGTTTCCCCCATCACCCTTTGTTCATTTTCCAGATATATTGAGCCGTAGGGGGGCGCCGGAACCTGAAAGGGTCCGATAAAAAGCCTGGCATATTCAACAGCCAATTCCTCAACAGAATATTGAGTGCTTGTCGATTGCAGCAGGGTGGCTTGCGGGGCAATCCCGGGGCAGATGCGATTCAGAAGGTTGCTTAGGTCCGTAAAGAAACGTTCTTCCAAGAAGGTCTCCTTGCGGGGTGCATAGAAACAAGCGGCCAGAAGCCTGAAACAGTCGGAATAATGCTGCTCGGCAATAACCTGATTTTTGATGTCCTCCATGTGCATGGCAAATGAAAGGGCTGGTCGACCATGTTGATCAACTGGATCTCCCAGCCCTTTTATCACTTTAGACGGTATATTTTCTAATATAGAAGACGTTGGGCTTTGTACCTTCGTCAGGTTTGAGCACAATTGATGTATGCTCTTTCAGCAGTTGCGCCAGACGGCCACCTTTGTCATGCAGATCTCCGAATATTCTGGCCTCTGCCGGGCAGCACTCTACACACCAGGGGATATCCCCCTTTTTTATGCGGTGATCGCAGAAAGTGCATTTTTCGACCACACCGGGGCGGCGAACATCCTCATAGTCGGGATGATCATATTTGGTGCGGTGCGGTGGCAGGGCCCGAGCCGCCCTGGCCGTATCGACCCCGGATGAAGTACTGCCTTTGATAATCTGTTTACCATCGTGATACATGGGATGGACCTTTTTACCCGGCGGATTAAAGCTGATGACGCTGGTTTCTTCTCCCAAGACCTCTTTTTTACTGTATGGACAGGCTTCCTGACAGGCGCGGCAGCCGATGCAGCGT
Organism: uncultured Desulfobulbaceae bacterium; assembly: GCA_945787445.1. GTDB lineage: Bacteria > Desulfobacterota > Desulfobulbia > Desulfobulbales > CALZHT01 > CALZHT01. Next base: position 9,319 of record CALZHT010000014.1, read on the forward strand.
TCATGGTTGATCATGGTGATGCCGTCTTCCGTCTTGAACATGGCCTTGGGTTCGACAGGGCAAACCTCAATACAGGGGGCTTCTGTACAGTGGTTGCAGAGCATCGGCATTACCTCGTACCGTACCTGGGGAAATTTGCCTTTTGTGTGGTGGATGAAATCCGCCCAGTTGTAAGTTTGGCCGTTTGCCCTGTTTTGTGTATTGTTTTCCGTTTTGCAGGCCAAGGCACAGGAACCACAGCCAACACATTTTTGTAAATCTATTACCATCGCATATTGCGTCATTGTTCACACCTCTTTAAAGGAATTTAAATCTTTTCAATCTTGACGCCGGTGAAACCGCCGTTCCTAGCCGTGCTGCCGCTTAAGCGTTCATAATCAACAGGCATGAGGGTATTATTATTGGCACCGCGCGGTGTGGCACGTTGATAGTCCAGGGATGCATAGCGGCCGTATGCCCAATGTCCCTGACCGAAACATTTAGTCACTTCGCCGGGTCGCACCCCCTCCCAGAGTTTGACCATGCAGGTGATGCTCGCTGCGGATGAGGTGACGCGCACCATGTCGCCGTCTTTAATTCCCAGAGTTTTAGCATCTCGTGGATTAATTTTCAGCACATCTTCCCAGCCGACATCGCCGACGTCCAGATGTTTGAATTCATAATACCAGGGAGAATTCTGACTGCGTCCTTCACGGTTGAGCTTTGACTTGTAGTCAATAAAAAGGAATGGATATTCGGCTTGGCTGCCATGCCTGTAGGGTGGTTCATAATGCGGGACAAAGGCGAGTTCGCCCTTGGCCGTGTATTTGCAGGCCCGGAGTACTTCGTCCACCGAGGCTTTGTGCTTTTCGCCATGCTTGGTCAGCGCCTCTTTTAATGTCTCGCTGTAAAACTCGAATTTTTTTGTCTTGGTTTTAAATTTGCCGCCCCAATGCTGTTTAAACTTGTAGAAATCGGAATTCCAGATGCCACGCCGGCGGAATTCCTGCCAACCCTTGATGGTATCTCCGCCGATGGCCTTTTTGCCGTCCCATAGTGGTGCGGTCTGGATTTTGAGGTTGTACTTGGTGAACTCAGCCGCGTTTTTCGGCTTTTTGCCGCTTTCCGGGTCCCTGAATTCATTACGGAAATAATCGTAAAGTTTGGAAAACCCACGATCTTTCAGTTTTTTGGATATGTGCCAGGGGATTTCGGTCTCATCCATCATAACGTCCCACAAGGGTTTCACCACCGGCTGAACCAAGGTGCAGGCGGCATAGCCGTTGGCCTTTACTTTTGTGTAGCCGAGTTTCTCGTATTTCGTTATAGCGCAGGGCAGGACTATGTCCGCATATTGGGTCATTTCGGAACTATTGGTGGTGAGGTGCACGAAAAACGGCAACCGTTCCATGGCTTTTTCCCAACGTTCCGTGCCGGTGCATGAATAGGTGAAATTGTTCATATAACCGATGGCCATTTTTATTTCATAGGGGTCCTTATCAAGCATGGCCTGGGCAACATTGTTAGTCACCACGCCGCCCCCCGATTTTCCCTTCTTAAGGGCGGGAAACTGCAGATATCCACGCTGGTCAATCTTCTGCATCTTGGCATGTTTTTGCGCAAGTTCATCCTGATAGGTATCGAATTTCGGGATCTTATTGACCGGAATCTTCATGAGCTGGATGGAACCGCCTTCGTTGTCAACAGAGCCTAAAAGTCCATTTAACGCGTGGACGGCCATAGCGGAATAGCCGCCGCGCACGTGCATGGCGGCACCCGGTCCCAGCCATACGCAAACATTGGGTGCTGCTTGCCCCATACCTTTGGCCACCTCAATAATTTCATTTTTGGGGATTCCGGTTATGTCCTCAGCCCATTTTGGCGAGCGGTCCTTTAGTTCAAGATTCCACCATTTGACCACACCATGGGTTTCCTTTTCTGCAAAGGTGCTCTCATCTACCTTCTTTCCAGCGGCAAAGCGATTTTTGCTGTCGGTGAAATCGCCGACAAATTTTTTGTGCCATAGTCCTTCGGTGAGGATGACATGGGCGATGGCACCGGCGAGGGCGCCATCGGTGCCGGGCCGCACCGGCAACCATTTGTGGGCTTTGGCCCCGGAGCTATTCAGTTTAGGGTCCACAACCGTAACGGTTGCACGATCCAGCAGGTCTCCAAACCTTTTGATTGTCGCAGGAATCAACCGGTTTGAACTCAAGGGATCACATCCCCAGATCAATAGATATTTGGTTCTGTCCAAATCATAGTCCCGGTAATCCCAGTAACCTTCAGTGAAATAGGAGCCGAACTTTTCAGCTTCGGCGCAGATGGCGCTGTGCGATATACCGTTGGGAGAGCCGAATATTTTGGGTAAAGCACTGTAAATGATATCACGCATGTAGGTGTATCTGCCGCGCATTACCACAAATTTTTCAGGCTCGCCATTATTGCGCAATTCCATCATCTTATCGGCAATGGTGGTAAATGCTTCATCCCAGGAGATGGGAATGAACTTCGGATCAATACCCCTTCCTTTCTTGGGATTTGTTCTTTTCATCGGAGTTTTTAGGCGGTCAGGATCATAGAGCTGTTGAAGGGAAAGGTGGCTTTTGGGGCAAATTACTCCGTCATTTTGTTTGGAATATCTGTTGCCCTTCACTTTTACCGCCCGGCCGCCCTGGACAAAAATTTCCACCGGGCACCAAGTTGTGCAACCTTGGCAGGTGCTGGTCATCCATTTGCCGTGCCTTTCACCAATAATTCTTTTTTTTGCTTCCGTGGCAAAGGCGTTGAGGATCGGCCCGTTAAATGCAGCGGCAGTTCCTGTTGCAGCGCTCAGTTTGAGAAAGTCCCTCCTCTTGATTTTCATACACCACCTCTTTATAGGATTGAAGTACAAGGATTGAGTATTTTTTATTCCCTAAACAAAGTGTTCTCAAAAGCGTACGTATAGGTCTAGTCGGTAGCAAAAGTTTATTGGTAATTCTTAATGTTGTTAATTTGACATAGTAAGACACTAGAATTCCGCAAAAAACATGCAACCGCAATTTTAGTAAAAATGTTTATTGCAGCGAGATGGACGGGAGCCGTCCTGAACCTCTTTCCCCTCTTCCCAATTTAATGAATGTGCTTTAAAGACACAAGCAATATGTTATATATCACGTTTAGGTTTATGCAGTCAAGCAACTCCTTGTGGGTGTAAGGTGAAAAGTTGCCAATTTTCTGTATTTTTGATTAATTATATGAGGATATTTATTGTTCACAACAAAATAATTGACTAACTCCGACTGGGAATGCGCTCGCTAATTGTGTTCAAGGAACGAAGATTATTCTGGAGGGTAAGGTATTAAAAAATAATCCTTGCTTGTTGAAGATGTTGTGCATCGGTAGATGCCCATATCGAGAGGGAATGGTGCAGCTGTCTAGCACCCATGCTAAGAGGCATGGGTAATTTTACTTGATTACTATTTTTACAACTCATTTATTGTTTGTTCCAGGAAACCGGGCCCGGTAGCTTGAGTTGTTTGATCTTCTGAATTAAGCCTTCCTCTTTTGTTGCATATACTTGCTTGGAAGTTTCCATCTTGCCGCCTACCATGCTTGACAGTTCAGTTACTATCTCATTCAATTGCACGGCTTGGTCGTCAAGTTCGATGGCAGCGCTGTTCAATTCTTCGGCCTTGGCGGTATTTGATTGATTGACCTGATCAATATCGGTGATGGCATTGTTTACCTGCGATATGCCGCTGGCTTCCTGCTTGGAAGATTCTGTTATCTCAACGGAAAGAGTGCGCGATTTTTCAACACTTTCAGCTACTTCCACAAAGGCCTCATTGGTTTTATTTACCAGGCTTGAACCGTCCTTAACGCTTTTCACCGTCCCTTCGATAAGGATTGCTGTTTCCTTGGCAGAGTCAGCAGCACGCATGGCGAGATTTCTCACTTCGTCGGCAACAACCGCGAAACCGGCGCCGGCTTCCCCGGCCCGAGCTGCCTCAACCGCGGCATTAAGCGCTAGCAGGTTTGTCTGGAATGCGATTTCATCTATTGTTTTAATAACCTTGGCAGTATCATCGCTTGCCTTGGAAATTTCACCCATGGATTTGATTAACGCGCTCATGGAGATGTTTGCCTGCTGCACTACATTTGAGGTGTCTGACATTACCTGGCTCGACTGGTCAGCTCTATCGGCATTTTGGCTGCTGAGGTTCGCCATTTCTTCCATGGTCGCCGATGTTTCTTCAAGGCTGGCAGCTTGCTTCGAGGCGCCTTCGGCAAACGATTGACTATGTTCTGAGACATTTCCTGACGTATCTTTGATCCGGAAGGATGTTTCGCTTAAACGGTTAACAAGGGCCTTGACAGGCTTGTAAATATCGCTTTGGGCAGCTTGATAGAGCCAGATCATGCCGATAATGATCAGGATGAGAGCAATCCCACCGACAATATAGAGAATTTTTTTAATGGCCTTGCTTTGGTCATTTACGGTGTTTGTCAGTGCTGCCATTGAACTTTCGAAAGCAGCATTGGTTTGATTGCTGGCTTCGGTGAAAATCGGCGTAATTTTAATTGTTTCATGGTCCGAGGCATCAAGGACCTCGCCAAGGGCAAGAAGATCGTACGTACCGGTCGCGCTGTCAAAATAGGCAGTTACCTTTTCATCTAATGTTTGTAGTTTAATATTGGATTCACTGGAATCCGCTGCATCGGATATAATTCCATCCAGTGATTTTTTGGTCTGCTCAATTTGTTTTTTCAGCTCTAGGGGATCAGGCGGGGCTCCGCCGGTATTGGCGATCAGCGCTGATTCCAAGCCGAACATGCGGGATGAATTTACGGCCATCTGCAGACGGATCATGGACTCTGCTTGACTGCGAACATCGAGTATCTTGTCCATAACCATGTTGAATTGGGTAAGGGAGATTGAAACGATAGCGATAATGATACTCACGACAATCAAGTTGCTGATGAGTAATTTTACCCCAAAGGACACTTTTTTCCTTTTTGAATCAATCGCGGCCATTTCTTTCTCCCGCTAAAAGTTTTGCTAGGACATATGTCATCAATTGGATTTGAGCGAAGGATTTTCAACCTCCTTCGCCCGGCTTGTTTTTGGGTTATTTGTACCAATCAATCTTAATTAATCTATACGGACAAATCCTTTTGCTACCACGATTTTCTGGCCACCGGGGCTAAGGAGATAGTCGATGAATTTTTTCACATTGCCGCTTGGTTGACCATTGGTAACACAATGCAAAGGCCTGACAATAGGAAATGTGCCATTCTTGACGTTTTCAATGGAGGCTGCGACTCCATCCATGTCCGGAAGAATGATTTTCCCTGTTTTTTTGGCAAATACGACGGCATCACCCACTGAGACATAGCCGATGGCGCCCTTTTTGCCGGCAACCTGGGCCAAAGCCTGCTGGTTGGCGCCAATGATACGCGCTTCAACGGTGGACCAGGCGTCGTTGCTTTTTTTGATCCGATGTTTCATGTGTTTCCCTTGTTCTTCCCCTTCAAGTCCGGCGTATTTCAGGAAAAGCTCCAGGGTGGAACGGCCGTGTTCCTTGCTGACCAGATAAATAGGCATGTCCGGACCGCCAACTTCTTTCCAGTTGGTGACTTTACCCAGGTACATGTCCTGGATTTGTTTTTTGGTCAAAGAGGTGACTCCAACGCTTTTATTGAGAATGATTGCCACTCCGTCTGTTCCGATTAAATGCGGGACAAGGTTTGGATATGCGGCTTTTTCTTTATCCTTTAAATACCGGGATGCGTCACCGATATCCGCGGCGCCGGTGCCAACGGATTTAACGCCATGGCTCGATCCGCCGCCTTCAATTTTAAATGTCACATTGTTTGCTTTGCCAAAAGGGATGGAGGCGGCAGAGACCACAGGACGAATCGTGCTCGAGCCAGCCAAGGAAATAGTATCCTGCGCGCAAAGGATAGTGACATTTGTAAAGATTAAAGCAAGACTTGCCAGCACCATTACACACCAGATTGATAATCCTTTTTTTGCCATAATTTTCTCCTTCTTGTGGTTTTTACGTGTGGGGCCCGGTTGGAATTATTAAGGTTTCAATCAACATTTCTTCTTTTTGAGGAAAAGGCTATAAGAGACGAGAATATCTGTTTTTTGGTTATATTTTTTGTATTTTGGAATTTTTTAGATGATGAACTGGATGTTTTTCCAGGAAAAATTGATAATATTCATCAATATAATGGGTTAACGATTGGCAGTAGTATTTGGTAGTAATTTTGCCAAGTTTTTAATTTATGGAAATATTTTCGCAAGTTGAACTATATAAGTCAAGATTATAAATGTCCTAAAAGCAGACAGTTTTAATTGTTAATATTATCGTAATTTAAAATTATAAGTCAAAATTGATGGAATCGTAAAAAATACGATTTGTCTACTACGCGGACGCGTTGACCGCCTTGATTCCTTGCGATGAAACGGGCGATAAGCGCAACCGTGATTTTTTGAAAAGCTATTGCCAACCCATCGTTGATGGCCATGTAACACATTGATATCACATGGTAAGTTAACCTCTTTTCCGACTTTTTGCGAGTATGTCAAAATTGAAACTGCACAAATACCAGCTGATGATGCTTCCCTCCTGTTGTCTATTTAGCACAATTGTGATTGGTAAGATTTTGTGTGTGATATATAAATTATATTTTGAGGGGCGTAGTGCATGGTGAAGTAGGTTGGCAGAATTACAATTTAATTGAAAATGGAGATATTTTATTTTGGCTTTTAAAACAACCGACATTACTGTATATATGTTGGCGTAAATGAAAGCAGGGCCTTATGGTCCGGTTAATAGTGAGCTGCATTGGCAGCAATTTATATTTATGAAGAGAATTTTGGAGGAAAATCGTGTCAAATTCATGTGAGTCAAAAGGCAGTTGCCCAAGCAGTAAAGGCGGTTCCTGCGGTACCCCTGATGCGGCAATCGCCATGCAGAATATGGTGATCAAATCATCGTTGGATAAGATAAAGAACAAAATCCTGGTCATGAGCGGCAAGGGCGGAGTAGGGAAGAGCACGGTGTCAGTGAACCTTGCCCTGGGACTTGCCAATAAAGGCTACAAGGTAGGGCTTATTGATGTGGACCTGCACGGCCCCGATATCTGCAGGATGCTCGACTTGCGCCAGAATCTGGCGGAGGTCGGTACCAATAACGGCCTGATTCCGCCCATGCAATATGGCGACAACCTCAAGGTTATTTCTCTCGAATACATGATGGAGAACAGGGACGATCCCATTATCTGGCGCGGACCGCTGAAAATCCAGGCAATCCGGCAGTTCATTGCTGATATTGAATGGGGTGAGCTGGATTATCTGGTTTTTGATGCCCCTCCCGGCACCGGAGACGAACCCCTCACTGTTGCCAATACCATCAAAGATGCTCAAGCCCTGGTAGTTACAACTCCCCAGGAAGTGGCTTTGGCGGATGTACGAAAATCCATTAATTTCTGCAAGCATGTCAAGATGAAGGTTTTAGGGCTTGTTGAAAACATGAGCGGTTTTGTCTGCCCGCATTGTGAAGGTGAAGTGGAGATATTCAAGACCGGCGGCGGTGAGAAGACGGCAAGGGATTTCGCCATCCGTTTTCTTGGCAGAATTCCCATGGATCCCAAGGTTGTGATGGCCGGCGATGACGGCAAACCCTATCTTTCTTCAGCGGCAGACAGCCCCGCCACCAAAGCTTTTGACAATATAATCAACCAGGTTTTTGAGGCCATGCCGGTTGCGTCCATGCCCATGCCGGAAGCGGCAGCCTGTAACCTTGATCTTGCAAGCCAGTGTGGTTGTGGCTGTTCAAAATAAATTAAGTTTGAGAAATGGAGAGCCATTGCTATGCAGATTAAACAGATTACTGTCGGATTTATGAGCGTCTGCTGCTACATTGTTTCCTGTGAGGAGAAACGTAAAGCGCTGATCATTGATCCGGGTGGTGATGAAAAGGATATCCTGTCATATTGTCAGCAGGAAAAACTCACGGTGGAAGGCATTGTCAACACCCACGGCCACCCTGACCATGTCTGCGGAAACGGCATGATCAAGGCTTCAACCAAAGCACCCATCATTATGCATGAGAAAGATGACTCCTTTTTTTCCCAGCCTGAGGCAGAACAATATTTTGCCATGCTTGGCCTGCCGGCTTCACCGCCAGTTGATCGTACCGTAAAACACGGCGATGTCATCACTGCCGGCAATATTACCCTCGAGGTCATCCACACCCCGGGTCATACTCCTGGTGGTATATGTCTCTACAGTGCCCCACATCTTTTTACCGGTGACACGTTATTCGTCGGTGGTGTGGGCCGGACTGACTTCCCCGGTGGTGATATGCATCTGTTGCTTGATTCTATCAAGGACAAGCTGCTGGTCCTGCCGGATGAGACAAATGTATGGCCGGGCCATGGTTACGGCGGTGCTAAATCAACCATCGGCGCAGAGAAGGCCTCCAATCCCTATGTCAACGGGGAGTTCTAGAGAATGCGCGAGGTCGTCTTAGGTACTGCCGGGCATGTGGATCATGGCAAGACCAGCCTGGTTAAGGCACTCACCGGCATTGATACCGATAGACTTAAGGAAGAGAAAAATCGCGGTATTACCATAGTACTAGGTTTTGCCTATCTGGACCTGCCATGCGGCCATCGCATGGGGATCGTTGATGTTCCGGGCCATGAGCGGTTTGTCAAAAACATGGTGGCAGGAGCGACAGGGATCGATCTGGTCGCTTTTATTGTTGCCGCTGATGAAGGAATAATGCCCCAAACCAGAGAGCATTTTGAGATCTGCAAGCTTCTGGGCATTAAACGGGGACTTGTTGTTATCACCAAAAAGGATATGGTGGAGCCGGACTGGCTCGACCTTGTTACGGAAGAGGTAGGAGAATTCTTTTCTGAAAGCTTCCTTGCCGATGCTCCCATCCTGACCGTATCTTCAACTACTGGTGAAGGTATTGCAGAAGTCCGCGCTGTCCTGGACACGCTGGTCAAAGAAAGCGATTTTTCCGAAGCATTTGGCCCATTCCGATTACCTGTTGACCGGGTTTTTTCCATGAAAGGGTTTGGCGTTGTGGTCACAGGCACTGCCATATCCGGACGTATCCGGGTGGGAGATGATGTTACATTTTACCCGAGGATGGTGACCGGGAAGATCAGGGGCATACAGGTACATGGCCAAGATTTAGAGGAAGGGGAGGCAGGTCACCGGACAGCCATTAATATTCAGGGCCTGGATTTGGATGAGGTTAAGCGTGGTGATATGCTCGCCAATTCCGGATGTCTGCAACCCGCCTATATGCTTGATGCGGATTTTATGTATCTTGCCGGAAATAAAAAGCCGTTGAAAAACAGGACCCGGGTAAGGGTTCATTTGGGGACGGCTGAGATTATGGGCCGCATAGTTCTGCTGGAGGACGAAGAACTGGCGCCGGGTACTGAAACAAACATCCAGCTTCTCCTTGAAAACCCTGTGGGGGTCTGGCCGGGGGACCGTTATGTGGTCAGAAGCTATTCGCCCATCTTCACCATAGGTGGTGGAGTGATCCACAATGGCTCCCCATCAAAAAGGAGGCGTTTTAAGGAAATAAACAAAGAGATTTTTGACACCTATCACAATGGCACCCCGGAAGATAAAATTCTTCTCAATCTTCGGGAAAGAGGGCTTGACGGATTGACTCTGGATGAGATCGGCATCAGGGCAGGCCTATTCGGCAAGCGGCTCGAAAAAATTCTCAAGCCCCTGGTTTCATCCCAGAAAATCCTTGTCATTGATTCTGACCAAAAAAGAATGATGGAACCCAGTATATATAATGAAATCTGCACCAAAGTTAATGAAATTCTTTCAGCCTTTCATGAACAAAATCCCTTAAAGCAGGGAATCCCCAAAGAGGAACTCCGGTCCAGGCTTTACAAAGGACTCGATCCCAAGTTGTTCCAATATCTCCAGAAGGATTTGATCAAAAGGAACATTATTGTCAGGGACGAAGCGACAATACGTCTCGCTTCCCATCGGGTGGCTATGAAGGATGACGTCAAAACCTTGAAGCACGAAATGCTGAACCTATACCGTGGTGCCGTCTTGAGTCCGCCAACTGTGAAAGAAGTGTTCACCAGATTTGACAGGCATCCTCAGAAGCTTTTACGGGAGGTTCTTGACCTTCTCGTCCGTGACGAAGAATTGGTCAAGGTAAATGAAGATTTATTTTTCCATACTGGTGCTCTCGATACACTTCAAAGCGATCTCGTTTCTTTCCTGCAGAAAGAAAAGGAGATTGACGCCCCCCGGTTCAAACAGCTTACCGGCCTGACAAGAAAATTTTTTATCCCGCTGCTTGAGTATTTTGATAAAGAAAAGGTTACAATAAGGCTGGGAGACAAGAGAATCCTTCGGGATCATCGTAGTTAGTCGGATACTAAATAAAGTGCCTAAAGTGAGCTAAAGTGCGAAGTGCCTAAAGTTAAAGGATTTATTTGACAAGTTAGGTGCCATAACTTTAGCCACTTCGAACTTTAGGCACTTCGGTAAATAAGTATCAACGTAAAATCTACCGAGAGCATGTTATCGGAATTTTTGCGACGCCATCAATTTTTGGAGGATGCAATCGCTACTGTTGTCGGAAACACCGGCGGTTTAAAGACAAACCAGCTCAGGCGTCTTGATCGCATCGCCAAAAAAAAGGTGCCGGTTGCTCTGATCATCAGCCCGGAAATGGCCCGCGATCTTTGCCAGATTTCCTATGAAACGGGCCGCCAAATGGGCGTGCTTATCTCAAGGGCCGGTTATGTAGAATGCGTCATAGTTGGTGACTACAAGGGAATCGTCATTCCGCACCTTTCGCAGTTTCGGGTTGCCGGCGGCCGTTTAAAAGGATTGCGTTGTGTGCATACCCACCTATCAGGCGAGGATCTTACCGAAGACGATCTGATGGATCTTCTCTTCTTGCGGTTGGACCTGATGGCCGCAATCAAGACCATGGACAATGGTCTTCCGGAAAAAATATATGGTGTCCATCTGGTGCCCACTCCCATTGCCGGAAAAAACTGGGTATTTTTACCGCCAATGGTGCCAACCCAGCAACCCCAGACACTTGATAAACTTATCATCGCGCTGGAGAATGAGTTTTCGAAATTCCGGCCTGTGGTTGATGTTGCATCCGGCCAGGACCGGGCCATCCTGATAAGTGTCACTACTACTCATAAAGGACTTGCCCAGGAATCCATGGATGAACTCGCGGAATTGGCCGGTTCCGATGACGTGGCGGTTTTAGATAGGGTCATTCAGAGACGCGAAAAAATCAATCCGAAATGGATACTTGGCAAAGGCAAGTTAAGCGAGATCATGCTTAATGCCCTTCGCGTTAATGCCAATCTTCTGATCTTTGATCAGGAACTCAATCCTTCGCAGATACGATCCATTACGGATCATACCGAGCTCCGGGTCATTGACCGCACCCAGCTTATCCTGGATATTTTTGCCCGCCGGGCCTTGAGCAGAGAAGGAAAACTGCAGATCGAAATGGCCCAGCTTAAATACATGCTGCCCAGGCTCACCAAAAGGGATGACGCCCTTTCCCGTCTGACAGGCGGTATCGGCGGCAGGGGGCCAGGGGAGACAAAGCTTGAGGTTGATCGGCGCAGAATTCATAACCGGCTGGCAAAGCTGACAGGCAAGCTTAAGCAGGTGAGCAGAGAACGCCATCACCGCCGGGCGCGGCGCCGCAAAAAAGAGCTGCCGGTTCTTTCTTTGGTCGGCTATACAAATGCCGGCAAGTCGACCTTGTTGAACTCATTGACCAATAGCGAGATTTTAACGGGAGACAAGTTGTTTGCCACTCTCGATCCCACCAGTCGACGGCTCCGTTTCCCAAAGGATATCGAGGTTATTATTACTGATACGGTTGGATTTATTAGAAACCTTCCGAAGGAGCTCCTGCAGGCGTTCGCGTCCACCCTTGAAGAGCTCCATGAAGCTGATGTTCTGGTGCATGTTGTTGACGTGAGCAATCCCAGATTTGAGGAACAGATAAAGGTGGTGGAACACGTATTGAAAGAACTAGAACTTGATACACTTCCATGTTTGCGAGTTTTCAACAAGGTTGATAAGGTTGAAAAAGATTTCGCACAACACCATGCAAAAGAGTACAATGCGGTTTGTCTTTGTGCTCTTGAACCGAACACCTTCGGGCCCTTTCTTGATGCAGCTCGGAATATGGTATGGAAGGAATGGGGAAGGTCAAGAGGACGAAATGTAGTATCTATTACCGGCTGATATTATTGTTCTTGAGCCGTCACGAAATGGTATATGTTGTCAGCGGAAAGCATGAGAAAAATGTTTCAATTACCTCTTAAGGGGCTCTTTTTTTTGTGGTTTGTCCTGTTCGGCCTTTTGGTCATGCCCCTCGAACTGCAAGCAAAAGATGCTATTATCAAAGATATTGTTATCACTAATTCAACCAGCCATGTTCTGGCCTATTTCAAAGTAATGTACGCCTTTACCCCCCAAATGGAAGAGGGTGTAGTAAACGGCATACCAGCAACCTTTTCATTTTCCATGGATCTGCTCATGCGCCGGAAAGGCTGGCCGGATAAGGAAATAGCCTCCTTCAACTTTGATCATACCTTGACCTACGATAACCTGAAAGAGATTTACCGCGTGACCTTTTCGGAAAAGGGCGGCAAGGCCATTGCCACGGAAAAAATTGAAGAATCAAAGAGCTTGATGTCCGCTGTGCATGATTTTAAGGTGTGCAGATTGCAAGATATGATTCCCGGTAGGGAATATATCTTGCGGGTTAAAGCAAGTCTTGAAAGAAAGAAACTACCGCTTAATTTTCATTATCTGATCCCATTTTGGCGATTCTGGGATTTTGATACTGATTATTACAGTGTACATTTCAAATATTGATCCCGATCCCGAAGTTGATGAAAAAGGCATTATACTGTAGCAGAAAAAATTATGTATCCGACGGAAGTTGAAAATCATTCATATGCCTACCTTGTTGAGAGAGACAAGAAAAAACGGCGGCGGATCTGGTTGACCATTCTGTCCTGTCTTTGTCTCCTGCCATTATTAACCTACCTGGAGGCACGTTTTTTTCAGGTAGGCGCTGTGCCTTTTCCGGTGAGCGGCAACGTTCTGGTGTTCATACTCATCAATATTAACGTGCTTCTCCTGCTGCTCATGGTTTTTTTGGTTCTAAGGAATCTCGTGCAGCTGGTTTTTGAAAGACGCCGCCGTTTCCTGGGTACTAAACTCCGCACAAAACTGGTCATTTCATTTGTCTCATTATCCCTTATCCCAACCGGGCTCCTTTTTTTTATTGCCTTGCAGTTCGTGTCGACCAGTATGGACTACTGGTTCAATATTAATGTTGAGCAGTCTCTCCTTGAATCTCTCAACATTGCAAAAAATGTATACCAGGACTACCGGGCCGAGGTAATCAGACAGTCCGAATCCATAGGTGCGGGACTTGAAGAGCAAACGTATTGGCAACTGACAGATGAAAATCTCGACTTCTTCTTGAAGGATACCCTGCAAAGCACGGGGCTTAGTGGCCTTGAAGTCATTTCAGGAGAGAAAGTCACCCAATTTAAAGTATTTCATACAGATATAGAGCCTGATGCGGTTCCTGATATACCTGTTGAGGTCTTGCGAAAAGCACTTGCCGGTGAAAGCGGACTCGTTACCATCCAACCCCTTCCGGCCGGAGAATTGGTACGGGGATTAACTCCGGTGCAGATAGGAACCGAAGGGTCCATCTCTCCCTATGTACTTATTGCATCCAAGCTGATTCCTAATGTGCGCCTTGAGCGTATGACGCTAATTTCTAAGGGCCTTGAGGGATACAGACAACTTATGCTCTTGAAAACACCCATCAAGACAAGTCTTTTGGTGATGCTGCTCATCGTCACTCTGCTCATTGTTTTTTCTGCCATTTGGTTTGGATTTTATGTGGCCAGAGGCCTTACAATTCCTATACGCAGGCTGGCGGAGGCCACCAGGCGAGTAGCGGAGGGGAAACTAGACTTTGTCATTGAAAAGAGTTCCGCCGACGAGATGGGCACTCTTGTTGATTCTTTCAACCAGATGACCAGAGACTTGCTGGTAAGCAAACAGGAATTGGAAAAAACAAACATCGCCTTGGGAAAAACGGTCCAGGAGCTTGATAACAGGAGGCGTTACACAGAGACAGTTTTGCAGAATGTTGCCGCCGGGGTAATTTCTATTGACGAAAAGGGTAAAATTACAACCATCAACCGTTTTGCTGAAGAACTCCTGCACATCGACAAAAATAATATCATTGGGCACCACTACAGATCGGTCATGCATCCCAATCACCTTGCCATATTTGAAAATTTCATGGCCGAACTGCGCAGCTCGGGCCAGGTAGTGGTCCAACGTCCGGTGCGGTTGACCGTCAGAGACGAATCGTTTTATCTGCGCATTAATTTTACAAAGCTAGAGGATGAAAATAAAAAACCATTGGGCTCGGTGTTGGTGTTTGATAATCTCACAGAGCTGGAGAAGGCACAGCGTATGGCGGCCTGGCGGGAAGTGGCCAGAAGAATTGCCCATGAGGTAAAAAATCCATTGACCCCCATACAGCTTTCCGCCCAACGCTTACGGAAAAAATATCTGGAACGTCTCGACTCTGAGGGGGAGGTTTTTGATCTTTGCACCCGCACCATAATAAATCAGGTAGATGAACTGAAGCGACTTGTTAGTGAGTTCTCGAGTTTCGCCCGTATGCCGGCGGTACAGAAAACAAAAAACAACCTGTTGGATATGGTTCGGGAAGTACTGATCCTCTATGAAGAAGCTCACAAGAACCTACAATTCACTATACAGGGCGGGGAGGACATTCAGTCCTTTTTATTTGATCTCAAGCAGATGAAGAGAGTTTTGATCAACCTCCTTGATAATGCGATCGCTGCTCTGCCTGAAGACGGCATAGTTGAGATTGTCCTTTGCGAAGACCAAGAAAAGAAAATGGCTGTGATGGAAGTACGCGATAATGGCCAGGGCATTAAGGACGAAGATAAACCACGTCTTTTCGAGCCATATTTTTCAACAAAGAAATCAGGTACCGGATTGGGGCTGGCAATTGCCGGCACTGTGGTGTCCGATCATGGCGGCTATATTAAAGTAAAGGACAATAAACCGACAGGGGCCAAATTTATCGTAGAGTTGCCGATTGTCATACTATAGGCTGCAAAGTACCTGTTACGTTGAGGTTGACAGGGAAATGTCAGGGCAGGAATATAATTTTTCGTGAAAAATTGGTATGGTACGTATTAAAATGAAAAATTCTCCGTGCAGCAGACAAAGCGTATTTTTATGCGATTTCATCAAATTTTAACGAGTAAGAATTAAAGAAAAATGTCACAGAAGATTTTGATTATTGATGATGAAAAGAGCATTCGTTTATCCCTGGCAGGGATATTGTCCGACGAAGGATTTGAGGCAATTTGCGTTGAATCCGCAGAAGAAGGGTTGGCCAAGATCGATGAAGAACGCATTTCTCTCGCACTGCTCGATATATGGATGCCCGGTATGGATGGCATGGAAGCCTTGAAGCATATTAAGGAGTCAAATCCCCATCTCCCGGTGATAATGATATCAGGACACGGCACTATTGAGACAGCTGTGCAGGCGACAAAAATGGGCGCCTATGATTTTATTGAAAAGCCTCCTTCCTATGAAAAGATCGTCCTTTCGGTGAACAATGCATTGCATCTTGCCCAGCTTGAAAAAGAAAATTTGATATTGAAACAAAAAACAACCTCAAAACCCGGTTTAACCGGCAATTCACAGGTCATTCGGGAAGTTCTCGGACAGATTGAAAGAGTGGCGCCCACTGATGCCTGGGTGCTTATTCGGGGCGAACACGGTACGGGCAAAGAAGTTGTAGCCCAGTCCATTCACCGCTTATCTAACTGCAGCAATAGACCGATGATCGAGATTAATTGCGCAGCTATTCCTGAAGAGTTGATCGAGAGCGAGCTTTTTGGCCATGAAAAAGGCGCCTTCACTGGTGCCGCCAACAGCAGAAAGGGAAAATTTGATCTCGCCGATGGCGGCATGCTGTTCCTTGATGAAATAGGGGATATGAGCCTTAAAACTCAGGCCAAGATTCTCCGTATTTTACAGGAGCAAAAATTTGAACGGGTGGGCGGCGGCAAGACCATTTCTGTTTCGGTAAGGGTTTTGGCTGCAACCAACAAAGATCTTGAAAAGGAAATCGAACTGGGCAGTTTCAGGGCGGACCTGTTCTGGCGGCTTAATGTGGTGCCTATCCATGTTCCTCCTTTACGGGAAAGACTCGAGGATATTCCTGACCTGGTGACTTTTTTTCTCAAGGAATTCAATAAGAAAGGTTTTGGGGAAAAGGAGTTTTCCCCAGAGGCGTTAGGGACCATGCAGAACCATTCCTGGCCCGGAAACGTTAGGGAATTGCGGAATTTTATCGAACGGGCCGTTATTATGTCGTCAGAGCCTGTTATCTCTGAAGGAGTTGTTTCTTCCTTACTGCATCCGACAATGCATGTTTCTGCAGGTCTGGGTGGGGGAAAATCAATTGATAAATTCAAGCTGATGAATTTCAAGGATGCTAAAAAACAGTTTGAACGTGAATACCTTGAGGCACGCTTACAGGAAAACAAAGGAAACATCTCCCAGACCGCTGAACAGATAGGCCTTGAACGCAGCCATCTGCACAAAAAATTGAAGACATACGAGATTGATTAGTAGTGGCCTCAGGAAAATTTGAGAGTGCTGATCCCGGGCTTTTTGTGATTGGGAAGCGGAATGAGACCTGCCAACTTGCCTCGAGGAACTTTAATACTTACCGTTATTCTCAGAAACACGCATGATGAATTGCTGCTCTATTATTGAATATAGAGACAAGGTTTATTGAGTGCGAGGTCCTATGTGGCAATAACGGGATAGAGTAGTATAATTTTATATGGATAAGACACAATGACTGATGGTACAGGCTTTCCAAGCCAGAAAGAACTTGAAAAGGAAATCAGCGATTACCTGACCCGTAAATATGGTGAACGGGTAAAGATTGTCTCAACCGGTCTCTTTCCTTTACCCGAAAAAGGTGAAACTGAATCCAAGCCCACAGAGAAGAAAAAGGAAAAGACTTTTCAGTTCAGTTTAACTCCCGAAGAATTGGTGAATTATTTGGATGATTATGTGGTCAAACAGGATGAGGCCAAGGCTGTCCTTGCCACAAAAATTTGTACCCACTTCAACAGGATTCGATATACCCGTGACCGACCCCATTTGGAAAAGCGCAGTGTAGGAAGGATCAAAAGTAATGTATTGCTCATCGGTCCCACAGGGGTCGGCAAGACTTTTTTGATAAAATTGATTGCCCAGCGCATCGGGGTTCCTTTTGTAAAAGGTGATGCTACCAAGTTCAGTGAAACCGGATATGTTGGCGGCGATGTTGAGGATCTGGTGCGTGATCTCGTCCGGCAGGCTGACGGCGATGTAGATCAAGCCCAGTACGGTATTATATATGTTGATGAAATTGATAAAATCTCATCAAGTCAGAACAGATGGGGGGCTGATGTTTCACGTACGGGCGTACAGCGTGCTTTGCTCAAACCCATGGAGGAAACCGAAGTCGACCTCAAGGTGCCGCATGATCCCATTTCCCAACTTGAAGCCATTGAACACTATAGATCTACAGGTAAGCGGACCAAGAGAGTCATCAATACCAAAAACATTCTATTCATAGTCAGTGGCGCATTTTCAGAGCTTGTTGAGATCATCAGAAAGAGGGTGCAGAAACAGAGCATTGGATTTGAAAGCTCTATTCCTTCCAAGCACTCAAACCGAAATTTTTTCAATGAAGTCCGGGCCGAAGATCTTATCCAGTATGGCTTTGAAAGCGAGTTTGTCGGACGCCTCCCGGTAATTGCAGTCCTTGATGAACTTTCAGAAGAAGACCTTTATGAAATTCTTCTCAATCCGAACAGCTCTGTTGTTGTTGGAAAAAAGCAGGATTTCCATTCCTACGGCATCAACATTCTCTTTGAAGATGAGGCCCTGCGAGAAGTAGCTGTCATGGCAGCGCAGGAAAAGACGGGCGCGCGCGGTTTAGTGTCTGTTTTGGAAAAGGTTTTGCTGCCCTTTGAAAAGAAACTGCCATCCACAGACATACAATATCTGGTCATTACAAAAGATATGATCCGCAATCCTCATCAAGAGCTTGATAAGATGCTGGATAAGCCTGACATAAAAAAGTATCTTCAGGACCGTTATGAAAAATTGGCTGAAGAGGAACGCAAACACCTCATTGATTTTATTCTGCGGACCAGAGGCGATTACCTTGAAGTTCATAATGTGCTCCCAACCCCTTCAAGGCTCGCTCTTATCGCCAAACAATGTCAGGAAGAAAATATGGACTCTCGAGATGTGTGTGATATCTTTATAGATCTTGTCAGACAAATCCGCCGTTGTGCCGTATCAATTTCTGAAAAGACAGGTTTAGAAATTGCATTCAGTGAAGAGGCAATTGATCACATTCTTGAAATAGAACCTCGCAACGAACAGTCAATAAACACCATCTGTGATTATTTGATGAATACCTATGAGTATGGTCTACGTCTTCTCAGCCACAAACATAAAAAAAATCGAGTCGTTATCACTGGTGAAGGGGTGGATGCTCCTGACAAATTTATCAATTCGCTTGTCGGCGAGAGTTTTAAAGAGTAAATACACGTAGCGCGTGGTAATCGACTTATGCTTCGCGGTCTAATCCATTGAAAAGGAGAAAATAATATGATTTTTCCGGAATATCGTCCACGGCGGTTGCGAAGAAATGAAGTTTTGCGCTCCCTTATCAGGGAAACGCAGCTGTCCCCTGATCATTTAATTTATCCTCTTTTTGTTCAACCTGGAAAAGGCCGTCGCGATGCTATCACTTCCATGCCCGGTGTTTTTAGGCTGTCAGTTGATGAGCTTGCTAAAGAGGCAAAGGAATGTATGGGCCTGGGGATCAAGAACGTTATCCTTTTCGGTTTGCCGGAGGACAAGGATCCGGTTGGGTCGGGCGCCCACGCCAATGACGGCATCATTCAACGGGCCATAAGGGAACTGAAAAACAAAGTGCCTGAAATGATGGTTTCCACTGATGTCTGTCTGTGTGAGTATACTGATCATGGCCATTGCGGCGTGATTATTAATCAACAGGTGGATAACGATACAACCTTGGAAATCCTGGCACGCACTGCCTTGTCTCATGCCCAGGCTGGCGCGGATATGGTGGCTCCCTCTGATATGATGGACGGCCGGGTGGCGGAAATCAGGCAGATTCTTGATGAAAACGATTTTCAGAATATCCCGATAATGTCCTATGCAGTTAAATATGCCTCTGCCTTCTATGGACCTTTCCGCGATGCAGCAGATTGTGCACCACAGGAAGGCGATCGCCGCGGCTATCAGATGGACCCTGCCAATGCCCGCGAAGCCTTACGTGAGGCTACCCTTGATGTGGACGAGGGTGCAGACATTTTGATGGTGAAGCCTGCGGTGGCCTATCTTGATATCATATCACGTCTTCATGACGAGTTTGACCTGCCGGTGGCCGCCTATCATGTGAGCGGGGAATATGCCATGATCAAAGCTGCCGCCGCAAACGGCTGGCTGGACGAAGCCCGGGTCATGCAGGAGACCCTGCTCAGTATCCGTCGTGCTGGAGCTGATATCATTCTTACCTATTTCGCCAAAGATTATGCCAAACTTTTTGCTGGATAACATCTACGCAAAATTGCGAACTACAGCAATTTTGTGTTAAACGCGACTTCGTCGCTATAAAGTTTCAACTCTCCAGAAATCCATCAACCATTCAAAGGTATGGAGGTGTTGTGCATCCTGTTCTTTTTGAAATCACCATATTGGGAAAAACAATTGCGTTCTATTCCTATGGTGCCCTGCTGGGAATTTCTATTTTTTTCGGGTGGCATCTTACAACCAGCCTGTGCAAGAAGGCGGCAATCGATGAAACGGTTGTCGGTTACGTTACTATCTTAGTTGTCGTGACCGCCGTTGTCGGAGCAAGACTATTAGAAATTGCGGTAAATTATGATAGCTACCAAGGAAGGTTTTTTTCAGCTCTCTTTTCTACCAAACAAGAAGGCCTTGCTTTTTATGGCGGATTTATCCCAGCCGTACTGGTCGGCGCATTATATATACGCAGCAAAAAATATAATGTTTGGCAGTTTGCCGACTGCGCGTCGCCCGCTGTGGGATTCGGTCTCTTTTTTACCCGGATAGGTTGCTTTTTGGCCGGGTGCTGTTTTGGCAGCGTAACAGAATCATATCCTGCGGTTACCTTTCCTTCTGGCAGCCCGGCTTTTACATTCCAGGTCCGGCAGTATCTGCTCGAAAATACAGCAGCATCTTCACTCCCCGTGCATCCCACCCAGCTCTATTCCTCTATTGCCGGCCTGGCACTTGGCATAACGTCCCTTTATCTCCTGCTCCGAAAAAAGAGATATCATGGCCAGATATTCTGGACATTTGTTTTGCTTTATGCCATTTTCCGCTTCATGATAGAATTTATCAGATCAGATCCCAGCAGGGGGCAACTTATCGGACTTTCGACATCACAGTGGGTCAGTATGGCAGGGTTTGGATTGGCCCTATTTTTTTTAAAAAGACTACAGGGAGTTGCTTCTCGAAAAGCGCGCGGCTGACGTAGATTCCAAGGAGCTGTTCATTTTAAGTTTTGTCATTCTCCTTTTAAAGACTTCTAATAGCACCATCAATTCCGATACAGTTTGTTCAATGACCTTTGGGCACCATCTTCCTGTCCCGGACCGGATAGTAACATAGTATTGACCCTCCTGGCCTGCAGGCAGAAAGCCTCCAGCCTGGCCTCGATGATTTGGGGAAATGAATTGCCGTCTGTCTCAATTGCCATGAAAGGAAGCTTATTGTCTTTGGCAAGAATATGACGCCAGCGGCCATTGCCGTTATCTTCTCCCAACTCCCTCTTGGATGCGGTGGTAAACTTTTCATTCAGGATAGCTTCTGCTACCCGGGAGGGCATGCAACCGAAGGGACCGATTGAGATGATGCCGCAGGCCGGATGCAGGATCTCATGCAAGGCTGAACCCACAGTCAGAATCGACTCACAAGTGAAGTGGGGCGAGATATATTTTTGACCGGCCTTAATTATCGGCTCTATACCGGCATCTTCTTCATAGTGAAAGAGTCCGGCCGGGGCGAGTCTTTTTCTGATCTGGCGGTCGAAAAACCGTTTTATCTGATGCCGAACCAGGAATCCCAGGGTGGGCTTCCCTTCAATTCGGTTTTTAATAAGCCAGTCAACATACTTGATCCATTCGCTGTTTTGGGCAGTACGGACGCTAAAGCCTTTTTCCGCCATGCTTTCGATAAGGCCCTGGAGAGAAATGGGATCATGACGGACATAGATCTCGCCAATAAGGGAAATTTTAGGAATTTCTCCATAGGCGGTTTTGAGAGGAATCCTGCTAAGGGCTTTAGCGCTTCTGCTTAGCTGCGCAGCAATGGTAGCCCAGTCTTTATCGATTACGTTACGTATTTCCTGATACTGGTGTTCAAATATTTTCAAGCCTTTTGCCTTGTTTTCAACTCCGGCTAAAATGGTGGAATACATTTCATCAAAGAGATCGCCGATAACCAGGGCCCGCCAGGCTGCAATCATGAAACGGTTGCCGAGACCGCCATATCCGTTTACTGAAGAAGGTGACAATACAACGGCATCCGGGATCATATGCTTTGCAAGAACCCTTTTGGAAAAGACATGATACTGTCCGAAGCGGCAGGGCCCTTCAGCGCTGGGGATGAAATAGGCGGTAACCTCACCCGCCCGCCGTTGCTTCATATAGTGTAGCAAAGAGCCCACCGTGGTCTGGAGCGGCAGACATTCCTTGCAGGTGGAATTGCCGCGCCCCAATTTCAGGACTTCTTCATCGGCAGGCGGCAGCGGTTCAGCGCGGATACCGATACGTTCAAATGCCCCGGCCAGCAATGGCGTGCCATATCGCCCCATGGAGGGCACCACAACCTTGACCCTTTCATCGGTAAGGGGAAGCAGGCCGGCCGTTGTGGTGTGGACTAGCGGCTGACCGCCATTTACTTTCAGCGAGGCCGGGGTAAATTTTTTTTGTTTCCTGTGGGGCAGGCTTTTTCTGTCATTGAGCTGCCGATAATACCTGACGATGTCCAGAAAGGCTTCAATACGAGTCTCCAGGCCGGCATCGGCAGTATGGCTGTCTAATTCAAGGGTGAGCGAAGGCTTGTGGCCCATGATATCACGAAAATACCCAATAATGAAGGAATCCGGGCCGCAGGAAAAATTTGTTATGTAGGTGGCGAACAACTGTGGATTTTTTTTAAGTAAATGGGCGGATTTGAGAATCATACTTCCGGTGGCCCAATACATATTATGATCCGCTTCAATTTTTTCTTCGCCATAGGGCAGCATGTCAAAGGGAATGATCCGGATGCCCCGGGATGCAAGTTTGGCGGGAATCCCTTTGTTGGCATCATTGGTGAAGCTGTTGTATGGCCGGCCGAATAAAACAACGGCAAAACGTTCCGGTGCGGTTTGTAACTCAGCCAGTGCTTCACCACCCATTTGTTGAATATCTGCAAAAAATGCTTCCTGGGCGCCTATTCCTGCAGCTAGAGCATCTTTAATCCGACTCCGCTTTACACCGAGCGATTGTGCCATTTCCTGAAAAGCTCTGAGGTTTGTTTCTATGCCATGGGCAAAGTTCAGGGTCGGGGACAGGACCTTTTTGTCAGCCAGGGATGGAAAAGCAGTACGAAGATAGAAAGGCTCTCCTTGCACAAAAACGCATGTACATGACAAATTGCCCTTTTTGCCGCTGGGAATACCTTTTAAGTGAGGAAGGAAGATAATATCCGGATTCAAGGCAAGCAGACTGGCAGCATACCCGTGAGCTAGTTCTCCAGGGTAACAGAAAGGGGCTCCCTTCTGGTCTACGCCGGCCGGATCGATTGACTCAGACAAGATTACTCGGAATCCCAGTTCGGCAAAAAACGCATTGAAAAAAGGGAAATAGGTATGGACCAGAAAGGAGCGGTTCATGCCCACAGTGGGCCGGTTGTCGAAATTGTCGGCAGAAATCAGGTCCTGAAACACTCGCTGTTCCCTTCTGATAACTAGGTTCAGGCCGGTGCTGTCGATCTTGCGCTGGTGGACAATGTTGTCGTAACGGTTACATATACCCCCGAAAGGAAATACCCGGTCTTTGATGCGAATTCTGGAAATTTCGCAGCCCCGGTCGCATTCTTTGCCGCCGCCGCATCGAAAAGGCTTGGCATAACTGACTTGCCTCTCCATGAGTTCGGCAAGATCGAAGTTTTTTAAGGAAAGGAGCCCGTTTTCCAGCCGCCGTTCCAGTTCCAAGGCCACGCCAAAGGCGCCCATCAACCCTGGATCAGGCGGCACCACTATGGGTTTGCCGGTGAGGGCGGCCATGGCAATGGGCACGGCCCGGTTGTAGCAGACACCACCCTGCATGAAGACCTTACGGCCAACCGGCCTATTGCCCTTGACCCGATTTGCGTAATTCATACAGATGGAATACACCAAACCGGCAACAATGTCGGCCATTGGGATATTTTCCTGCGCAGCGCTTTTTATGTCCGAGCCGATGAATGCGGCACACTGATCATTGAAATTCGGCGGCTTCTTCCCGGCCATGGCCGTGGTCCCAATCTCGGTAACGTCCAGACCCAGACTTTCCTTAGCCACTTCTTCGAGAAATGATCCGGTCCCGGCACTGCATGCTTCGTTCATGGCATAGTCACTGGGCACCCTGTTGGCGATATATGTATATTTTGCATCTTGGCCGCCTATCTCAAAAATGGTATCAACCTGCGGATCAAAAAATACAGCGGCAGCAGCGTGGGCAATGATCTCATTAATCACTCCATTGGTCATGGCATGGAGGCCTGCTATCTGCCGACCGGAACCAGTCACGCCCAAACCTTCAATGGTGATGGGAACCGAAACCTGGTTGGCCAAACTCTTGTAAACCCGGCGTGCGGCTTCGACGGGATCACCGTTTGTGCGCAGATAATCGGCGGCCAGAATTGCCTTATCCCGCCTCCGCATGATAATTCCTTTGGTGGTGGTAGAGCCTACATCCAGTCCAAGAATAGTATGATCGCCCGGTTCTGGAGGAGCGTGCGCTTGTTTCTTGAAGTCCACCATATCTTCAAATTGCCGCAGGGTCTTGTGAAAGGAGAGGCGGGTATGTTGCTTTACAAAAACGGTTTCAAGGTTCTCAACCGGTAGGACCTCTTTTTTAAGAGCCCAAAGTGCTGCGCCGAGGGCCTCCATCCAATCTGCTTCCGCGGGAATGAACAGATCTTCGATTTCTTTCTGCAGATAGTGGACCATGGCCCGGTTTTGAACACAGCCGCCGATGAGCATGACCGATTTTTTCGGCAACTTTTTTAAGAGTTCAAGAATTTTACCGGTCATCATGAAGGAGAGACCGGCAACAACCCTATTCTTAGGGATCCCCTTGTTCAAGGCATGGGTGCAGTCACTTTTACAAAACACCGAGCAGCGGCCTGACACCTGGTACATGGATTCCGGCATTTTCATTCCGGTAACTTCCTTCAGGCTGATGGACATTCGGCCAAGTTGCTGAAGAAAAAATTCACCTGTGCCGGCGGCGCATTTATTCCCGGTATGGATATCCTGAACCTTTCCTTTATCGTCAAGGTGATATACCATAATGGTTTCACCACCGGCGCTCACCACTACCCGATATGGATGGTCGGGAGGCAGGATGTGGGCACAGGCAAATTCCAGCGCCTCGGCTTCGGTTATGGCGGAAAGATTGAGATAGTTCTTGAATTTACGGCCGGTCACCCCTATGCGCACATGCGGCAAGTCCGGTTCACCGGTCAGCATATCCCGGAGGGCCTGGCGCGGATTGCCTTCGTGTTCACGGCGCTGGGTGTGGAGAACCTCCGTATCATGTCTGTCACTGGAAAGACGTACCAGACTGATGGTAGATGCTCCAAGACAAATTCCTAATGACTCCATACACATTACTCTACGTAAATAACCAGGTTTAAATCCAGCTTAATAACTTATCCTGCTTTTAGATATAAGTGAAAGCCAATTTTACTTTCTGAAGGCGAATGCTTCGAATTATTTGATTTCAAAGGGTTTGTGCTATCGCTTTGGTAAATCTTACACTCTTTACAGATGATTGGGGAGTATTTTATGAAAACGTGGTTTTGAACTATTTTTTTCAGATAAAAATGATGTGTTACATTGGGACGAACAGCGCATTCATATTACTCACCACCCCGTTGCCATCTCCCACTGGCTTTATCTTGCTCGCATCAAGATTGTGTCACCAATTTTAAACTTTTTAGCAGGGGCGCCGGTTTTTTCGGCAATATGACCGCATACCACTTGACATTTCACAGTGAGCAGAAAAAAGACAGGCGCCTTGGTCTCAGAGAGCGTTTCAAAGTTTCCCTGTCCTTTACTGATGATGAGATCGGCATTATGGAACGCTTCCTGAAACTGGGCGGAACAATTTTCAAGCGGGGTGCCCGGACAGCCGGTGCCATTTGAAATGACCTTGCTGAAACGGTCAATTCCGCTTGTAAAGGCATCTGCAATTGTTGCATCGTTAATTATCGGCCTCTCTTTAACGGCAACGATTATTTTCTTTTCCGCTAATTTTTCGCAAACGAGACAATCAAAAACGATTTCACCGCAGTTGTCGACAAGATACAAAATAGTATGGGCTTGGGTGAGTTCCTGTTTTAATAATTTATAATCATCTATTACCGGATCCTTTGCCAGAAATTCTTCGAGGAATAGGTGGACGTCCAATTCATGGTGGGCGCCATAATCAATGACGTTTCCGGCAATGGCAAATTTAAGAGCGGCACGGAATGGATCAGGCGAAAGGTCTATTTTCTCTTTGGCTTGTTGCACAAGGTTTAAGGCAAGCTGGTTACTTTCTTTCTTAAGGGTGAAAAACGGATCATCATTTCCTGATATTTCCGAGATCATGGTGTAGAGTTCCACGGCATTTACCGGGGGACTCATTGACAGGTCAAATTTTTTAAAAAGGGCGAAGGCGTGGTCCATTATTGTTCGTTGCACGGCGGTTGATGAAGTGGATAGCCGTGCAGTGTAGAGGCTCTGCTTCGCAAAGCAGGGGAAACAGTCAAGCGTGGTTTGCATCAGTTATCTCCATTTGTAAACGCTTACAGGGCACGGCATCTGCTTTGTCATCGGCCTGTTCACATACCGATGTATAGCGGACAGGCCTCTTTCAAGTTTATGCCCCCTTGCGGGGTACATCTGCCGCACCCTGTAATCGTTTACCTCTGGAAGCAGATCGGAATGGGTTGAGCAGATATTCCGGTCGTATATTTGCTAGACCTGCAAAAACGTTGGCCTTGATGCGGCTGTTTTTTTCAAAAAACGGCTCGAGTATGCCCCGAATTTCTTGTCGCTTTGTGTCACCTGATATGGGACAGGGGTTGGCGACAGGGGCGATTCCCAATGATTCTCCCTGTGCCTTTATCTGCGCTTTCTGGAGATAAGCAAGTGGCCTGATGATGGAAAGGCTTCCTGCAAACAACTCCTGCTTCGGCACCATGGTACTCATGTTGCCGCTATAAAAAAGATTGAGAAAAAACGTTTCAATAATGTCTTCCTGGTGGTGGCCAAAACCGATTTTGGAAAATCCTTTCTGCCGGGCAATTTCGAAAAGCCGGTTGCGGCGCATACGGGCGCAATGGTAACAACCACTTTTCCCATCTTCAGCAATAAGCGCTTCTTTGCCAATATGTGTTTTTTCGATTATGTAAGGCGCCTCAAGATACCGAAGCTGTTCTTCAACCAGAATGTATTCCTCCCCTCCGAATCCCATATCAAGATGGACTGCAAGCAGATCATAATCAATGGGCGCTTTTTTCCGCCAGTGCTGCAGGAGCCATGTCAGGACCAGACTGTCAATGCCGCCTGACACAGCAACCAGGACACGGTCTCCGTTGGTCAGCATGTCATAATCATGCATGGCACGGCCAATAAGGTGGTTGATCTTTTTCTTCATGGAATTATAAAAAACCAATGGAGTAGAAAAGGTAATGGTCAGCATTGATTATTTTTGCAGAGAAAATAATCATTCCAGTTTTTGCAGGGAAGTGCATTGGCCTAATGTTTTGATAATGCCTTCCCGTGCCAACTCTTCAGCAGTAATCCATTTAAACCCTCTTTGCTTGGCATTTTTGTAGGTTAAGATGTTATCGAAAAGCGCCTGTTGGGTTTCATTGAATTCTCCAAAGCAAAGTACTGTACCGTTGGTGCTTTGGATCACTTGATATTTGAAGGCAACAGATGCAGGTTGCGCAATGGAATATTTGCCTCCTTGCCTTTGGTTAAAGCGATGCAGTGAGCAAATGAGTATGGCATCTGTTTTCATCTGTTGAGCGAGAGAAAGATATTGCGCCAATTGGTCTTCGGGATGTTCTTGAAATGCTATCTGTTGCTGTTCTTTTGCGATGAAACGGGCGTTTTTTTTCCCGGAAAAATATTCAGCGAACAGGGTATCCATAACATGGATGTTTTGATCAAGGTGACTGACGCCTTGATCAATTTCGTATTTACTTTCGGTTGCAGCTTCGACAGGACTGATTGCCAGCGATTGCACAAAATACTGCTCTTCTGGGAGAGGCTTTACCTTTTGTTGCATGCAACCCTGAAAAAAAGCTGCTGCCGGCAGAAGCAACATGACATATATGAAAAAAGGCTTTTTCATGAGCAGAAACATGTCCTCACGCAAATGGTTTGTGTAGCAGAACTATTTCTATACACAGCGCTATAAGTTCGATACATCCCATCATGCTTTGTCACTCACTGCGGTGCCTGCTCACAGCACTATCAGGATGCTCCGCCGGCTCCTCGCTCGTTCCTCGCCTGGCTGGGTGCCTCGAACTTATAGCGCCGTGTATATTAAAGGGAGCCTTTGGAGGACAGGGGCCCTTTTGTTCGCGGTTCAATGGTTGTTGCCATATCCAAAGCCTTGCCAAATGCCTTGAAAATAGCCTCGAGTATATGATGAGCATTTTCACCATGGACCAACTCCACATGCAGAGTGATACCACCATTTAAGGCCAAGGCCCATAAAAATTCCCTCACAAGTGCTACATCGAATTCACCTACCTTCTGGTCTGTGAGGGTAACGCCGTAATGCAGGTAGGGCCTGTTTGACAGGTCGCAGGTAACTCTTACGAGAGTTTCGTCCATGGGAACAGAACTGAAACCATATCTGCGGATTTCTTTGAAATCGTTGAGAGAAGTTTTCAGCGCCTGGCCAAGACAGATGCCGATGTCCTCAACTGTATGGTGATCATCAACTTCAGTATCACCGGATGCTGATATAGTCAGGTCAAAAAAACCGTGGACAGTAAAAAGTGTCAGCATATGATCCATAAACGGCACACCGGTTTTAATGGTAGGTTTTCCCTGACCGTCAATGGATAGTATCAGATTAATATTTGTTTCTTTAGTCTTACGGCTAATTTCGCCTTTTCTTTGCATGGCAGGATTCATCGATAGCTCCTGTTCAGTTAATAAGAGAGAAAATGTATCGGCCTTTCTGAAATATAAACGATTGAGGAGAAATTTTCATTTTCCATAAAAATTTCTCCTTTTAGGATGATAACTAATGATAATAAATTTATCTATACCACAGAATGTATGAGTGGCAATACCCTTTTGCTTCTTGAAAAAATATAGTATATATTAATTTTACTGCATAGGGGTGTACTATAACCGTTTGATTATCAGAGGCAAAAAATAAGAAGGCAACGGAGTTCCTAACAACTTCTTTTTTGTCCGTTTTTCCATTGCCATAGATGCTTTTTTATTGACATCAATGGTCCTCTTGGTTATATAACGGCACAATTTTTTTGGCGATAAAGCTGAAAGAATCAAGAGCGGGAATAACTCAGTGGTAGAGTGCAACCTTGCCAAGGTTGAAGTCGCGAGTTCAAATCTCGTTTCCCGCTCCATTTGATTTTAAAAGGTTCGGTTTTGATTCGAACCTTTTTTTCATTAGTTCATAAACCTGTTAAGTATTTAGCACCAAAAAACGAAGTTTACGGCTCTTCCGGGCCATTAAAACTTACCGAGGATCAGAGAATGAAAACCTATCTCACACCAGTCAATGAAATTGAGCGAAACTGGTACGTGGTGGATGCGCAAGGGAAAGTGCTGGGTAGATTGGCATCTGAGATTGCCATGCGGCTGCGTGGCAAGCATAAACCCAATTTTTCCACCTTTATGGATGTCGGCGATTTCGTTGTCGTGGTTAATGCCGACAAGGTACGGCTGACTGGGAAAAAATGGGATGACAAGATCTATTATCATCATACCGGATATATTGGCGGCATAAAGCAACGGACCGCCAAAGAGCTGCTGGAAAGAAAGCCTGAAGAACTGTTAAGAAAGGCTGTCAAGGGTATGCTTCCCAAAAATCCCCTGGGACGGGCCCAGCTCAAGAAGCTCAAAGTTTATGCCGGCGAAGAGCATCCCCATGAAGCTCAACAGCCCCAACCACTTGAATTGTAATATCATTTATGGGTTTAACCAGGAATAATGGAGTTTAGAATGGCCGAAGACCAATATTATGCCACAGGAAAAAGAAAAAGCGCCATTGCCAGGGTCTGGCTCAGACCAGGAAAAGGCAATGTTGTGGTAAACAAGAAAAATCTGGAAGAATATTTCGGCGGCGGTGACGATTTCAAGAAAAAGATTGAAAAGCCTTTTGCTTTGACTGACACTGCAGCAAAATATGACGTGTATGCCACCCTGCGTGGCGGCGGTAAGTCTGCCCAATCTGAGGCCTTGCGGCATGGGATCTCAAGGGCACTGCTCGAAGTCGACGCGGAATTCAGGCTGACTTTGAAAAAAGCCGGCTTTTTGACTCGGGACCCGAGAGTAAAAGAGAGAAAAAAATATGGAAAAAAAGGGGCGCGGGCCAGCTTCCAGTTCTCAAAACGCTGATTTGTCTCAAAAAGCGGCTTTACAGCTTGCCGAGATCAATTGAGATTTTTGCCAGGGGAAAAACGATGTATTGTCGTTTTTCCCCTGTTTTGTTATAAGCGATTACAGGGTGGCACATCTGCTTTGTCATCGGCCTGCCACATACCTGATGTATAGTGGACAGGCCTCTTTCAAGTTTATGCCCCCTTGCGGGGTACATCTGCACCACCCTGTAATCGCTTATGAATACAAGTGGTTGCAGGTTTCAATATTGCCTGTTTGCTCGTCTTTTTGAATGGGGTAAGAGATGTTACGAGTAGGAATTATAGGCGCTTCCGGGTATACCGGCGCGGAACTCACCAGAATTTTATGTAATCATCCTGAGGTGGAGCTGGCTGTTGCTACCTCAAGGCAATATGCAGGGAAACCCCTAACTCAAGTATATCCGAGTTTAAAGGGAAAAACCGACCTGGTTTGTGAAGATACTGCTGCAGAAAATCTGACCGGCCGTGCTGACCTTTTTTTTACCGCAGTGCCCCACCAAACTGCCATGTCTGTGGTTCCTCATTTACTTGCTAATGGAAGCAAGGTTGTGGACTTGAGTGCCGATTTCCGTATTGCTGATGCCAGCGTCTATGAAAAATGGTACCAACCGCATTCAGCAAAAGAATATCTGGACGAAGCTGTTTACGGCCTTCCCGAACTCCACCGTGCTGCAATTATAACATCAAGATTGGTAGCCAACCCCGGCTGCTATCCGACAAGTATCATTCTGGGCGTAGCCCCATTATTGAAAGCAGGGTTAATCAATCCGTCTACCCTAATTGCCGACTCCAAATCGGGAGCTTCCGGTGCAGGCCGAGGCGCCCAGACAGGAACCCTGTTCTGCGAGGTCACTGGAGGCTTTCGCGCCTATAAGGTAGCCGAACATCGTCATACTCCGGAGATAGAACAGGAAATAAGCCTGTTATGCAATAAGCAGGTGACACTCAGTTTTACTCCCCATCTTGTGCCAATGTCCCGCGGCATTTTCAGCACTATATACGCATCCGTATCCCAGAAGGTAACCCAAAAAGAACTGCAAGGTATCTATAATGATTTTTGTGGCAATGAACCTTTTATCCGTGTGTGTGATCCTGGAACGCTGCCGACCACCCAGTATGTGCGAGGGAGTAATTTCTGTGACATTGCGTGCAGGCTTGATGAACGAACTGGAAGGGTAATAGTCCTTTCAGTCATAGATAATCTGGTTAAAGGAGCAAGCGGCCAGGCCATCCAGAACATGAATTTGCTGGGGGGCTTCCCAGAGGATATGGGGCTTGCTGCGCCGCCATTATTTCCGTGACATCTGGTAAAGAGGAATGTTTGGGAACTTGTGTGATTTGTTGTGCGGAATATTAAACTACTCCTTGCTTATGACGGGACAAATTACGCTGGGTGGCAGCGCCAGAAAAATGCACTAACAATCCAGGGGATGATTGAGGAAAAAATCTCTATCATGACTGGGAGCAAAATCCAACTGCATGGCGCCGGTAGGACGGATGCAGGGGTCCATGCCCTTGGCATGGTGGCAAATTTTCCTACTAATTCTACAATACCTGTTCTTGGCTTCCATGATGGTTTAAACAGTTTGTTGCCGGAAGATATCCGGATTTTCGGTGTTGAAGATGTTGACCCGGCATTTCATGCAAGGAACAGCGCTAAAGGCAAAGTGTATTCTTATAACATAACTACCATTCCGGTGCCGCTGCCTACAGAGAGGCTTTATTATACGCATGTGCGTGGCCCCCTTGATATCAGGGCCATGCGGGACTGCTTGGACCACATTGTTGGCAGTCATGATTTCAGTAGCTTTGAGGCCACTGGATCTCGGGATAGCAAAAATAAAAAAGGTAAAGGCGCCCTCCGCACAATTTTTTCAGCAGAACTCATGGCGCATCATCAATCCATTGAAAGCTTTCGTGTTGTCATTTCGGGTGATGGATTTCTACGCCATATGGTACGCAACATTGTCGGCACCTTAATCGAAGCAGGGCAGGGCAAACGAACAGCGCAATCATTTAATGAGGTGCTTGCGGCTAAGGACCGCAAGATGGCTGGGCCAACCGCCCCCTCAAAAGGGTTGTTCCTTGAGAAGGTTTTATATTAAAAGAGTATTGGATTACATTTTTCCAGAATATTAAAAAAATCTATGGGGAAGGATCATGGAGTCGCAGATTATATCGGTTGCTGAACGAGTGCAGGAAATTAAACCCTCACCTACTTTGGCAGTAAATGCGAAGGCAAAGGCATTGAGAGCCGCTGGTGCTGATGTTCTCAACTTCAGCGTGGGCGAACCTGATTTTGATACACCTGAACATGTGTGCCAGGGTGGTAGAGAGGCAATTGACCAGCGCTTTACCCGGTATACTCCTGTTCCGGGTATTCTTGAATTGCGGGAGGCAATTGCCAAACGGTTTGCCGAGGATAAAGGATGGCACTACGAACCGGACCAAATCCAAGTGTCCTGTGGGGGTAAGCACGGCCTGTATAATATGGCCCAGGCCCTGTTCAATCACGGTGATGAGGTGTTGATTCCCACCCCGTATTGGGTTTCCTATCCCCCAATTGTGCAACTTGCCGGAGCCACCCCGGTATCTGTTCCTCTTTCGGAAAACAAAGATTTTGATCTTGATCCGCATGTGCTTGAAAGCTATGTCACCGATAGGACCCGAGGGATAATTCTGAATAGTCCCTCCAATCCGATCGGTTCAATTTTTTCACGAACTGCACTCGAAGCTGTAGGCAGAATGGCATTGGATAAGGGTTGGGTCATAATATCGGATGATATTTACGACACCATAGTCTATGGCCAGGATACAATTCCCCATATTCTTGATGTTGACGATAAACTCAAGGAACAGACCTTAATTTTAAACGGAGTTTCAAAATCATTCGCCATGACCGGCTGGCGGATCGGGTATTCATTGGGACCAAAACATATACTCGCTGCCATGAACAAAATACAGAGCCAGAGCACATCCAATCCATCATCCGTTGCCCAAAAGGCTGCTCTAGCTGCTGTTGCCGGTCCCCAGGATTTTGCTGAAATGATGACCGAGGCTTTTCTGCCCCGCCGTGATTTTATCATCAATGCGCTTATCTCTAATGAAGGAATAACCTGTGTTGTTCCCAAGGGTGCTTTTTACGTTTTTCCGAATTTTTCAGCCTATTACGGCAGATCATTTAATGATAAAAAGATCGGCAATTCTTTGGAAATGGCGGATTATTTGCTCGATAAAGCCTTGTTGGCTATAGTTCCCGGCGCTGCATTCGGCGCCGATGATTTTATCCGTTTTTCTTTTGCCACGTCTATGGAGGTGATTACTGAGGGAATGAAGCGCTTGAAAGATGCGCTGGCCAAGCTAACTTGAAAGGTTAGAGGATATTTCTTTAAAAACGGGAAGCGATTCAACTGCTGCTTCCCGTTTTTTTGATAATACTAATTCAGATAACCTGATCTCGGCAGATTTTTAGTTGATACCAAAAATACTAGCATAAAAGAAGTGCCTAAAGTTTGAAGTGCCTAAAGTGCCTAAAGTTATGGTACTTTTCTGATCAGACTATTTTCAGTGCCCCCTTGAGGGGTATAAATTCTTTAACTTTAGGCACTTCAAACTTTAGTTCACTTTAGGCACTTTATTAGGCATCATTGCAAAATCCGAGAACGTTTTGTAACTCCTTGAAATTACGTTTCGAGCTCAGGAGTTCTGTAATTAAAGTTCTTCATTGGATTCGCTGAGCGCCCATGTCCACTGATCCAGTGGGCGTTCCATGGAAAGCGCCTTGGCGCCGCTATTTGAATAGCATTGATAAACCCACTCCCCCCTTTTCTCACTCAAGAAAATTTTTATTAATCCATGATTTGGGTGATTAAACCATCCTTCTTGATATTTGCCGTCCATTTGACCTTTCCTGAATGTTCACTGGTTACTGATAATTACTCCCTGTTTTGGAGGTATTTATGAAACCTGTCAATAATTTTAGGATACCTATTTGTAATAATAATAGCAAGATAAATGCTTAGGCTAGGCTTTGATTCGCCAGTGTAACTCTTTTCTGATTACCACTAGAATTCAGCTATTTTTTATACACGTTTTAAAACCCTTTGTCTTTTCGAGCACAGCGAGAAATCTCATTGTCCCAGAAAAAGATTTCTCATGATTGTTCGAAATGACAGACATATCAAAAGGTAACAGGTTATGCTGTGTATCTTTAAGGTAACGAAGAAATTAGGGTAATCAGAATCTTTTTTATATTGTCCTTATCTTTGGTCAACTGAAGGAGACTGCAGTTAGTAATCGTATTTTATATGATTTCATCACTCCTTGATTTTTCGTGTCTTGCAGAATTTGTTGAAATTATTAAGTAAGTCTGAAGATCCTCCAGGAAGATTTTCGATGTATTCAATAAAGTAAGTCAATCGATCTATAATTTCCCTGGGTGCCGCATGTTCTATCTTGCACGCCCCTTTTTCCGCCAGTTTTTCATCAACTGCTAATATTTTGACAAAAAAACTTTTCAAGGCATCATGCCTGCGGATGATATCTTGGGCAACCAATTGCCCTTTTGGTGTTAATGTGATCACCTCATATGGAGCATAATTAATAAGTCCTTTTTTTGCCAAGGCCCGAAACGCCTCAGTCACCGAGGACCGGCTCACCTTTAGCCGGCTTGAAATTTCCTTGGCGCGGGCAACTTTTTTTTCAGCGACTATGTGTGAAATCACTTCAAGATAATCTTCAAGGCTTGCGCTCAGCTGCATGGCAGCATCCCTTTTCATGATTTTATTCCGAAAAAAATTAGATAAACCTAAAATAGTTTGGATGAAAAAGAAAGTCAAGTTCCTTGTCTGTACATAATTTTTTATGGGCACTTTATATGACAGGCCCTCATAATCGTTGAAAAAAACAACATCTTTTCTTTACTTTGACGGTTCAGAAATGATAAAATTATAAGGAAACAGTCAACCGGCTTGGACGCACTAAGTCGTTAATTGATCATTAAAACTTGTTGGAGGCGAAAAGTAATGGGCAATCAAAAAGGTTTTACTTTGATTGA
>CALZHT010000015.1 GCA_945787445.1 uncultured Desulfobulbaceae bacterium
GGACGGGGAATGTGCTCGCTGGTCGTGTTCATAGATCAATACAACGATCGTTAAATATGTTTCTGTTCACCACCGCCTTATTCCAGAAATCAAACACCGAATGCATGTGGAGCCGCTTCTGCCAACCCTTTCGTGCAAACAAATCCCCCAACACACTATTAATAGAGCCGAGTCCCCTATTTTCATTCATCCCAAAAATTCTCCATTACAGTCTTGGATAGATGGATAAGTTTTGCCGAAAACAGACAGAAAGACAGGCAGGAAAAGCGGAACAGTGATCAACTGTAATCTACCCTTGCCGGTTTTTAAAGAAATCATTACCTAGTGCCACAGTTAAAGAGAGTGTAAACAAAAATGACACCAAATTGCTCTTAATCTTAATAATAGTAAATTACTAGCAAGAATCTGGTGAAGCCATCGCTTATGTAAACTTTGTTTCCTTATTATAGGCAGTAGCTTGATAAGGAATACCTCAAAATCATTATACCATTACATTTAATTTTAAAAAAATGTACAGGATTAAAAAAAAATTTTAACAATTCTAATATATTGTAGCCAATTTGTTGTGTTCTTATATCTATTGGCATCATGTTTGCTGTTTCTTCTTAACACGGACAGATTATTTTTTAATCCGAAAAGGCAAACCATCCCAAAGCATGGGACACAAAGTCACCGGCCTAAATCCGACCAAAACAAGCGATGATTTTCAGGCAGACGCATCAGGGATGATCTGAGAAGAACTGGGAACTTCTGCGCGCCTGACTGATCCAAGCACACTGATCCTGACAACCCTATCACTTATAGTTAGCAGTGCCAACATAGCAATTGTAAATGGACAAAAAAATACCTCCTCAAACCGTGCATGATGAAGGAGTTAAAAAATGAAAAAATTAACATTTTTAATTATATTTTTATTTTTTTATCAGATTTGTTATGCCACAACATATTATGTGCGCGAAGATGGCACTGCTGCCATTGGCTCTACTACAGGCTGTGGATCTGCTGGAACGGCTGCAAATATAGCAGCATATGATGCTGCCACTTATATCCCTGGTGATACTATTTGTCTATGTAGAGAGGGCGGAATTTTTACTTCACAGTTGCGATGGCAATCCGATGGCGGAGTTGGAACCGAGATAACTTACGATGGCGATTGTGATGGCGATGGTCTAAAAGCATCTTTTGTGGTTCCTAATAACCATGCAATATACACCAATAGATATGATAATGGCACTATCAAAAATATAGACTTCCCAACAATAGAGGATGGCAAGGCAGGCATTTTTATTCGTGATGGATCGGACAATGTTGAGATTACAGGCATTGATTGTTCATATACCACTGCTTCTAGAGCCACTTTCTGCATCAATGCATATCTTGCAAACAATGCAGACGGAGATTCGACTGATATAAGGATTCACCACAACAATATCACTGGAAATAGTAAATTTGAGGGCATAAGATTTGGATTTTTTGCAACCACATATCTGCACACGTTTGGAAATGTGAGTATACATGATAACACAATTACGAACGTCAGGCAGGGGATTAGATTTTTCCTCGCTCCCACCAGCACAACCTTTGCTCTCACAAATGATTTGAGACCGTATAATATTAAGATTAATGATAATACTATTACAAACACGCATTCTGTTGCTATTGACATAGCAACTGGAGCTAAAGAATCCGGTGGGAGCTCTTGGATAAATAGCAATTTAATTACTGATTGTGGTGATTCAACTGAAGCATTAGTAAACTGCTTTCAGCTACACTGGATAGACGGGTTTGATATTCTCAATAACACAATTGATGGGGTTAATACTTCAGAGTGTGATGGGGCAGCGATAATATTAGATTACAAGGTGACAGATCATACCTATAAATCCACTAATAATATCCTAGCCTATAATACAATTAAAAATACCAACGCATCCTGCGGTGGTAAGGGGATTGGCGTTTGGAGTGGAGCCAATAATATTATTCAATATAATGTAATCTCCGGCGCAACACTTGCAGGGATAAGGTTAGCCAATGCGGAATCAACAGGGAATAGTTTCTATAATAACACTGTTTACGGAACAACCAATTGTTTTTATCTTTCTGGGTCAGCTCCAACATCAATCTGGAAAAATAATATTTGTTCGACAGTGACAGGGAAAGGATTTCTTGTCAATGGTGGCGCTGCAGACCCGACTGAAAGTAATAATCTCATATTTAATGCTAATGGCGGAAATGATATCACCTTAGATAGAACTGATGTTACTAGTGATCCTACATTTGAAAATGTTGGATCCAATAATTTTGATCTACTGACTGGCTCACACGCAATAGGTGCTGGTATTGATTTATGCTCCACATTGACAGATGCAACAGATATATCAGGGAATGCTGTTTGTTCAAACGGCTCTTATACAGGAAATAAAAATAACCCGGATATCGGAGCTTATGAGGCTCAGACAACAGAATACTACGAAAACAATAAGTATAGTCTGCTCCCAATCCCAGGGATTAGATCTATCTCAATTCGTTAATAATACTTAATTATTCAGCAACAATGTTGCTTTATCAAGGGTGTGGGGTCTCTGTCCCCATGCCCCACAACTGTCAATGTCAGTGACTTTGACCGGAGTTAAAATTATTTGGCACGTCAACCGATTTCCCGACTTTTTGCGGGGTCATCATAAATCACACAAACCCAAAAAAAGCTATCCCCGGCCCTTGGTCACATACTCAAGCCATATTGCATCAAGGCCTGTTTCATTTTCTCATCTTTTATTTCTGATATAACTGACTTAAAATCGGCAAACCGTTTGGCATCACCTTTATTTGCTTTCTGCACAGCGCTCTTTTCCGCTTTCTTCTTGCGTTGAAGCTGGCCATAGCAGAAATGAATTTTAAGGATGCTTCTACTTGCAAGGTAACGGACATTATGCAACAACTCTGCGGTTTGGAAGTTACCAAAATCCAAGTGAGCCGGGCAGCGAATCTTCCGGAAGGCTTTACTGTTTTCAAATTGCCGGCATGGCAGCGTCGCCAGTTACCTAGCACCAACATGCTGGAAAGAATGCATAAAGAAATCAAACGAAGAACCAGAGTCGCAACCCTGTTCCCTAATGATTCTTCAATTTTACGACTTGAAAGAGCAATTTTAATGGAAATCGGCGAGGAATGGGAAACAGGAAAAAGATATCTCAAGATGGATACTGAAGAGGCCCTTAACTGAAATTACAGAAAAAAAGTTGCTTATTCAAAAAATGGTTAGTATTCTCTGCCTGGTCTTAACGACGAGCATAAATTGCGAAAAACAAGAAAAGACATTTTAAATTTGCAGATAAGGATCAAGAGAAATGGCAAACAACCAATTAAGTCCTTGTAAGTGGCCGCCCTTTCTTGGGCCCATAGATTTGAATATGTGTATTTTTAAAGTTTTGGTTTTTATCGCTTTAATATCTATGTTTCCGCAGGTAGCTTTTTCTACAATTTATATCAGGCAAGATGGAGTTGCTACCATATCTTCCACTACCGGATGCAATAATGTTGCATCCGCAGTCAATTTAGAAGATTACAACCGCTCTGATCATGATAACAGTGAGATTGTATGTCTTTGCAGAGAAGGCGGCAGATTTACATCTAAGCTGAAACCTAGAGCACACTCCACAATATATAACGGGGATTGCGACGGAAATTTCCTTAACGCTCAGTTTAAAGTGGAAAATGATGACGCAATCGTAACAAATTACAAAGATAACTTGATTTTCAAGAATATAGACATTCTCTCCATAGCTGATAGGAAGGCCGGGATAAATATTCAAGACGGGTCTGATAACACTCAGGTGGCCAAATGTAATATAGATGATTTGTTTGCTGCGCTGCCATCTTTTGGCATTAAGGTTTATCTAGGAGACGCAAACGATGGAAATACTGTTGGAACTTATATACACCACAGTACTTTTCGTCTGAATCCCCTTTCTGAGGGTATAAGATTCTCACATCATTCAAGTATATACCAAAATACTTATGGTAATACGAGGATTATAGATAACTATATCATAAACAGTAAATATGCTATTAGGCATTACTTGTCACCAGAATCGAGGCCGAATGTGATGAGTAATGATTTAAGAGCATTTAATATTAAGATAAACAGCAATAGAATCCATAAGACATTAAGGTCTGCTATAGACCACGCGATTGGTGTTGTGGGTAATTCTCAAATTAATAGAAACGTAATCACAGATTGCGGAGACGCAGAAACTCCTTCCGTAAACTGCATACAGCTTCATTGGGTAGACCGTATGCTTATCAGGGGTAATGTGGTGGATGGAACTAACACCTCTAAATGTGATGGGGCAACCCTCATATTCGATTGGACAGATAAAAATGATCTGCATATCTCGACTAATAATGAGGCTAGCTATAACATATTTATGAATGGAAATGCCGCTTGTGGATCTAAAGGTATCGCTATATGGAAAGGAAAGAATAATTTTATTCATGATAACTTTATTTTGAATTTTACTGGACCGGGTATAAAATTATCCAATGACAACTCTACAGATAATGTCTTCTCTAAAAATAAAATATTTAATGTGAAGGATTGTTTTAAACTGTCTGATCCTCTATCACGTATAGGAGTACCGGAGTCCACTTGGGTTGAGAATTTATGTCTTGGCGCTTCTAGTAAAGGATTTAAAGTGCTTCATGGGTCAATGGAGCCCATAGCTGAAGATAATATTATATATGATGCAGTTGAGGGTAATGATGTGGAACTTGATTCAAGTAATGAAGTATATAATGTAAACTAATATGTCCTGAACGAGGCATGACCTGACAGTTGCCGGTTTTAAGAAGGTGTCTGTCATTTCAAGTTTAAGTTTAAGCTACAAATTTTTCCTCCCAAAGACTTTTTCCGTCTTCAAGTGTTTCAATAGGCGTTCTTCCACAACACATCACATTTTGCCTTGATGTGTTCGGTCATTATTATAATATTTCAACCATTCGTCCAAGTCTTCCTGATAGGATTCCAGATCAGCATATGGTTTCTTTCTAAAATCCACCTGGTAGAACTCCTGTAATACAGTCTTGTGAAAGCGCTCGCAGATCCCATTTGTCTGCGGCGATTTTGCTTTGGTCTTCGTATGGTCAACCTAATCTGCTCCAAAATGCGAATAATTGTATAAATAGCATATGGATCATGTTATAAGGTTCGTGGGAATACGAAAAACATGAATTGTATAGCGTGCTAAATCGAAGATAGTAGCCCATGAAACTGATTATTCAAAACCTGCCACCTAATCTACATAATCCCTTTGCTCGCATCCGGTTTACATCTTTAAAAATCCAACAATAAACAACTAATGACTGTTAGTAAGAGCAACGGAAGCTTTTTAAAAAACACACTCACGCTTACTTCTGGAAATATTGGGGCGCAGGCGATAAAAATTGCACTGGTCCCAGTTGTTACTCGGCTATTTCCACCTGAATCTTTTGGCATTTTTTCAACGATAACTGCCATTATAATGGTAATATCTTCTGTTTCCCATTTCAGATATAATGTTGCTATTCAACTGCCAAATAAGGACGCTGACGCAGACTCTCTAGCATTACTATGTATTTCCCTTGTTTTTTTAACTTCTGCTACAGCCCTGATACCAATTTTGATTTTCAGGGACCAAATAGCACCTTTTTTAAAAATTAAGGACAGCACTTATATTCTCTTATTTATCCCTTGCGGAATAATGTTAAGAGGAACGGTAATGATATTTAATCAGTGGCATCTTCGTTATAAGTCATTTGCTGGGATGTCAAAGGCATTAGTTTTTGGAGCGGTTTGTGACCGGATTATCACCCTTTTCTTTGGTTTCCTTGGAAGTACTGGTCCAATCGGCCTCCTGTCAGGGAGATATGCTGGAGTGTTTCTGACAAATATTTATCTGTTCTTTCACAGGGGAACGCGAAAGTTAATTTCCATATTCAAAAACGCAAACTTAGATTTAGTAAAAACTAATGCTGTTCACTTCAAAAAATTTCCTTTATACAGTTGGTCAGAATTTCTCCTTGAAGCAACAAACCATTTGCCTGTCATCCTGCTTGCATTTTTCTTCAATCAACAAATTGTTGGATATTTTGCGTTAACCAGGAGAGTACTCTCAGAACCGCTTCTCCTGTTTGGCAATGCTCTATCCAGAAGCTTTTTTCAAAAAACATCAGAGTTATACAGGGAAAATAAAGATGTAAGGGGATTCACTCTGCGCACGTTACATTTTCATTGTTTTGCATTAATCTTCCCAATGCTCTTTGTGGGCATTTTTGCGCAGGATTTATTTAAAATCATTTTTGGGGCACAATGGGTTCATGCTGGTTTATTTACTCAGCTCCTAATACCACTATTTATCATCGACACTCTATTACGGCCAATGATGGGGCTTTTTGACATCCTTGTCAAACAAAGAGAACGAATGCTGTTTAATATCGCCTTATTTGTTAGTACCATCACTTTTTTTTCTTTAGGTGGTGTTTCAGAAAAACCATGGCTATCCCTTCTGGGCTATTCTGTATTCAACACGTTTATTATCTTGCTCATACTCTTTTGGATTTCAAAGCAGATAAACATTTCACACATCAAAATTGTCAAAATTATTGGTTCATATACGTTAAAAGCAGGATTTCTAATTACTATTTTGCTTGCTATTAAATTGCTTACCAATAATGTATATTTTAACCTCTTTACAGGACTAGTTGCTTGGGTAGCTTACTTACTATATTATCGCTTTATTGATGGCTATATGAGTAAAGAATTACTCACATTATTAAAAAAATAATTGATTTGCCAACAACTTAAATTCAGAAACCTTAGTAACCAACTTATTTGTTCCATGAACAATGAAAGCCTCTCTAGTTTTATTAAAAGTACCGCTAAAGATTTTCCTCATGCCAAAATTATTTATATTTGCAGGGATGGCAATGTAGTATAATCTCCAAAAAAGGACTGTTAAGATTGGAATCTGGTTATGGATGTCAGCCCGATTCAAGCTATAAAATTTGGGTTGAAATCGAAGAAACGATGTAAAAAATTAGCAAGGACCATAGAATTTATTGAAGTAAAGTATGGATTGTGCTAACAATCCCCAAGATGGTAATCATCAAATTTCTGATTACCATCACACGGAAGAAAAAGGCTAAAAACATGATAATTATATCATATCAAACGATAAGAATGATATTATCCCAGCAAACTAAAGACATTCACACACAAATGCAGGAAAAGCGCCCATGTTGTCGCGAATAGAGGGATGGCAAAATGAAATCAACTATGCCGAGTGCTTCTTTTGCGAGAAGATAGTGAAGAAAAGGCTGCAGAACAGGAGCTAAAAACTTCTATGCCAGGATCAGAAAAATCTTTTTCAAGATTTATCTCTACTTTTTTTTAGAATAATACTTTTTCTCCGTTCGTTGCTTCACGTATCAAACAGGTTTCTGTATTATCTTCAAAATTTACAGCATTTGATGCAAACCTAGTTCACTAAAATAGGCAAACACGTGATGGTTATTTTTGCAAAACTTCTAGCTATTCTTTCTTCAATAATCTTATTACTCTTTTTATTTTCTCCCAGAAAACTTGCATCTATTTACTACTTTATAAGGCCTCTAAGCCAGCCGGCTGCAAACGTTGGTATTTCATTAGTAGGCTTGCCAATTACATCATTTTATTCTCTTGTTGTTATTCTTTCTACAGTAGTCAATATTGCTCGAAGAGGAGCTCATTATATATTTGTAAAACACTCAATTATTCTGTATATATTGATTTTATTTTCATCTTTATCATTTATAAACAGCGCAAATTATTCCATATCATTCTCAAGCATTATTAAAATTTTAACAGGGTTAAGCTTTTTTCTCTTGATCTATTCTAGTATAGAGACTTCAGATGATGGCTTATCTCTACTTAAAATGATTTCATATTCATCACTATT
This sequence comes from uncultured Desulfobulbaceae bacterium, assembly GCA_945787445.1. Lineage (GTDB taxonomy): Bacteria > Desulfobacterota > Desulfobulbia > Desulfobulbales > CALZHT01 > CALZHT01. Next base: position 7,974 of record CALZHT010000015.1, read on the forward strand.
ACCGTTATTTTTTGGATTTTATCAGTACATTACCGGCATTGTGTTCATTTCCGGGAGTATTGGGCTTAAGGAAACAGACAGGATTAATAGTTTTATGGGGCAAGCTAATGCCTATGGTATTTATTTGACCCTAGCGCTAATAGCTACTCTTATAGTAATATTTCACGAGGCAAATAAAAGAAAAAAAATAATCTTTATATCTATTCTAATAATGATAGTGATTGCAGAAATTCTTGCTAAGAATAGAGGCACATGGATTGCACTTCTTGCTGGGTTTACCCTGAGCGGCATTTTTTACAGAAAAATTATCAAACTTCGGTGGTATATTGTTATTCTGCTAGCTATTGCCATACTTTTTTCAAATAATATTTATAATCGCTTTCAGGAATTAAACGAATTGAATGCAGCCGGACGTGTTCACAACACCTTCGCAGGCAGAGTCAACTATTGGAAAGAGTTGACTCCTCTTATTATGAAACATCCACTCATTGGCCACGGCATAGGCACATCATCTTTAGTCACTTCACGGTATCTTAAAACAGAATTAGCACCCCATAACGACTATTTAAGGTTAGCGTTAGAAATTGGCATACCAGGTTCGTTCTTGTATTTTCTTTTCCTATTTTTCGAGTTATTCCGTAACATTAGGCTTGCATTAAAGAAATCATATTGGCAAGTAAACTACCCCATTCTTGCCTTGGCAATTTATTTTCTTATAATCAGCATGACCCAGAATATTATAAATAATCTTATTAACTTTCCATTATTCACATCATTAGTTGCAGTGTCAATGCGAATGAATTCAATCTCCCGTTCAGAGTTGTCCTACTAATAATTTTACCTTCCGTCGAATTGCACCCATGAATAAAAAAAACTTGCCCAATTTAATTATCGCCGGGGTTACAAAAGCAGGAACAACCTCAATTTTCACCTATCTTGCTGCCCATCCTGAAATATGCCCGGCAAGCATAAAAGAGGTGTGCTACTTTCTGCCTTTACGATTTAATGAACCCATATTGCCGATTAGCAACTATCATAATTATTTCAATCATTGCAGCACCCAAAAATACCTGATGGAAGCATCACCAGCTTATTTTTTTGGTGGCAAAAAAATTTCTCACACTATAAAAAAAGAAATAAAATCACCCAAAATAATCATTGTGCTGCGCAACCCGGCAGACCGACTCTTTTCCTTTTTTAAATTTCATAAAAATATGCTTTCGCTAGATAAAAATCTTTCATTCAGCGACTATTTACAAATCTGCCAAAACTTTGATTTCCATGATTCGCAAGATAAAGATAATTATATATATTTCAACTTGGCAGGAGGCATTTACAAGGATTACATAATTGATTGGCTTGAAGCATTTAGAGAAGACCTCAAAATTCTTTTTTTTGAAGATTTAAAGGATGACACCCGTCATTTCATTAAGAATTTATGCGAATGGATAGATATTGATTCAGCTTTCTATGACTCTTATGACTTTCAGATTGAGAACAAAGCTCAATCCTATAAATTCAAATTTTTGCATCAAGTTTCTTTGACCATTAACCAAAAATGCGAAAAATTTTTTAGAAAACAAATTGCCTTGAAGAGACTTATTCGACGCCTTTACTACTCGCTTAACAGTTCTTCTCGAAAAGATATTATGCAAAATAATGAGGAGCAATTTCTCCTTCAATATTACGCCCCCCATAACAAGGAGCTATATGATATTCTCAAACAAGCAGGGTATCGCCGCTTACCGGACTGGCTATTACATTAATATCATTACTCAAATCAAAAACAGATAACTATGCTAGATAGCTTCCGAACAAGGCTAAGGGATGTGATTTTTGGCAGGACCAAAATTCAAGTTGTTCAACAAGAAGTCCTCTCAAGAAAAGCACCCCCTCCGATTTTTATTATTGGGTGTTTTCGTTCAGGCACAACCTTATTGCGGTATTTCCTTGACAGTCATTGTAAGATCGCCTGCCCCCCTGAATCAAAATTTTTAGTCCATCTTGCCTCAATCTATAACACAGAATCAACTATGGCCGCTTTTAATTCGCTAGGGTACGACCAAAATTATGTTAAGGATAGGATAAAAGAGTTTGTTGATAGTTTTTTCCTAGGGTATATGACTGCTCATCAAAAAAAGAGATGGGCTGACAAAACACCTGATTATGTTCGAATTTTAGAGTTTATCGAATGGCTCTATGGTCCAAACTGCCAATATATAATTATTTACAGGAATGGCCTGGATGTTGCCAACTCAATGAACTCAACCTATATTGAAGCAATAGAAGGTGACAATAAAAATATATATAAGGCTTTTGAGTACTGGTATCATGACACAACAATCATACATAACTGGGAAAAACGTTATCCTGACCGGTGCTTCTCATTACATTATGAAAAATTATGTTTACATACTGAAAGTATGCTTAAGCAACTATTTTCTTTTCTCAATGAAGAATGGGACGAAAACGTTTTACAGTGGCATAAAATCAGCCATGAACGGGGGCAAGAAGATATAAAAGCTAGAAGGCAGCGTAAAATCCATCTTAGTCATGGATCATTTAAGCAATGGGATGCGACGATGCAGAATGATCTGAAATCCAAAAGTGAACAATTACATAGTCTAATTGGATACGACCCAAAAACACTAATGCCAAAATGAGCAGCGTAATTACAAAATAGACAGACACTTTTGATGGTACTTATATTCTTTCTTTTATTTATTAGTCTCTCTAGCGCTTTCCTTGTTGAACCTATCGCAGTAATTGCAAGTGACTACTCGTGGGTTTCCATCCCTTTAAGAAGCATGAAACAAAAAGAAAAAGGATTATCTGGAGGCGAGGGCTTTCAAATGGTGATGTCTATCGTATATTCTCCAACGAATCCAGAAATTGTTTACATAGGGACTGACACCAGCGCGGTCTGGAAATCAATAGACGGGGGACAAAACTGGCATCCCCAATTCAATGGTTTTTTAGCGAAAGGTGCGGTCTCTCTAGGGGTCGATCCAGCAAACCATGATATTGTATATGCCGCAGGCATTGTTGGTAAAAAAGAAAAAAAATCCAGTAATCACCAATATGAAGGTAGAGGAATTTATCTCACAAAAGATGGGGGTCAATCATGGGTACAAAAGAAAAAGACTGATTTTTTCAAAAAATCGTCAAAAGGAAATCTCTTTGCCTTTGATTCACGCTCCATGGGTAGTAATAAAACCACGGTGGTTTATGCCGGAACTGACAAAGATGGTCTGCTTCGCTCTCATGATACAGGAGAAACTTGGAGCAACATCGGCTTAAAAGGTTTAGAAATCACAGACATTAAAGAAAACCCACACCATAAAGGCGAGTTCCTAATTGCCACTCAAGAGGGACTTTATTCATTATTGAACAACCAGATTTACAAAAAAAATACTAACTTGCCGGCAACGCCGAGCACCATTTCTTTTTGCCAGAATATTCCCCAAACAATATATGCCGCACTAGGGAAATGGGGCATTTACAAATCCATTGATAATGGCTCGACCTTTTCAGCATCTCATCATGGCCTGCCCAAGAAAGAGTTTAATGATGTATGCGTAAGCCCTGTTAATTGCAATATCGTTTATACTCGTGGCCATAATGCGTCTTTGGGCCCTTTCTACAGCCATAACGGAGGTAAAAAGTGGAATTACCCAAAGGATACAGACTATGGCGATCTTATTGAAAATGAAGGATTTTGGTTTTCAAGCCCATTCGCAGCCCATCCTGTTCTTGAAAAAGAAGCTCTCCATGTATCTAATGGCCGGGCAAAGATTCTAAAAACGACCGATGGCGGAGTCAATTGGTCATATTCAGGTTCTGGGTACACCGGAGGACGAATGATAGATATAGCTTTTATTTCCAACAAATCCATGATTTTCAGTTTGACAGACCATGGTCTATGGTTAACAGAAGATGCTGGTGCAACTTTCAAAGAGTTAAAAGTCAATAAAAGATTTGGACGAAAGTCATCCTCAGCAGTCAGTGTATCCGGTAACACTATAATCACTTCCCTAGGACGTTGGGAAAAACAAGCGATACAAGCCAGTTTTGACAGGGGAGAGACCTGGAAGTCTTTTAATAAGTTAACCGGCGCTAAATGTTTTATTAAGTTTCACCCTCAGCAAAAAGAAACTATCTATGGCGGGAAATATAAGAGTATTGACGGGGGATATTCGTGGACTGATCTTGAATATGAAGTCCTAGGTATGTTTCCCCTAAATGGCGATATATTATATGCTGCAACGGCTGAATCCAATAAATTCAGTATTATTATGAAATCTACAGATGGGGGAGCATCATGGATTCAGTTCGGGGATAAATTGCCTATCCCTCGTAAAGCTATTAATGATCTGGCAATAGATCCTGCTGATCCGAATCGAATTTATTTAGCTACAAATAAAGGATTGTGGTTTCTTGACAGCAAACTTAAATGGAATGCTAGGAACGAAAAACACGGCATTGAAAAAGATGCCTTTAGCAAGGATTTTATTGTGTGCGTAGAAGTTGATCCCAACAATCCGGACATTGTTTATCTTGGCAAAAGTTCTCCCGGCAGCGGCAGATCGAACGGAGTGTTCCGTTCAACAGATAAAGGTAAGACATGGATCAATTTCAATCAAAACCTTTCTCCCGGAATAACTGTATGGACAATAGAAATTAGTCCATTTAACAGCTCCGTATTCTTAGGTACGTCTCTCGGTACTTTTACACTTAGGCGGGATAATTATTAAGGAAATTAATTACTTTACAATATGGCAAGTAATAATCTGGAACCAATTTATATTGTTGGAAACAGCCGGAGTGGCACAACCATGATGGCAACAATATTAGCAAAAAATCCTCTGGTATATACATTTAAGGAGATCCACTTTTTTGAGAGGATTCTACACCCTTCCATTGACAAACAACCGTTAAGCCGTAACCAAGCAGAAAATCTTGGTGCCCTATTACTAGGAATTGAATTTGAGGGCCATTTTTTTTTAAAAAAACCTGAAAAGTATCTTGAAGAATCTCGTAAAATGTTAACTAGTTGTAATAATAAGTCTCTAAGCCATACAGAAATCTACAAGATATTTCTTTCATATGTATCAACAAAAAACAGTAAAAAACGTCCTTGCAAACAAACACCGCAGAATATTTTTTATATTAAAGATATATTAAAAATAATTCCTCGTGCAAAATTTATTCATATTGTAAGAGATCCCCGGGCTGTTCTACTTTCTCAAAAATATAAGTGGAAGCGAAGGTACAGAGGAGGAAGTACACCTTTTTGGGAGTCGTGCCGGACATGGTCGAATTACCACCCTCTTGTCATCAGCAAGCTCTGGAAAAGTTCCGTTGGAGCCGGATATAATTTTTTAGACCATCCACATGTCTTCACGATCCGTTTTGAGGACCTTGTTATTAGCCCTCAAAATCAGCTTCGAAAATTATGTAATTTCCTAGGATTAGAGTACAGTCATCAAATGTTAGATATACCACACAGAGGATCATCAAATGCTGAAGATAACCACAATAAGAGGGGAATAAATCCCAGCATAGCAGAAAAGTGGAAAAAGGGATTATCTGCAACAGAAATATACTGGTGTCAGGCTATCAACAAGAACCTCATGAACAAGTTTGATTATAGCATTTTGCCAATACAGATTAATTATTTTTCAATAGCGTGGTCTTGCTTATTGCTACCATGCAAATTACTATTGGCAATAATCTTCAATTATAAGAGGTTCAAAAGCATCTTTCATGTAATAAAAAGGCGCATCTTGTAAAAAAAGCACCTCAAAACACTAATATTTCCAGCAATACAATGTGGCAGAAAGCTCGTCTTTTAATTTAATTCAACGCAATGACATAAAGTCTCACTTTCAATTTAACGTTCAAATTTTCTTGTGAAACTCCTACTTGTAAATAAATTTTTCCATTTAAACGGTGGCTCAGAGAAGGTATTTTTTCAGGAGCGTACCTTTTTGAAGGGAAAGGGTGTAGAGATCGTTGATTTTTCAATGCAGGACGACAGAAATTTTCCATCTCCCTACTCCGAGTATTTCGTTCCCAACATTAGCTATAACAATGACAGAAGTGCCCAAACTAGGTTTCAGCATGCAATATCCTTTGCACATTCGTCGATTGCGGTAGAACGTCTTGAAAAACTTCTCCAGCAGGAGCAGCCGTCGATCGCTCATCTCCACAACATCTACCATCAACTCACTCCCTCAATCATCCCGGTATTGAAACGGCACGGGATTAAGGTTGCCCTGACCCTGCATGATTACAAGCTCGTGTGTCCCAGCTATCTTGCCCTGAATGGCGAGGAGATCTGCACAGCGTGTAATGGCCGTTTTTTCTGGAAGCCGTTAACCACCAACTGCCAGGGAAGTCGCATTAAAGGACTGCTTCTGGCAGTGGAGGCTTTTTTTCACAAATGGCGGAAGAGTTACGAGGCGGTAGATCTTTTTATCTCACCCAGCCGGTTTCTTGCCGATCTGACCTCTTACCGCATCCCGCAGAATAAGATCCGTATTTTGCATAACGGTATTGATGTTGCCGAATACCTGCCAAATCTTAATGACCAAGGATATGGTCTTTATTTCGGCAGAATTTCAAGAGAAAAAGGCATTGAAACTCTTCTGAAGGCTCATGCAGCCATGGCGACATCGGTGCCGCTCAAGGTGGTGGGCACTGGTCCCCTGCTGGAAGAATTGCATAGCAAGTATACTGGAGCGGAGTTCCTTGGCTACAAATCCAGTGATGAGTTGAACTGCATTATTAAAAACGCTGCATTTGTGGTTGTTCCCTCGAAGTGGTATGAAAATTGCGCAATGGCCATATTAGAGGCCATGGTCTTTGGCAAGCCGGTTATCGGCAGCCGGATTGGCGGGATACCCGAACAGATCCAGGACAATAAAACAGGCTTTCTTTTTGAGATGGGGAATAGCGAGGAGTTGGCTGAGAAAATGAAAATCCTGGCCTGCGATCCAGAGATGCGCACTCGAATGGGTCATGCTGCAAGAAAGAAACTTGAAAAAGAATATTCCCTTGCCTCGCACTGCAAGGGTTTAATGGATATCTGCAATGAACTTCTTCAATAAAGGACAATTAAGATATGGAAGCCTGTCTTATAGTCACCTATCGCTGCAATGCCAAATGCTATATGTGCAATACCTGGCAGCATCCGAGTAAGAAAGAAGAGGAGTATGGCCCTGAACTGGTCGACAAGCTGCCCGATGGCCTTGATTTCATTAATATCACCGGTGGCGAACCCTTTCTTCGCCAAGACATTGAACAGATCGTTGAAAAAGCCCTGACAAAAACCAAACGCCTGGTAATCTCCTCCAATGGGTATTTCACTGAAAAGATAATCAAACTTTTTCAGCGGTTCGGCAACCAGCTCGGGATTCGCATTTCCATCGAAGGTTTGCCTGCTGCTAACGACGAACTGCGAGGTATAAAAAACGGCTTTGACCACGGTATCCGCACTCTGACCACTCTGCATGGCATGGGCATCAAGGATATCGGATTCGGCATTACGGTTTCCGACCGTAATGCCAAGGATATGATCGAGCTTTACCGGCTGGCCGATGCAATGGGCCTGGAGTTCGCTACTGCCACAACTCATAACTCCTTTTATTTTCATAAGGAGGATAACCGATACCAGGATGCGGAAATGGTGGCTAAAGAATTTGAGCGTATCGCAAAGGAACTCCTTAAGTCGAACCGGCCCAAGAACTGGTTCCGGGCCTATTTCAACATGGGTCTGGCGCGAATGGTACGGGGGCAGGAGCGAGCCCTTCCCTGCGAGGTGGGCACCGATATGTTTTTTGTCGACCCCTTTGGCAATATCATGCCCTGCAATGGTTCCGACGAGCCCATGGTCATGGGCAATCTGTATCATGAATCATTTGAATCAATATGGAACAGCCCCCAGGCTGAAATAATTCGGCAACAGGTGAGGGAATGTCCGAAGCAGTGTTGGATGATCGGCTCTGCTGCACCGGCCATGAAGAAGCGCATCACTGTGCCGCTCAAATGGGTGGCTAAAAATAAGTTAAAGGTGATGAAGGATGGCGACAGGGCCTGCCTGGACCCCATCGCGTAAACGGCTATGAAGATTTTTGTCACTGGCACCAGGGGCATTCCTGATATACCGGGCGGGGTTGAAAAGCACTGCCAGGAGCTTTATCCCCGCATTGCCGCCCTGGGCCACGAGGTTATTCTTGCCACGCGCACGCCCTATATCCCCGATAAGAGAGAGGATTGGGAAGGAGTGCGCTTGTCCCACATCTTTGCTCCCAAGCTCAAGAGTTTGGAGGCCATTGTCCATACATTTCTTGCTTTGCTTAAAGCTCGGTTGATCTGTCCTGATGTAGTTCATATCCATGGTGTGGGGCCAGCTCTTCTTATCCCTTTTGCCAAGATCGTGGGGCTTAAGGTGGTTTTAACCAATCACGGCCCGGATTATGATCGCCAGAAATGGGGGAAACTTGCCAAATGTGCACTTCAGTTCGGAGAAAAACTAGGTGGAAAATTTGCCTATGAGATTATTGTTATATCAAAGGTTATCGACGATATCATGAGCCGGCGATACGGCCGAAAAAGTCACCTAATCTATAACGGCGTCACCCTTCCGGCCCCAAGCACCGATTCTGACTACCTGGAAAAACTTGGCTTAAAACCGCAAAAATATATTCTTGCTGTGGCCCGCTTTGTTCCGGAAAAAGGCTTAACCGATCTTCTTGAGGCATTTATTCAACTTACAGGAGATTTTCAGTTGGTCATCGCAGGTGACGCGGATCATGAAACCGAGTACAGCATGAAGGTAAAAAAACTTGCAGCCGGTAATAATCGGGTTGTGTTGGCCGGATACATCACGGGTGAGAAGCTCAACCAAGTATTTTCCCATGCGGCATTATTTGTTTTACCTTCGTATCATGAGGGATTACCGATTGCTCTGCTGGAAGCTCTTAGCTTTGGATTGTCGGTTCTGGTCTCTGACATACCTGCAAATCAGGAAGTTAACCTGCCTCCGGAAAGATTTTTTCGCTGCGGAGATCTTATAGACTTACGGGATAAAATTAAGAAGCTTTTAAAGCATCCCATACGTCAGGAAGAACGGAAAGAATATTTAGAAATCCTGGCGGAAAAGTATGATTGGAGCCGGATTGCCCTTCAAACAATAGCCGTGTACCAAAAAGTTGTTACTGGCAAATCGAAATCTTATTGAAGCTCCCCGCGGCACCGTTTAAGTGGGATTTCAGCTTCGCTACAACAAGCTGCAGGGAATCTCCGTATGTTAGGACTTTTTGACTATATTACATTCACTCCTTTACCCCGCAGTCCCGATGAAGCGGGAAGGGGAATGCACTTCGCTATGCATGTTCAACTAAAGTTCTATAATAAGCCAACCAACAGTTAAGGCTTTTGTGGAATTGGGAAATGTGTTATCCTTTTAACCTAGGGTAAGAGGATAACGACTCAAAGCTGCTAGTTAACAATTAAGACAGCCATGGAAAAAATAAGCGGAAAAAATTCTCATACCGCCTCCTGATTCTCCAAGCCAAAAGCTCATTTTATGTTCCAGCAGCAAGTTTACATTATTAACACAGTACTGATGATGCTTGATGCGCTTTGTGTCATTGCAGCAGGGTATAGTGGCTATTATCTAAGGGCGTTTTTTTTTGAAAACAGTTTGTATCTTGATGGTCAAATTTTTATCGCTTCCGTTTTAGTTGTAATGTTCATTAATAACTACAGTATGGGGAAATTTGAGCTCTATAGCGACAATACTCCTCCCAACACCCTCAGTCTGTTATGGTCAATATGCAAAGCTGTTATCGTGACCTTTGTTTTTATCACAACGGCCATCTTTTTGTTACAGATAGAAGAGTATACCAGGACATTTTTACTTCTTTTTTCCGCTTTTACTTTTATTTTTATTGCTCTACAAAGAATTATTGCACGATTCTATATAGATAGAATATCCAAAAATAGATTTAATGCCCGCAAGCTCCTTGTGGTGGGCAATCTAAGTAGGGGGAAAATTGTATCGGATATGCTGGAAAACCAGTTGAGTTGGGGGCATGAAGTAGTTGGCAGGTTAACCTCGCACCAAGAAGAAAATGGTATAGGCGAGACAATGGGAACCATTGACGATCTTCCCAACGTTCTCCGTGAGAAGGCAATAGACGAAGTTATATTTACTCTCAGTGGGGATCGAAATATCAATTTAACCCGTCATATTGATATCTGCAGAAAAATGGGAGTGCCGGCCAGGATTTTACCAGCTCTCTGGACTCCTGGGATTCACCCCCTTTCAGTGGAAAAATGCCAGGAAGTCCCCTTTCTCACCTTGCATGTGGATAATTTTAATGCCACAGGACTACTCTACAAAAGGATCCTTGATATAGTTGGCAGCCTGGTTGGAACAATCACCTTCCTTATTATGTATCCCTTTGTTGCAATCGCAATAAAATCGGATTCCTCAGGACCCGTTCTTTTCAAACAACGGAGAAAAGGGCAGCATGGCCGTGTTTTCAACCTCTATAAATTTAGGTCAATGTACATCAATGCAGAAGAGCTGAAACAGGACTTAATGAGCAAAAATGTAATGAATGGAGCCATGTTTAAACTTAAGGATGATCCCAGGATTACTCGTGTCGGCAAATGGCTTCGAAAGAATTCTCTAGATGAATTTCCGCAGTTTGTAAATGTCCTCAAAGGAGAAATGAGCTTAGTTGGCACCCGTCCTCCAACTTTAGAAGAAGTTGAAAGATACAATCCTGAGCACCTAAAAAGAATTGCGGCAAAACCCGGGCTCACGGGATTATGGCAAATTTCAGGGAGAAATAAAATCACTGACTTTGATAAAGTTGTGGAATTGGATTGCAAATATCTTGAAAATTGGCGTTTTGTGGATGACATAAAAATTTTAGCCAAGACAATTTGGGTTGTTTTGCATCGTAAAGGGGCACTGTAGACATCAGCAAACAGTGTTTATTATATTATTGGTTGAAATAATTACTCTCCTGCGATGTGACAGAGATAAGAAAAAATAAAAAACAGATCTTCAAAATTGAAAGCTCCCCGCGGCCGCTTGCGCACGCGAAGCGTAACCAGCGGGGAACGTGAACAACAATTTTTTTAAATGCCACGCTAGAATTGCTGCCAGCTACCTTTTCATGTATGGATTAATCGCGTCCGCGCAACGGAGTGAGCAGACAATCTCCGCTTACAAGGACTTTTTGACTTTATTACATTCGTTCATTTACCCTGCAGTCCCGCAGAAGCTGGACGGGGAATGCACCCCAAAGGAAGTGCTCTTAGTTCACTTCCCTAAGCATCTACAAAACACCAGAAAGCAGAAAGTTCGCAAAGCGACCTTCAAAGACGTGTTACTCTATATATCAAAAGTATGTATGTGTGCTGAACAAGTATCTTAAAAGCTTTCTTCTTACATAAACAGTGATGTTCATAATATCATTCGTGCGAGAAACTCAGCAGAGAAACTAGAGTGTGCCTTTAATCGTTTTAAACGATTACAGATCAGACAGAACGCTGTATACCCAAAGGTAATAAATTTTCATACATAAATGAATATACTACTAGCAAACAAATTTTTTTATTTAAATGGTGGATCAGAGAGGGTTTTCTTCCAGGAACGTGATTTCCTTTTGAGGAATGGAATAAAAGTTATTGACTTCTCAATGGAAGATCCGAGGAATTTTTATTCGCCTTATTCCTCGTTCTTTATTTCTCAAATCGATTATAAAAATTCTTCCGGGCTTATCAATAATGTAAAAAGTGGAGCAAATTTTATTCATTCATCAGAATCTGTAAAAAAAATAAAAAAATTGATTACAAAAGAAAAACCGCACATTGCACACCTGCATAACATATATCACCAGATCACACCGGCAATTATTCCAGTACTCCATGAATATGGTGTTAAAATAATCCTTACATTGCATGATGGAAAACTGATATGCCCTTCGTATTTAATGTTAGATAAAGGGAATATATGCACGTCATGCGCTGGTCGATATTTCTGGAGATCGATGACAAGGAACTGCCAAGGCTCCTATATGAGAGGGGCGTTATTCATGCTTGAAGGTTTTTGGCATAAATGGAAGAGGAGCTATCAACTTGTTGATCTTTTTATTGCACCGAGCCAATTTCTTGCCGACTTGACACGCCTAAGAATTCCTGAAAACAAGATTATTATATTGCATAATGGAATTAATACTGATGCCCCCCCTCCTCATCCACAGGATGCAGGATATGCTCTGTATTTTGGCAGGCTCTCAAGGGAAAAGGGAGTTGAGACACTTCTGAAGGCCCATCATCTACTATCAAATGGCATTGAATTAAAAATAGTCGGCACCGGCCCTCTGGAGGATAAATTGCGTTCTAAATTTCCTTCTGTAGAATTTCTTGGCCATCTGGAGGGAGATGCATTAAATAATGCTATTGTTCACTCCTCTTTTGCCATTGTGCCTTCCGAGGTGAATGAAAATTGCTCTATGGTGATTCTCGAAGCCATGGCTATGGGAAAACCAGTAATCGGAAGCAGAATCGGGGGGATACCAGAACAAATTGAAGATGGGGAAACCGGACTTTTGTTTGAAATGGGAAATGCGAAAGATCTTGCCAGTAAGATACAATTTCTCATGAAAAATCACCCCACGCGGATAGATATGGGTAAGGCGGCAAGGAAAAAGCTGGAAGCAGAATATTCACTCACCGATCACTGTCGCAACTTGCTGAAAGCATATGAAAATATCCTGAAGTAGTGATGAGGATACTTTGAAATTCTTCTTGCCGTTTCTGCTTTGCCGGGGGTCTTTTAGACTTGCATACGACACATCCCGTCTTATTGGAATACGTCATCTTCTATAAGGAATAGGATGGATACGAAAAATATTTTACGAAAAGCAGATTGTTTTCTGAATCACACAATCCTCAAACGCTTCGGAGATAAGCCCTCTTTGCTTATTCTTGCCTTTCATTCAATTCTAGAGGATGGTTTGAAAGAATCCCGTGCGAACATTGATCCATATGCGAATCATGGCATTACCGATTCGGTTTTTCGCAGTTGTGTCGATTACTTTTACTGCAAAGGGTATACCTTTATTTCGCCGGTCGACATCCTTAAAGGATTGTATCCTGATAAACCATATATCATGATTACCTTTGATGATGGGTACGCGAATAACTCTCGCGCCCTGCCTGTTCTGCACGAGTATAAAATACCGGCGGTGTTTTTTATCACGGCAGAAAATGTACGCATTAATCAAAGTTTCTGGTGGGATATTGCTTGGCGTAAACGCAAGGAACAAGGATGGATTGATCAGCGCATTTTAAAAGAGCAAGATAGTTTGAAACAGAAGACGGCAGAAGCAATCGATGCCTATATCAACGAAAGCTTTGGCACACAGGCATTCTCTCCCCAATCAGCGCATGACCGACCGTTTACACCCGATGAATTGCGTGCATTCTCTCAGGATGAATTCGTGCATATCGGAAATCATGCCTTTCGCCACGCCCTGTCTCTAGCGTATACTCCTGAACAATGGAGTAAGCAGATTAGCCAAGCACAGGAGTATCTTGCTTCTTTGACCGGTTATGATCCGTTGATCTTCGCCTATCCTGATGGATACTGGGACGATGCAGGAGTGAGCGCCTTGCGGGCGTGCGGTATTCCACTGGCAGTGACGGTGGATTGGCGCAAAAATTACCTGCCGCTTGAAGAAACCGGCGACGGATTGCTCAAACTCGCTAGATTTGTGCTCAATGGCCACCAGGATGTTGTCCTCCAATGCAGACTATTTCGCTGCGATTTTTCAGTATATGGTATGTTAAAGAGATTTGTCGGCTGAACGGTGCATGCAGATAATATCTAGATAAATTCCTTGAGGTTGATGGAAATTAACAGTAAAAGAATTCCGGAATGGATAAAGATAACTTATGATCGTAATTAGGTCCGGCGATCTGAATCGTGACGATGCTATTAAACGCTAGGGAATTACTTTTGAAACCGCCAGGAGTGAATGTTTCCCGGAATCATGCGAGACTTTTAGGATTGACCGGGAAAATGGTAATGAAATCGTATCCCAAGAGATGGAAGATTAATGCCCCTTTAGACTGCTTGAATCAAATTGCAATTTGTCCTTGCGGATATTGTAACGCAGTTTACGCAACCACTCACAGAGAGCTTCGGGAGTATGGGTGTTACTATGATGAACAGGCTTTCCGCCAGGTGCGGAGACGAAGCCGAAGTTATGCTTACAATGAGACAAGCAGACTCCCACAAGTGCTGTAAATTTGTTTGTTTTATTTTTCTCCTGGGGGAACAACTGTAAGGGCACTTTAATTGGGCGCAGATCGGACCTTTATGCTTAATCACCCCGATATTTTTTTACAAGTACATCAAGGAAGGAAGTTTATGAAATTTAACAAAAAAATGTTTGTATTCTTTATCTTCATTATAATGAGCGCATTACCTGCCTGGACGCTTGGGCAAGAAAACAAGCCGGCAGAATCGAGCCAGGGATTAGACTATGTTCTCGGCCCCAGTGATATTCTCGATATTTCCGTTTGGAAAAATGATGCTCTTACTAAACAATTGCCTGTTCTTCCTGATGGCAAAATTTCCTTCCCCCTAATAGGTGAGGTCATGGCCGGCGGAAAGACGGTTGCCAAACTCAAGGAAGAACTGGAAAAAAAACTTACCAACTTTATATCAAGCCCCGTCCTCTCTGTTGTGGTGACCCAGGTTAATAGCATGCAGATCTATGTTATCGGCAGAGTCAACAGACCTGGGCGCTACCAGATAAACACCGACATTAATACGCTCCAGGCCCTTGCCCTGGCTGGTGGGCTGACCCCTTTTGCAAAAAGAGAAAAAATTAAATTATTCAGAGAAGTAGATGGCAAGACTCGGATTTTTTCATTCAATTACGATAAGGTCTCACAAGGAGAAAATCTTGACCAAAATATCCAACTCAAAAGAGGAGATGTGATAGTTGCCCCCTAGCCTATCACCACAGAAATTTATTCATGCATTTGTATAATAAGTATATATTATTACTCATTTTTATTTCATTGCCAATAATATCCCCACAAGAGGCCATCGGCGATGATTTTCAAATTATTCCTTCTGTTTCATTACTGGAGGAATACAATGACAATATTTTATTCCGCAATACTGATGAGCTTGATGATTTTATCACTACACTTTCACCCGCCCTTGAACTCATTGAGCGGACAGAAAGACTTGACACCAGGCTCGAAGGAATTATTGAAGCAATTGCCTATACAGACAATGACGAATTTAATAGCGTAGACCAAAATTTTTCCTGGATTCTGCAGTACCTGCTTAGTCAAAACGTCAATGTAAAGACTGATATAGAGTATGTTAAAGATTCCCGTGTTGATCGTGATATAGAAACCACAGGTCTGATCCTAGGTACTGCCACACGCGAACAGGAAAAATATTCTTTAACAGGAGAATGGGGATTGTCAGAAAAAACTTCAACAGAAGTAACCTACAGATATTTTGAAGAGGACTATGATGATCCGGAATTTAATGAGTATTATTCACATTATATAACATTCGGCTTGTCCCATTTCCTCAGTGCATTTACCAAGCCCACCAATTTTAAAACAAATGTCAGCTACGACCGATATGAATTTTCTACATCTTCTGTGCAGAATTACGCCTGGACTTTTGGAGTTGAAAGATCCCTTTCTGAGATCTTCACGCTCAATGTATTTCTGGGACCACGGTATGCAGAAACAACGTTCGACACAATTCAATTTATCCAGCAAACAAATGAAGATTGGGGAGGAACAGGACATATTTCTTTGGATTACCAAGGGGAAGTTGCAAAGGCAACCATTACCCTGATGCATAATTTACAGGCGGCCTCTGGAAGTGATGGGACAACGGAAAGAACCGGCGCTATTCTTGATATCAATCGAAGGTTTTCGCAAGAGATACGAGGGGGCTTCTGGACCCGATACTTCAGAAACCAATCAAATTCGCAAGTCCCTACGGTAGAAAACATCGATAAAAACAACTATCATCTTGGATCCTACATCAACTATGCATTCACCGAAAACCTTGCCCTACGATTTTCTTATTCTTTCACTGTAATCGAGGATAAGGAAGCAGATACGGAAAGTTTGCGAAATCGATTCTTTATTCGCCTGTATTATCAATATCCATTATTTGAATAAATAAGGAGAAAAACGTATATGGAAACAAATGTAATGTCGGTACAAGACATTATGGACATAGTGAAGCGGAGGAAATGGAGTCTCATCCTGCCGGCACTGCTAATTTTTTTGATAGCGGCGAGTGTTTCTTTTGTTCTACCGCCCATTTATAAATCCATTTCCACCATTCTCATTGAGGACCAGGAAATTCCCTCTGATCTTGTAACGTCTACCATAACAAGTTATGCCGAGCAGCGCCTGCAAACCATCAACCAGACAATCATGAGTACCACCAGACTTCTCGATATCATCAATGAGCATAAACTTTACGAAGATCGTAAAGGAAAATGGACAATAGAGGAAATTGTAGACAAAATGCGGGAGGATATCTCTCTTGAACCTATCAGCACAGAAATTATTGACCGGAGAACCGGAAGGCCAACCTCGGCAACGATAGCCTTTACGCTATCATTCGAAGGAAAAAATGATCCGGAAATGGTCCAGAAGGTTGCCAATGTCCTCGCCTCATTATTTCTGGAAGAAAATCTTAAGGTCAGGGAACGGCAGGCCCAGGAGACATCCAAGTTCTTTAAGGATGAAATGGAACGGGTTAAAGCGGACCTTGATAGGCTGGAGAAAACCATAGCCGATTTCAAAGAAAAAAATGTCGAAGTACTTCCTGAGGTTTTGCAGGTCAATATGCAAAACCTGCATAACACCGAAATCACTATTGAAAGAATCAATGAGCAACTTCGCACTCTCAAAGAGCGTGAAGGCTATCTCCAATCACAACTTTCCAGCATTTCTCCGGAGTTAGAGGAAATAGTCACTGATAAAAAAAGGCTCAACGAATTAACAACGGAGTTGCGCCATCTTCAAGCAAGCTATTCCGACCAATATCCTGATGTTATCCTGCTGAAAGAAGAAATTAGCAAACTTGAAGAAAAAATTGAAGGTTCAGCAGCCTCAACCAAATCCCCGACAGCCATTCCTGACAACCCAGCGTATATTAATTTGTCCGCCCAACTTGCCGGCGCCAGGGTGGAAATCCAATCGAAAGAACGACAGATTACTGAATTGCTGAAGACAAGGGAACTTTACAGTAAAAGAATTGCCGCCACCCCAAGCGTCGAAGGCAAATATAATGCGATTGTTATCGAACGGGACAGGACCCAGAAAAAATACGATGACCTGATGAAAAAGTATATGGAAGCAACAGTGGCCCAGGGGCTGGAACGAGAGCAAAAAGGAGAACGATTTACCTTGATCGACCCTGCAAATTTACCTGAAAAGCCCTATAAACCAAACCGGCTGGCTATTATGCTCATCGGTCTTGTTTTTGGTATTGGAGCGGGCATAGGTTTTCTATCATTGCGAGAGTACTCCGATCACTCGGTGCGCAGCGCCAATGCTCTGGCAATGGCTACTTCATTTCCCGTTCTCGCCAGTATCCCGGAAATTTATTCCGATAAGGACCTGGCCCGCAGAAGGACAACGCTCTTGAGCCAGATTCTTTTGGTTTTTCTCGTTATTGGCATAGGCTTGGCAAGTTTTCACTACCTGGTCATGGATTTTGATGAATTTTGGGCTAAATTAATGCGCAAATTTACACTATAACTTCAAGAGATTTAAAAAATGAACTTTGTTATTTAGGGAGCAGATTCCGTGAAAATTCGAAAAGCGCTGGAAAAAGCGAAAACAGTTCGGGAAGAAGATATCCTTACAGGTCCAAAATCCTTTGCAGGTACAAGTTCTGCCGGCACAGATGTGAATACAGAAAACTTAATCCCAGATTACTCTGAATCCACCGAAATTACTCTTGATTACAAAAAAATCAATAAAAACCATTGCGTTGCTTTCTTTGCAGACGCACCGGAAAACAATTCATACAAGGTTCTTCGCACCCAAATTCTTCAACGCACCAGAGTAAAGAATTGGAACACCATAATGATAACCAGTGCTCATAAGGGAGAGGGAAAAACCCTCACCTCCATTAACTTAGCCCTCACTTTTGCTAAACAGTTTAATCAGACTGCCCTCCTGGTGGATGCCGATCTGTTGCGACAAGATATTCATAAATCTTTAGGCTTTGCGAGCAATAAGGGTTTAGGCGATTATCTTATGGGCAAAAAGCCTCTCAAAGAGCTCATATATTGGCCGGGTATTGAAAAACTGAGTATCATTTCCGGAGGCAATTCTATACAGGAAAGCACCGAACTCCTCGAATCACCAAAAATGTCGAACCTTGTCCATGAAATGAAAAATCGTTACAAAGATCGTTATGTTTTTTTTGACGTCCCTCCTCTACTGGAAAAGGCTGATGCCATTGCCTTTGCACCCATGGTTGATTGTGTCCTTATGGTAGTCCAGGCAGGGAAAACATCCATGGAAGATGTAAAAAAAGCCTTGGAGTATATTCCAAAAGAAAAATTCCTGGGCTTTGTTTTAAACCGCCAGAACGAGCAAGAATCAGTCTATTATTATTAATAGGTGAAGAACATTCATGCTTGACGCATCACGCTCATCTCCATATAATTCGACTCATCTTATGGAAGAGTCTTGTCCCGCTTCATTGTTATTTCTATGAAAAAAACATTCATGGGCATTATTCTCCCTTTTTCCTTATAAGACTAACAAATAAGGATATTCGAAGTGTACGAAAAATTTTACGGGTTAACTGAAAAACCATTTCATATCGTTCCCAACCCAAAATTTCTTTATCTTAGTCAGAAGCATCAAAATGCATTGACATACTTGGAATACGGCCTCTTGGAGCACCAAGGATTTATCCTGCTCACTGGCGAGATAGGCACCGGCAAAACCACATTGATTAGGCATTTACTGTCGCAACTCAAAGCCGACATGGAAGTGGGCGGAATCTTCAACACCAATGTCTCTGCTGACCAGCTTCTTGGCCTTATCCTCCGCGAATTTGAGCTTCCGCCGGCGGACAATAACAAAGCTGAGGCCTTGGATATTCTTTACCAGTTTCTTATAGAGAAATATGAGCAAAACATCCGTGTTTTGCTCATCATTGATGAAGCCCAGAACCTTTCGGATGAAGCCCTTGAAGAAGTTAGAATGCTTTCCAATATTCACAGCCACAACAAGGTGCTCTTACAGATCATTCTCATTGGGCAACCTGAACTGAAGAACAAGCTTAAAAGCCCGAGGCTTGTGCAATTAATGCAGCGTATCGCTGTACACTATCATCTCACGGAACTCAACAGAGAAGAAACCGGTCAATATATAGTCACCCGCCTAAAAAAGGCCGGCGGCAGGCCTGACCTTTTTACAACCAAGGCAATTGACTTGATCTATGAGGCATCCAAAGGTACGCCACGATCCATAAACATACTTTGCGACACCGCCTTGGTGTATGGATTTGCCGATGAACTCAAGGCTATTAATGTCCAGGCCATAAAGCAAGTAATAAAAGACAAAGTAGGCTTCGGACTCGATGATGATACGGGTGGTGAAACCAGATCTTCCCAGATCCTGTCTTCCCATTCAGCAGCCAATAATGAAATGATCCTGCAACGAATGGACACGCTGGAGGCCCGTATGCACGATCTCAAGCAGCAGATTGATTGGCAAAATAAAGAATTGGATAGAAGAGCTGAGAAATTTGCCAATGAACTGATAAATAATTTAAAAAAACAGCTTTCATTACAACGAAAAAGCAAAAATTCATATCCTGACGAAGATTCCCAGCTCAAGTAAAGAGACGACTCCCTGTTGATAGTATGTATCTTGCGGCAATCGTCAAAACCTTAACCCAAAACCCGGTCCCTATACACGATCGCCAATCTCGCTCCCCGGTGCCTTATCCCGGAAATCAAACACCGAATGCATGAGAAGCTTCTTCTGCCAGCCTCTTCGTGCAAACAATTGCCCTCACACACTATTGCTACTACCCAGCTCCCTTTTTTTATGCACCCAAAAAATCTCCGCTTTTTTAAAAGTTGATGTATTAGCCCGGATTATTCATGACTCTGGACTACTATTTTTTATCTTGTTTATATTTAGTCGAGATTGAATATGTTCTCAGTGCTTAACAATACGTAGAGTGCTTTTGGCATGTTCCGTAACTGCATCTGATAAGAGTCACCTTGCGGGGGCGGCGATTTAGCTGAAACTGCTTCGTCATTGGGCGGTTCGCGTAGCTAACTACTGCGAATCACCCTCTTCCTCACATTTTCAGCCAACTCACCACCTGAATAAACCAGGTTAAGTTGCAAAAAAAAACAGACATATACACATGTCGGCAGGCTTTTCATTGCAATCTACCCTTGCTGGTTTTTAACGAAATCATATATAGTGGCCCTTAAAAACAATCAGATAAAAGGTGGGCTATAATGCGTATAAATAAAGAACAGCTTGTTTGTCAGTCGGTTATCGGTGAAATCACCTCGCCGCTTGGCGGAATCAATCCATACAGGGTGAGTCCGGACGGCCATGCTGATGTGTATCCGGGGGTGGGAGGAATTTCCTACAATGTACGGATCGGTGATCCGGCCTGCGGTTTATTTGCCGACCACGTGGAACCCGGGGTGAGCATCAGCAATTTCACCCAGTTTCAAGGGCAACCCGGACCGAACCGGGCCCTGAACCTTTTTTCCTGTGTCGGCAATACGGCAACTGTGGTAAGCGGTGATGCCAAGGGGAAGGTTGGTATGGTCACAGGAAAGCATGGCGGCATCGAACATGTGCTCATTGATTTTGAATCCGATGTGCTTGACCAGTTGGTGATTGGTGACAAGATCCAGGTGAAGGCCTTTGGCTGTGGGCTCAAACTTCTCGATTTCCCGTCAATCAAGGTGTTCAACCTGGACCCGAACCTTCTTGAAGTTATGAATATTAAGGGTAAAAGTAAGAAACGTCTGGAAGTTCCGGTCACCCATATTGTCCCTGCCAAGATCATGGGTTCAGGCATAGGCTCAGCCCACAGCCACACCGGGGATTATGACATTCAACTGTTCGACGAACCCACGGTGGAGGAACATGGTTTACACGATCTGAAGCTTGGTGATTTCATTGCCATCACCGACGCGGACGCCACATACGGCAGGATTTATAAAACCGGCGGTATGGTAATCGGCATCATTGTTCATTCGGATTGCGTGCTGGCGGGCCATGGTCCCGGAGTAATGACCGTCATGACCTCCAAGGATGGGCATATTGTCCCGAAAAAAGACAATCGGGCCAACCTGCGATATTTTTCAAAACTCAAGTCATAGCTTGCCAGGTTATTGAGTTTTACACAAACAATGCAAAAACAAGAATCCACCGCCATCCTCAGCGCCATTGGCGGCGCTTGTCTCTGGGGCATTGTATGGTACCCCATAAACATTCTCGACACCTTTGGTGTATCGGGACTCTGGACAACCTTTCTGGTCTTTTCACTTCTTAGTTTCGCATCGTTTCCATTCCTGGTTTTGGCATACCGGAAAGGTTCTTTTTCTATCTCTATGCTGCCCGCCCTGGTCATCATGATTTTCGGAGGGCTGACCAACCTCCTTTTTTTCCTGGCTTTATCCCACACATCAGTGGTCAGGGCCCTCATGCTCTTTTATCTCTCACCGATCTGGAACCTTATTGCCAGCCGAGTGGTGAAAGGCTTTCCCATGGCACCGAAAAAAATTGTTGTCATCATCATTTCTCTTTCCGGAACCGCAATTCTTTTAGGGGCACATCAGCTTGTAGTGCCTTACTGGAATAACGGTGATACATTTGCCCTTGTTTCCGGTTTATGCTTTGCTATCTCGGTGATCGGTCTGCAGGTGAGCACCGGTGCTCCAAGCTGGGTACTTACAGTAATCCATTGGTTTGGAGCTGCCTTTCTTGCTCTACTGGGCATCATAATCATGTCACCTCCCTCCCCTGCCTTGGGGAATAGTAACCTCTGGTTGCCTGTTCTAGTAGCTTTTGCCTTAGGCAACCAGGCCACTGCTTCGCTCTTGATACTGTATAGCCTTACCAAGCTTGAAAGTTATCGGGTCAATATCCTTATGCTCCTTGAAATTATTATTGGAACCGTGACCTTTGCTTTATGGTCCGCTGAAGCCATCACCCTGAATGAACTGACTGGCATCTGCTTTATTCTTGCCGCATCGCTCCTGGACAATCTCAGTAAAAGCAGGCATGGTCCGCAGCTGCTCTGGCACAGTAAAGCAGCCGGGATCGTGAAAAAATAAAGAATCTGGGCCATGAGGACCAGATTTTCATAGTCTTAATAAAATATTATTATGTGCACTCCTTGCGCTCTGTGGTAAAAAAGCCTTTTACGATTTCATCAAATTTAAATATAAGGATTACAACCGTGGATGAAAAAAAACGACTCAAAGAACTTTTACTGGAAAAATCATACCGCAAGGGGACCTTCACCTTGTCATCCGGAAGGGAATCTGATTTTTACATTGACGGCAAGCAGACTACTTTATCTGCTGAAGGCGCCTATCTTTGCGGCAAACTCATCTTTGACCTTATTAAATTAAGTTCCACCCCCATTAATGCAGTGGGCGGTATGACCCTGGGTGCAGATCCCCTGGTTACCGCAGCATCAATTGTCAGTTATCTTGAAAAACTACCGATCCCCGCTTTCATCATCAGAAAAGAATCTAAGAAACACGGAACAGAGGATTATCTTGAAGGAAAATCAAATATCCCTGCCGGAGCGACCGTGGCGTTAGTAGAAGACGTTGTAACCACCGCCGGCACCCTTATTAAGGTAATCGACCGGGTTGAGGCCCAGGGATACAAAGTCGGATTGGTGATCACCGTGGTGGATAGGCAGGAAGGTGGGGCTGAAGCCTTGGACGACAAAGGTTATACCCTTGAATCCATTTTCACCAGAGAAGAATTGCTGAGTTAAACAGGAAGGGAGCTGGCCTGACACCAAATTCAAATGCTTGTCATGAATTTTTTCTACCCACTCTCAGGGATAAAGGCCAGGTGACTTCTCTGAAAACATTGGGATCACCCCACACTCTGTATAAATCTTCCTTCACCAAATCAAGGGGATCCTGGCATTTACGTTCCTTGTAACATTTTACCGCAGACCAGGTGTTCAAATAGCCAATGAGATGTGCAAATGACCATTGTGCCTGCATATGAAAATCCGGTGCAGCAATTTGGGTGAATGGAAAAGTAATTTCCCTGTACCCATTTTCCACATACTGCCTTTCAGGAGGCCAAAACGGCCCAACTGTTTCACGATAGAATACAATGATTATTTCATCAAGTTCTGGCGTTATGGACAATAAATTGTAAGTCCAAACTGCCAGTATTCCTTTTTTTCGCAACACTCTTTCGGCTTCAGCAAAAAATGGTTCCATGTCAAACCAATGCAGAGCTTGAGCAACGGTTATCAGATCGATTGCATCTTTTTTGATAGGCGCTTGATCTGCATACGCCAATGCATAAATAATGTTGGCGTGTTTAGGTGTATTCTGTAACTGGTGAACGCTGGCGTCGGTTGCGATAATTTGCTTAAAATGATGTGCGAGTTTTCTTGCCGATTGTCCTGACCCTGTTGCGCAATCCCATGCAGAATTGGTACGGGGAGAAATGGCAGATAAGTAGTGGAATAATGTATCGGGATAATCGGGCCTGAAATTATTATACCCTTCTGAATTGCTAGAAAAATGATCTTTAAACGTCGAATTCTTCATAGATGTCAGCTGATAACATCATTTCAAAGAACTGTCCTTAGTTTCAGGGACACGGCTCAGCCAATATCTTGGATTGCGCTTTGTGTGCGCGACTGCAATGATACGAATATGGTTCGGTTCGATAGAATACATGACTGCATAGGGAAATTTATGCAAAAGATACCGTCTGAAAGGTGCATGTAAAATACGGTATCGGAATGGCGCCTCGGCAACTTTCTGCACTGCAGACTCAACAACAAGGCGGAAACGACGACCTAATCCAGGTTGGCAATCCTCGTAATATCGGATAGCTGATAAAAACTCATCCCGGGCATCAGGATCAAAAATAACCGAGGTCATTTAAGTATCTGGTCTGCTTCGGAAAACACTTCCTGTGAGTCAACGCCCGGTCTTGTGCCTCCCTTGTATTCCTGGTAGCGACGTTCAGCTTCTACTATCCAGGCGGCATCTATGTCCGTCATCACTTCGCCGTCAAGAGAACTTAGTAAGCGGTCAGCTAAAAATGCACGTTCTTGCCGTGAGAGACGAAGGGCCTCATCTTCTAATTTTTCTAATAAATCTGACATACAATGACTCCTAAAGTGATTATCAACACATAGAAAATAACAATTTTTTTCTCATCTTCCAATGATTCTTTCTTGCGTTCAATTTTAAATATTACCTAGAATTTGCTTCTTTTATTAGTTTGGTCATCTAATTCTTGGGAAACGTTAACAAAAAAACTTAACAGGGCATTAGAAGGCTGAAGCTAAAAAAATTGTGAGGTGTGATGAATTAAGGGAGATTGAATAAAAAAAAGGAGCGGCCGGGTAAGTTCCCAACCGCTCCTTTTCATTTCATGTGATTAATTAATTGTTACTTATTCAAGTCATGGGCAAGACCATGGCAATCTCCGCAGTTCGGGAATTTTGTCATCATTGCGGCCGGATGCGGACTGCCATGACAATCCGAACATTTCGGGATCGTCATATGTTTTTCCTTATGGCAGGTAGCGCAAAGGAGTTCCTTATGCTTGTACTGGCTGGCAATCAGAAGCTCATATGCTTCGTCATGACATGCTGCACAGCTCTTGGACGGCGTATCTTCAGGATATGTAACAGCAAGAGGCATATGCGGCATATGACAGGTTAAGCAGTCCTGATTAGTCATTTCTTCGGTATGCGGTGAATGGCAATGCGAACATTCCGGGATAAAGCCGTGCTTTTCACGATGGCACTTGGAACAGGCAACCTGGGTATGGGCGCTCTGGTTCTGCTGCAATTGCGCCATCTGCTCCGTATGACACGTAAGACAAGGATCCGTTAAATTGTCTGTCAATGAAATTGTAAGCGGAGTATGTGGATTGTTGTGGCATGTCATGCACCCTTCCAGTTCAAAATGCGGCGTGTCTGCATGGCAATTGCTGCATGGCGGGATGATATCAAGATCTCTGGGCGGATGGCCCTCATGGCAATCAACACATGTTATATCTGTCTTATGTCTCCTGCCGTCAGTGTCAATGTCCATCGGCGCCTGATCATGACATTTGATACAATCATCCGGGCTCAGTGCCGCAGCAAATGAGGGCTGGACCGTCAATAAAGTTGCGACCAGGAAGCCCGCCCCTAAAAAACAAGCTAAAGTCATTATCCCTTTCATTCTCCCAATCATATCTCCTCCTTTCAAATCAACGAGTTAAATCTGATTAAACCCAAGCCATGCCCTCAAAAGGCTACGTTACAAAAAAAATGAATACACATTCAATTTCTAGTGTGCTCAGCTGCTCTTGTCAACAAAAATATGGAAAAAATTAGCCCTAAATGACAGCTCAAAACGACAATACGATCATCGTCTTGACAAGCATCAGCCTACATAGTAAGCAAAGGGTGATTTATTAGATGCGTTTACATCTTCTTCAAGATAAAGGCAAGTGCCTCTTAAAAAGAGGCTCCATCAGCGCAGGCCTTTAAAGATACTTCGGATCGACTGGTCAAGTTTTATAAGGGGAGAAACAGAATGGAATATACAGAAAAAAAGGTTAAGGACATCATGTCCCACATTGAAGAATACGAATTGATTGATGGAGAGGCGCCTCTCTGCAATGCCCTGGAAATATTAAGAAAAAATCATGAAAAAATTCTATCCACTCCCCTGGGCAAGGTTCACAAAACCATGTTTGTCAGTGATTCGTCGGGGAAAATTATAGGAAAACTCTCCTTTTATGACATGATCCGCGGCTTGGTTCCGGAGCCCGCCAAAAAGGTGGAGCTTTCAAAGGCTTTCTCCAAGAGGGTGTCTTCACGGGCGCTGGAAGTAGCCGATGAAGTTGGTGATATGCAGAGACGCTTCAAATGGCTCCACAGCAGTTTTGCCGACCTGGTAACACAGGAGGCGCAGAAGAAGACTAAGGATGTCATGGCGCCTATTCATCCATTATTGTTGGAAGACGATCCCATCAACAAGGCCATCTATATAATGTTCAAGGAGAATATCCGTCAGCCCCTGGTAACGAGTGATGATAAAATTGTAGGGGTGGTGACCCTGATGGATATCTTCCCTGAGCTTATACGAATTGCCGGGGACGAATGTTTCTTGCCACAATCAAATAATTCTTAGAAAAAGAAGATATAACTTTACATATTCACTGGACGATCCTCCATGCCGCCCATAGGTTTTCCGTTCACGATGTCAATGGAGACGCCAAGGGATTTCATAGTATCCAAAGCTTTCGGGCCGCGAACCTTTAAGCTTGTATGGGCGGCAAGTTGAAAATAATAAAGCTTTTTCATTTTTCTGACACCGCCCATATAGAGGTGGATTTTCCAAGGAGTATTCGGCGGCAGGCTGGAATTTTTCAGAACGGAAAAAAAGCCATAATGTATTTTAAGGCCCTGGGGACTGACGGTCACTGCGCTGAAACCCCACATAGGGCTGTTGAAAAACCAAAAAACGATCAAGGCCCAGACAATAACCGCGATACTGTGCCGAGTTTTTTGCTCTTTAATGAAATAGATGAGCAGGACAATAATAATAGCCGCAATAACACCCATAATAAGGTTTTGCACCGCAACCGATCGAATATAAAAAGTTTGGGCGTCCATGTGGTATCCAAAAATTTACGCGATAAATGTATACGAAACGTCTGCGGCCTCGTTATTTACTGCATGCTTAATCAGTTCCCATCCGGAAAGCCAAAGACTTGGAGAATGCTGGAACAAGTTGTTTCCAATTCGGAAACCGACAATTTTGCGAAAGGTCAAGGAGACCAAGGAATTGCGCGGAGACGTACACAAGTACGTCGCACAAACAATTCCGCAAATCGACGTAGAGATTTCGCAAAAGGGGCGTTTCAGGATGGAAACTAATCAATACTATCAGACTGAAGTAACTCTTCAATGAAAAACGCATTTTTATTTAGCAAAGAAAAACAAGAAAAATCCAATGCTTGGATTCTACTATTCTTAAGCACTGCAGGGGATGAATTTCATGCGTACGATTATATCTTTTACATCAATGGCTCTGGTTCTCATGGTTTTTATAGTTACTCCAGCCTATTCCAGCGGTGGCGGTAGCAAGAAGGCCCACAAAATGGTTACAATTGAGGGTGGGGAGTATGTAACCATTTCAGGCACAATTCTCGATTCCCACAAGGAACCGGTTGGTGAGGCAGCTGTCGGTGTGAGGTTGAACGGCCATGATATTATGGAGGCGGAAACGGCCCATAACGGTCATTACATCGCCAATTTCATGGTTGAGAGAGATGCCATGTCCGATGCATCCCTCGAACTTGAGGTCCACAAGACCAGTTTTGCCGCCAAGGCTATGCATTTTGCCGGCAGCGACTTCGCTCAGAAAGGGGACCATTATTTTCTTGCTGAAGATGTTATGCTTGACCGGGTGTTGGGCCCTGCCTTCTGGATCTCCACCATAGTATTTATCCTCGCCTATGTACTGATCGCATTCGAGTTGCTGCACCGGACGGTAGCCGCCATGCTGGGCGGGGCGCTCATGATGCTGATCTCCTACACCATCGGCACCATCAATCCTGACTTCCGCATATATTCCTTTGAACGTGCTATTTCAGCCATTGACATGAATGTGATTTTCCTCCTGATGGGGATGATGATCATTGTCGGCATTCTGAAAAACACCGGTGTTTTCCAATGGTGTGCCTATATCTCATACAAGATTGCCAAGGGAAAGGTTTTTCCGCTTACCGTTATCCTGATGATTTTTACCGCAGTAAGTTCCGCTTTTCTCGACAATGTAACCACCATGCTGCTGCTTACCGGGGTGGCCATTGAAATTGCCCTGTCCTGTAATCTCAATCCCCTTTATCTGCTCGTTCCTCTGGTTCTGGCTTCCAATGTCGGGGGCACCGCCACCTTGATCGGCGACCCGCCCAACATCATGATCGGCTCCTACGCCGGCCTCACCTTCATGGATTTTGTTGTTGCCCTGGCCATGACCTGTGTGGTCACCATGGTGGTTTTGACATTTTTTGTCAAGATGGTCTGGGGCCGGGTGTACTCCAAGGCCGAGGCATCGATCAGCAACGTGGAGGAGTTTACCGCTGAACTGAAGGAAAAATATAAAATTTATGATATGCCGCTGCTTTCCTATGGTCTGGTTATTCTCGGTTTTGCCGTATTCCTTTTCCTGTCTCACGGTTACTGGCACATGGAGGTGAGTGTGGCAGCGCTCGCCGGCGCCAGCATCCTTACCACCGTTGCCCTGCTCACCAAAAAAATAGATCTGCTCCATATGATTGAAAAGGATATTGAATGGCCGACGCTCATGTTCTTTATTTTTCTGTTCATCCTGGTAGGCGCTGTGGAGGAGGCCGGACTGCTGGCCGTAATCGCCGACTGGATCCTGGATGTTTCGGGCGGCAGCTACCTGATCTCCATGACTTTGATCTTGTGGGTTGCGGCCATCATGTCCGCCTTTGTCGATAACATTCCCTTCACCGCCACCATGCTTCCCATTGTCGCCTATCTCAGCACGGTCATACCCGGCGCTGAAAACACCCTGTGGTGGGCCCTGGCCCTTGGCGCCTGCTTTGGTGGTAACGGCACCATTATCGGGGCGTCAGCAAATGTGGTTACCCTGGGAATCGCCGAATCCCAGGGCCACAAAATCTCCTTCCTGGGATTCATGAAGACGGCCTTCCCCTTCATGATTATCAGCATCATAATCTGCCAGGTCTGGCTTATGCTTTTCAAGCCGGCGTAGTCGGTATCGGTAAAACGCAGATTATCAGCCCTCCCTTGCATAGGACAATAAACAAATATCGGGTCCGGTCTTCCGAACCCGATATTTGTTTTGGGATACCAATGCTGTTTGTAACTATTTATTTTTAGACCAAACACTTTTGCTTTGAAGTAAATAGCCGCTCACTTCCCAGACTTTATTTTTTCAACTTTTTCGTGTACTGTAACAAAGATTTCTCATCTTATCGCAATCTGTAACGACAAAACTAAAATCCTATTGATGCAAACCATGCAGTGCAAAAAATGTGATGGAAAACTTGAAGTTTTGAGAATGTGCCGGAGAGTGCGCCTGCACTGCACAAAGTGTCGCCGTGAATATCAAATCCACGAGATGGCTGATAGACTTGATGCTGAGACCGAAGCAAAACTCGAACAATATACTTCAATTATCTACGACTGACAGGAAGAATACATTTATCCTTTCAGCCATAATAAATCGACCGCCAGATGTTAATGGCACCTCTTTAAAAAGGAATTCTTTGGAGTTTTTAAAACGGCCGCTTGTCATAGTAATACCAAAAAAAGAACAACGAGAACCCCTCTCATAACTCCTTACCCCTAATAAGATATGAAAAATATTGTAACAGCGAAAGTTATCCTGTTCGTATTACTCTTCCTCCCATCTCTTGGAATGGCCAATCATCATGCTGAAAGAGTCATCCATAAAGAAAATTCCCTCTATCAATATCTCGCGGTTATTGAGGATGTCGAAAAAAATGAGAGGTATCTGTCAACCCTTGATACGGGATTCTTTCAAGGCGGCATTCTCCTAGATTCTCCTGACTTCCTGCTTTTTGAATATACCCAGATATCCTTTATCGCCCTCGCCTTTCTTGATAAAACACCCGAAGATGCTTTGTTTGTAGGCCTTGGCGCCGGAGTCATGCCTCGGTACATGAGCAGGTTTTATCCTGAGGTCAATATGGATGTAGTTGAGATAGATCCTGCTGTTCTGAGGCTGGCAAAAAAATATTTCTTTTTTGATGAGGCCGGCAAAATCAAAGTCTATGTTGCCGACGGCCGGATGTTCATCAAAAGAGCAAAAAAGAAATACGATGTCATCTTTCTCGATGCCTATCAGGGCGCCACAATCCCCTTTCACTTGACGACCAGAGAATTCCTGCAGGAAACCAAGAAAAGGCTGAACAAAGGCGGCATTGTTACCTCAAACATCCTGGCATCCTCCAAAAACAAATTCTTCTATGCCATGCTCAATACCTTTGAGGAGGAGTTTTCCCACGTTTATGTTTTTAAGGGAGAAAAATCGGTGAATTACATCCTTGTCGCAGCAAATAGTGCGACCAGAATGGACATGGATACGCTGTCAACCAGGGCAAAAGCCCTGCGGGAGGAAAGGAAACTGGACATAAATTTCTCACAGGTCATTGCGAGCTACAAACCATCGACCTATTACGAATTCAGTAAGAAAGTACTCACGGATGATTTTGCGCCGGTCAATATCTATAAATATATGGAGGCGAGGTAGAAGGTGATCAAGGTAATAGTTTTTACCTGCGGCGCCCTGGTTATGTCCTTTGAAATTCTGGGGAGCAGGATACTTGCCCCGAACTTCGGATCTTCGGTTTTTGTTTGGGGCAGCCTGATCAGCGTCTTTCTAGCCGGCCTTTCGGCCGGATACTATCTTGGCGGTAAATTTGCCGACATAAAGCCTTCCACCAGAAAGCTCGGGCTTATTATCCTTTCCCCCGGCATACTCTTTATGACCTTCCCGCTTTATGGGTACCCGATATCCAACTGGATTTTTGACCTTGATCTGGGCATACGGATGAGTCCGCTTTTCGCCTCAATGCTCCTTTTTTTCCTGCCCTCCGTTTTCCTGGGAGCGGTCAGTCCCTATACGGCCAAATTGATGATATGCAGTCTGCATACATCCGGAGCAACCGTCGGCACTCTATACGCCCTTTCCACTCTCGGCAGCATCGTCGGCACCCTGCTCACCTCTTTTTACCTCATCACCATTGCAGGCACAAAAACGTTGATAATGGTCGAAGGGGTGATCCTCATCGCTATCGCATTACCGTTTCTTATCATGAATATTCGCTGCAGTAACGAACAATCAGATGGGTGACAATTAGGGATTGGTGACCCAAAAAATCCGGCCCTGGAAGTTGCTTCTGCCTCTGTGCCTTCCTACCTTTACCTTTACCTTTGCCTTTACCTTTACCTTTGCTTTCTGCCTTCTGCCTTCTGCCTTTGTGCCTTTGTGCCTTTGTGCCTTAAAGCATGATGCTCGCCGCCGCCCTGGCGCCATCCTGCGCCGCACCCACCCATTGCTGGTGGCCATTGTGTTCGGAATGCCCGAAGGCTATACGGCCAAACGGTTTTCTAATCACGTCCGGCGGCGCCGGGCGGCCGGCGCGGCCGAAGTAGAAACCGGGTTGGGGATTCACATAGGCGTGTCCCCATCGATTGAGAATTATACCGGCTATATCTCTGCCTGGATCAAAACCCGCCCTGCTGAATAGGCGGACCATCTGTTGGCGAATTTGTATTTCATAATCTCGGAAACTGGTGGCCAGAAGTTCTTTACGGCCATTAATGCCCTGGAGCCTGTTTGAAATTCCGGGGTAATAGAAAGGCACGTAAAAGGTGAGAACAATGGGCTGATCGGGATGAAAAAGAGGGCGATAATCGCCTACCATCATGGGCCGCCGGATATTGCATGAAAAGCCGAAACCATGAAACCACCGGCAGGACGTAAGCCCAAGCCGGGCAAGGAAACGCCAGTTTGTAAGGGCAACATTGGCGACCAGCAGCGCGGACCGCTTAAAATGACTATACGCTTGCTGGTAATGATCCGGCAGGTCCCGAACCACCCTGCGGGCCACCCAACTGCCGGAGGCCATTACCACTGCGCGTGCTTTTACCCGGTAAGTCTTTCCATCCTTCTCATAGGTAATCCACACAAATTCCGACTTATCGGGTGGGGCATCGTGTTCCACCCGCACCGCAGTCGAGGCCAGCCGCATGCGAATCCGGTTGCCGGGTGTGTCCAATTTGTCGAAACGTATGCCCCTATTGTGGATGTCCGCAAACGTATTATTTCCTTGAATTGCCTCGGGGATGAGTGATTTCACAAAAAAACGGGATATGGCGTCATTTCCTCCGGGAAATGAGTGCCATGAATGGCGCCGGTTTGCGGCCCCTACTTTAAAGCGGCCAAAGCCGGGCATTCCGACCTGGTAGGCGCCATAGGCGGAAATGGCATCACACCCAAGTCCGATAACGCTTGCCAGAATCGGGTCTGCAAAT
>CALZHT010000016.1 GCA_945787445.1 uncultured Desulfobulbaceae bacterium
GGGAAGACGAAGCTTACAAAAGAAGAGAAGGCAGGATTTGATTTGTTCACTGGAAAAGGGAAGTGCTCAAAATGTCATATCTCCGACGGAAACAAGCCACTTTTTACGGATTTTACTTATGACAACCTCGGCGTACCGGGAAATCCTGAGAATCCTGTTTACAAGACTAAGTCCGACTATATTGACAAGGGGTTGGGTGGTTTTCTCGAAAAACCTGAAACACCCAGAGAATGGCAGAAGCTGGCTAAGGGGAATATGGGCAAACATAAAGTTCCTACATTAAGAAATATTGACAAACGTCCCAGCAGCACATTTGTGAAATCCTACATGCATAATGGTTACTTCAAGACACTCAAGGGACTGGTACATTTTTATAATACGAGGGACGTCAAGCCTGCCTGTTCTGGATTATATCCCGAGGAAAAGGCTATTGCGGAGAATTGCTGGCCAAGACCGGAAGTCAAAGAGAATATTAACAGTGAAGAGCTTGGTGATCTTAAGCTCACAGATAAAGAAGAAGAGGCGATAGTTACTTTTATGAAAACGCTTTCAGACGGCTTCATCCATAAGAGAAATAATGATGGGTAAGATGAGAGAGTCTTTGTCCTTGGGATAACAGGGGAAAAAACGTTAAAAGAGTGCGCTACAAACTCAAATATAAAGGTACTCATTTAATGAGTTTCGTGAAGCCTTTCCCAAAGCTCCTTAATGATTACATATGAAGCATTTTTTGCGGGCAAATTCTTTTAACCGGTGTAGAAGCCGCAATCACCCAATAACTCTTTGTTTCCTCAAAAGGTTCAATGTATCCCTCCTGTATCGTGTGTTTGGGATTGCCGCAAACGGTTTTCTGTTGTTTTGGGTAACCCGGACAAGTTGATATTTGCAAGCCAAAATGGTATGAATAATCCCTTTTGACCGCTCGCCCCTTTTATGTTTCGGTCACGGTTTCTGCTCCTGCTTCCTGGCGGAAAAGGAGCATTTTTAATTGGCATTCACATCACATAACATCCAGGCCGCTGCTGTTTTATAATAATAAAGATGATTTTTAATAATGAAAACATATAAATACATACGCAAACAACGAAGGAATGAAAATGGTAACCCAAAAGATTATATATACGGAAATTGATGAGGCGCCAGCACTGGCAACCTATTCTTTATTGCCTATCATCCAGGCATATACCAACGGATCAGGCATTTCCATTGAAAAAATGGATATTTCTTTATCCGGGAGGATTATCGCAAATTTTCCCGAAAATTTGACTGAGGGTCAGAGAATACCTGATTATCTGAGGGAATTGGGCAAGCTAGCAAAACTGCCGGAAACAAACATCATCAAGCTGCCGAATATCAGTGCTTCCATTCCCCAGTTAAAGGATGCAATTAAAGAGTTGCAAGACAAGGGATATGATATACCGGATTATCCCGAGGAGCCTGAAACAGAGGCCGAGAAAGAACTTCAGGCAAGATTTGCCAAGGTTCTTGGAAGTGCCGTTAACCCGGTACTGCGAGAGGGCAACTCAGACCGGAGGGCAGCCGCTTCCGTCAAACGGTTTGGCCGGATGAACCCTCACAAAATGATGAAAGAGTGGCCGGCAGTGTCCAAATCGCGGGTAGCGCATATGTCGGAAGGAGATTTCTATGGCAGTGAAAAATCCACTACGGTCCAAGAAGCGTGCGAAGTGCGAATTGAGCATGTCGCAGCTGATGGGAGTACCACCGTTCTCAAGGAGAAGACCCCTCTTTTAGCAGGTGGGGTCATTGATGCATCGCTCATGAATGTTCGTGCTCTCCGAAAATTTTATGCAGAGCAAATTGAGGCGGCCAGGAAAGATGGAATTTTGTTGTCGCTCCACTTGAAGGCGACCATGATGAAGGTGTCTGACCCGATCATGTTTGGCCATTGTGTTTCTGTTTTCTACAAGGAAGTTTTTGAAAAGCATGCTGCAGTCATTAACGAGCTGGGGGTGAATGTCAACAACGGCCTGGCTGATCTCTATGCCAAATTCGAGGATCTGCCGGAAGCGCAAAGAGCGGAAATTGAAGCAGACATCCAGGCGGTTTATGCAACAAACTGTGAGCTGGCAATGGTGGATTCGTATAAAGGCATCACCAACCTGCATGTCCCCAATAATGTGATTATCGATGCATCCATGCCTGTTTTTATTCGTGACGGCGGCAGAATGTGGGGGCCTGACGACCAGTTGCACGATACCATCGCCATGGTGCCTGACAGATGTTATGCAACAATGTACCAAGAGATCGTTGAGGATTGCCGGAAACATGGTGCATTTGACCCCGCCACCATGGGAAGTGTTTCAAATGTCGGCCTGATGGCGCAAAAAGCGGAAGAGTACGGTTCCCACGACAAGACTTTCGAAGCACCGGCAGACGGAACGATCCGTGTTGTTGATGCTCCTTCCGGAGAAACCCTCCTAGAGCAGGGTGTGGAAGAAGGCGATATATTTAGAAGCTGCCAGACAAAGGATGCGCCAATCCAGGACTGGGTCAAACTTGCGGTCAACAGAGCAAAGGCAAGCGGAGCACCGGCTATATTCTGGCTCGACGAAAACAGAGGACACGATGCCGAGATTATTGCAAAGGTGAATCAATACCTGCCAAATCACGACACCACGGGATTGGATATTCGTATCATGCATCCGATAGAGGCAATGCGATTCTCGGTTGAAAGAATCAGAAGGGGAGAAGATACCATTTCGGTTACCGGTAATGTTTTGCGAGATTATCTCACCGACCTGTTCCCAATTCTTGAGCTGGGCACCAGTGCAAAAATGCTTTCAATCGTACCACTTATGAATGGTGGCGGGCTTTTTGAGACAGGGGCTGGCGGTTCAGCCCCGAAGCATGTCCAGCAGTTTCTCAAGGAAGGACATCTGCGCTGGGATTCCCTCGGAGAATTTTGCGCGCTCGTCCCCTCATTCGAGCATATAGCGAGCACCTTTAACAACAAAAAAGCCCGGCTTTTTGCCAAAACACTTGATCAGGCAATAGGGAAGTTTTTAGAAAACGAGAAATCGCCTTCCCGCAAAGTGAATGAACTGGATACCAGGGGAAGCCATTTTTACCTCGCCTTGTATTGGGCGCAAGCACTCGCTGCCCAGAACGACGATGCTGACGTGCAGGCACGCTTTGCAAAAGTAGCCAAGAAGCTTGGTGAAAATGATGCCCGGATAATTGACGAGTTGAATGTTGCCCAGGGAAAACCTGTGGATATCGGCGGTTACTACCGTCCGGATCGGGAAAAAACAACACATGCTATGCGTCCCAGCACAATCTTCAATGCGATAGTGGATTCTATCTAATTTATTGGTGGAGGCTCAAATGGTCGGTGTACGGTATTTTTCAGATCGAATGGTGCTGATTTTAGGGATTGTTTGCATGGGATTTGCAGTCATGGCCGGCTGCGGCGGGGGCGGAGACTCGGGGGCGGCTCCCGCGGTTGTCAAAGAGGGTGTGTTTGTGGACAGCGCGGTCGAGGGCCTGACCTACGCCACAACCTCACAGACCGGCCTCACCGATGCCCTGGGGACCTTTCGATATCAAGAGGGGGAGATGGTCCTTTTCTCGGTGGGAGATGTCGTGCTCGGCGAGGCCCCGGGCAAGGGACAGCTCACCCCGCTCGATTTGGTCCCGGCTGCTGCGGATGAAACCGATCCCACAGTGTCCAATATCTGCCGCTTCCTGCAGTCCCTCGATCTGGATGGTAATCCGGCCAATGGTATTCACCTGGACAGCTTAAATCTCTTGGGAATTTTTCCGGATGCAACACCGCGGGAACTATGTCCCGCAGCGACGGCGCAAAGCCATCTGCGTGACACTCTGAGTCAGTTGGATCGCGATGGCGATGGGTTCAGCGTAAGCCAGGGGGATTGTGATGATACAGGGGCCGGGATATATCCGGGTGCTCCGGAGAGTTGTGGCGATGGCATCGACCAGGATTGCAGCGGCAGTGATTTGCTCTGTGTCTCGGACATCAGCGAATATGAACTCAACCTGTTTCAACTGATCAATGATTATCGCTTTCAGCAGCTTCTGGCTGCCCTTGAGTTCGATTCGCATCTCAACGACCTGGCTCGCGGGCACAGCCAAAACATGGAAATCTCCCAGACCATGAGCCATGACGGATTCCAGGAAAGATATGAAAGTTCGGGATTCAACACCTGTGTTGAAAATGTGGGCTGGAATTATGCCACCCCGGAAGCCATGTTTGAAGGATGGCGAACCTCGGACGGTCATAATCGCAACATGCTCAATGAACGGATCGAATTTGTGGGAATCTGGCAATTAGCCTAGTTTTCATCCGGAAACGCCCCTTTTGCGAAATCTCTGCGTCGATCTGTGGAATTGCTTGTGCGACGTACTCGAGTACGTCTCCGCCCAATTCCTTGATCTCCTTGACCTTTCGCAAAATTGTCAGTTGCCGAATTGAAAATAACTTGTTCCAGCATCCTCCAATTCTGCGACTTTCCGGATGGGAACTAGTATAGAAACAATGAGTTATTCTTGAGAACGTTTGATTTATGTTGGTCTGCCGCAACCATTCCCGAACATTCACTTAACAATACGTAGTAGATGAGTTTCGCGAAGCCTTTCCCAAAGCTCCTTAATGATTACATATGAAGCACTTTTTGCGTGCAAATTCTTTTTGCCGGTGTAGAAACGGCAATCGTTCAATAAATCCTTGTTTCCAGACAATAAGCCATACTTAGTACGGATATAGAGACCCAAAGAAGAAAGATGCAGTTCAATCAATTCTTTCTCCCCCATCTTGGCAATTTCAGTTTTGTCCTTTAAAGGCAACTCTGAGATGAGCCGTTCAACTGCCTCTTCAATTGTTCGAGGCATAACGCTATGTTGCGGGGAATTATTCACTGATTTATTGTGTTATGTACAGAGAAATCTTGTTAATCTTTTTTGCAATACCAATGTAGTCTTGCCTACCAAGTCAACTCGTTAAAACAAGGGATACATAATTCCCGGCCGTTTTTTACTCGAGTGTACTGTTCAAAAACCTCTTCCCGGCACATAACGCATTGAATCCGGCCTCCGGATTTGCCAGGTTTTGGTAATGATGCTTTTAACGTATCCGTATCCTTTTTATCGAGCCAGCGCAGATTAAAGGCCTTATCCTCGGGGACCAGGAGCATCTGGGCTGTTTTTTGTTTTTTCAGGGCCAAGAATTGTCGGCGCTCTTGTTCGTTTGCCTTTTTTCCCTTTATTTTTCGGGACAAGGTGTTGTATTCATCAGCATCCGGCGCTGTCTTGAAGATATGATCAAAGGTCCCTGGTTTCAGGACTACACGCAGGGCCTTCTGATCACGGTCCCGGATAAAGATCCAGACATCCTTGCCGTAATCCAAGACAACCAGACCTTTGCCCCTATTGCCAAGGGTATTGCCGAATGGCGAAGACTCTTTCAGAAGGAATTGGATAGCATCCAGCCCGCAGCGTTGCCCCTCTACTATTGGAGTGATGGCTTCCCCGCTGGCCTTACCATCCTGAAGATGGCGCTGGGCCACCTGGACCGCCAGATACCCTTTAGCCAGTCCAGGGCAGATATGTCCATGAAACTCCACCAACCGGTCGAAGTCTTCAGGGAAATCAGCCTGCTTGCCGGAAGATTGAACAGGGCCTCCCAGAAAAAACAGCAACAAGAACAGCACATTTACGTACGGATTCATGGATATTTTCTATTGTCAGCTTAATGTTATTGATTTCATGAGTAATGCAAGATGTTTCATCATTCCCGCGCACGCCCTGATTTGTCAGCCATAGGATTTTCTCTGCTTCAAAAAATACAAGTTCTTCACAAAAAAACATCATAACACATTTAGAAATAAAGCCCTTATTATTCAGCTTTTAAGATCGCAGGTACATGTCAGATCTGATCAACGGAAAGTCAAACAAAGGTCAAAAGGTGATTTACCCTTTGTTTTCCTTTAACTTACGTTTTCTTGAGCCCAGCAGGGAGTTTTTTCAATCCGTGTCTGGATTCTGAGTCATTGAAGCGCTGTCCCAGCCGACATCTGGATGTTCATCTGCCTCCTGCAACTCTGAGAGCAGGAGTTGTTCAAGGTCTTCTATCCGCTGGCGTGCCTGATTGATATATTGTATTTGATCGTGGCGAAGATGACGAAGTACGTTGATCGATTCTTCATCGTGATGCCTGAAAGTCTTTGTGGCACGATGAGCTTGATGTGACCTGAATCCAAGAACGCGTAGCGCATCAAAACTTGCTTTCAGAGCCGTATCAAGGGTGTCTCTATAAACGTGGTCGACCCCTGAGTCAAGAAGTTCATACGCC
The DNA here is from genome assembly GCA_945787445.1 of uncultured Desulfobulbaceae bacterium. Taxonomy (GTDB): domain Bacteria; phylum Desulfobacterota; class Desulfobulbia; order Desulfobulbales; family CALZHT01; genus CALZHT01. The sequence goes on from CALZHT010000016.1 coordinate 6,329, forward strand.
GGCGTCCTGCCATAAGCACGTGCAAAAATTGTTAAATGGGGAAAATGTTTTTGAGCGATGTTGACGATCTGCAAAACCTTTTCATGATCGTCTATGGCAACGATAAGAACCTTTGCCTTTTCTCCTCCTGCGGCAAGGAGAAGATCGTGACGAGATGCATCACCATAAAAAACCTGTAGGCCTAATTTGCGTAAAAGCTCAACCTTGTCAGAGTCAATTTCAAGTACCGTAATCCCAACATCATTGGCTCGCAGCAGACGACCGATAATGCTGCCAAAGTTTCCGAATCCCGCGATGATGATTGGATTTTTTTCATCAATAACATCTGCTGTTTCATCTTCCTTTTCCTTTGTCCCGAAGCGCGGCTGAATAATTTTTTCATTCATGAGAAAAAGGAAGGGAGTCAACGCCATTGAGAGAACAACTGCACTTATAAGCGGACTGGCAATGCTGCTTTGCATTACATGGCTCTGCACAGCAAAGGAAACGAGAACAAAGGCAAACTCGCCACCCTGGGCAAGAGCGAATGAAAAGATCATATTCTGATCCCATCCCATTTTAAAAACTCTCCCCAGGATGAACAGAACAAGGAGTTTGATCACTATGAGTGCTCCAACAAGCATTCCTATTTGTCCAAAGTTCGAAGAAATTATAGTGAAATCGAGGGACGCACCCACAGAGATAAAAAAAAGGCCAAGGAGTAGTCCTTTGAAGGGTTCTATGTCTCCCTCAAGTTCGTGGCGGTATTCACTGTTTGCTAATACAACTCCTGCGAGAAATGTCCCAAGGGCCGGGCTGATTCCTACCATAGACATAAGAAGGGCAATGCCGATGATAAGCAGCAGAGCGGCAGCTGTGAAAAGCTCACGCAGGCGGGTACGAGCAATAGTCCGAAAAAACGGCCTTACCAGATAAAGCCCCCCGATAATGATTAAGGCTATAACACATGCTATAACTAAAGCCTGGCTCCATGCCGGCAGAGTGGTTACCCATCCTTCAGTGCCATGTGTGATGTGCGTCTCTTTGACAGCTTCAACCGCATGCACCGCCAGAAGCGGCAATATGGCAAGCATCGGGATTACTGCTATATCCTGAAAAAGCAAGACAGAGAAGGCGCTCTGCCCGGCGTCGGTTTTCATAAGGTCTTTTTCCCGCAGCGTCTGTAATACAATTGCGGTGGATGAAAGTGAGAGGATCATGCCAATGGCTAAAGACGTTTGGAAAGGAAAGCCAAGCAGAAAGGCTACTGCCGTGATAAGTGTCGCGGTCAGACCAACCTGGAGGCCGCCCATGCCCAGGATGGGGCCGCGCAGACGCCACAGTAAAGAAGGCTGCAGTTCAAGACCGATAAGAAAAAGCATCATCACTACGCCGAATTCGGCAAAGTGCATGACATCTTGCCCTCCTTCACCGAGTAAATGCAAGCCATCAGGGCCGATAACAATACCGGCAATGAGGTAGCCAAGGACCGAGCCAAGCCCAAGCCGTTTTGCTATTGGTACGGAAATTACAGCCGCGGCAAGATAAACGAATGCCTGAAAAAAGAAACTTTCGCCGTGCACATGAAACTCCTTGTTACTTCATGATGATATTGTCGATATCGCTGTTAAGTCGAGAAAGCCCGCGGGCAGCGTCGAAATCAATTTGGTTGTCACGCAATGCAGTAAGGAATTTTCGCAGGTCTTCCCCGTGTTTGATTATTTTTTCTTCCGTTATTTTGTGGGTGCCATGGATAACAAAAGGCGGCAGATAATCCATCCCGCACATGTATGCCATCTGTTCGATCGGGCGTAAGAATTCCTTTATCGTGTATCTGTGATAGCCATTACTGCTGTACATAGCTTCTTTTCCCCCGGTAGAGATAACACTGAGGAGCCTTTTTCCTTGTAATGCTGTTCCTTTTTTGCCATATGCCCAGCCGTAAACAAGAACATGATCCTGCCATTCTCTCAATATTGCCGGCATGTTGAACCAGAATACAGGATGATGAAAAACAACGATGTCATGCTGCAGCAAAAGTTTTTGTTCATTTTCAATGAGTATGTGAAAATCCGGATATGCCTCATAAAGGTCATGGAAGGTGACGCCGTCAATATTGTTGATGTATTTAATAAGCCGCCTGTTTACCCGTGATTTCTGAAGGGCAGGGTGGGCAAATAGAATAAGGATGTTGTTAGGGTATTGCTTTGGATTCATAACATTTTCATGTCGTAGGATTGTATTTTGGCGTCGTGCACTTTAGCGCATGATCCGTAATTATCATAGAATATATGAAATGTATCTTAACTTGACAACCTGAAGAAGTTCCAAACAATTTTCCACGGATAATAAAAAAAGCCGGGTTGAGATGCTTACAATCCCAACCCGGCTTAGATTTATTTGGTCAGACTCTTTACAGATGCAGCTACGGAACAAGCCGAAAGAACTCAGCGTATTGCTAAGCACTGAGTAAATATTGAAGCTCCCCGCAGCAACTTGTGCACGGGAAACATAACCCTATAAAAAATTAATGGACCAGAGTCGTGTATAATCCGGGTTAGAAATTAAGCCCGCATTAGTCAGCTTTTAGGATCGCAGGTACATATCAGATCTGATCAGAGAAAAGTTAAATAAAGGTCAAACGGAGACCCCTTGTTGTTCTAAACAAGGCGCGACTGAAGGAGCATAGCAGCGCTATGTGACTGAAGTCACAACGCAGTGGGCGCGTCAAATTACGAGAAAGATGCGTCAGTTGGCTCTTGACACGACACTAGGTGAATGAGGGTAATCTGGGCTCATTCTTTATCTGGATACATTACCTTATAAAGTTCGGGATAAAGTTTTTTTGCACACTCAGGACAAATACTGTGACTAAATTCGGCTTCTGAATGATCACGAATATATTCTTCAATTTGATTCCAATAACCTTTGTCATCTCGAATTTTCTTACATGAAGCACAAATGGGAAGAAAACCACTTAGCAGATTGACTTCCTCTAAAGCTTTCTGCAGTTCTTCAATTAAATCTTCTTTGGCATCCTCAGCACGTTTTCGTTTACTAATATCCTGAAAACTTTCGACTATACCTATTATTTCTTTATTGGCATCAAAAAATGGTCTGGCTGTAACAATGAAAGCCTTTTCTGTTCCACTATCATCTTTTTTTAATGTGTCGCAAACAACCTCTTTTTCACCCTGCATTATCCGGTCAAGAGGACATTTCTCGCTGTGGCAGCTTTTGCCGGGACGCGATTCAAAGCACTTCTGGCTAGTCGACTGCTGAGCAGGGTGACCGAATAGATTATAGTAAGCCTCATTGGCCTGTAATATTTCATAATTTCTGTCTGTAATGCATAACGGGATGGCATTATTAAAAATACTTTCCAGGGTTGCCCTTGACTGCCTGAGTTCTTCAGAGACCTGCTTGTGTTCAATAACTTTTTCTTCAAGTGCCTGGGATGTTTTATTCATTAGGGTTAATGTATTTTGTATCAGGAGCAGAACCAAAAAAACAAACAGCGCCCCTCCCAAAAAAACTACAGCTCCAATGAGTTCAAAAAATTTCTCAATATCTTGAAACTGAAGAAACAAGAAAACACTGTAGCCTAAAAGAAAGGAAACCATGAGACTAGTTATTATGGTCCATTTCTGCCTGGTTTCCGGGGATACGGCTCTATTAATTTTCAAACTAGTAATAATTGAGATAACCATGAAACAGGTGCCGATCAGAACAAAAACGATAGATATTTTATGCAGATAGGAATGATCCATGGATATTGATAGGAAATTAAAATGAAAACTTATATGTTTTACGAATACATGTCTTACTTAAGAACCATCCAAATGGAACGATGTAGAACGATGGGGACGCCCATACGATTATGTTTTTCTCCCAAAAGTTAATGGTCAACATATCCCGCAGTTTCTGTACACCCCATTGGGTGCTTCGGCAAGAGTTTCATAAAATTATCGAAAAAGGTGGCCAGTTCCATTGATTACACTCCTTCCGGCCGAGTGAGCAGGTTCATAATCAGGCGGATCAGCAGATCCTTCTGCTTCGGATCGCTCTCGGCAATCAACAAGGCAAGTGCGACCAGCGCATTATCATTGAACCCGGACTGTTCAAGCAGACCGTTTTCTCTCAAGAAGACTATAAAAAGAAACGAGCCGATCCTCTTGTTGCCATCACTGAACGGATGATCCTTGATGACAAAGTACAGGAGATGGGCTGCTTTCTCTTCTATGCTGGAATACAGTTCCTGACCACCAAAGCTCTGCTCAATATTACCGAGGATTGCTTGCAGGGCCTGGTCCCGCTCTTGCCCGAAAAGGTCCCCAGCTTCTTTCCGAGCCATAAGTTCCGTTTTCAATGAATCAATGGCTTTCTTTGCCTGTTTGTAAGCAATGGTTTTTCCCTTGAAATGGGGTTTCTCTGGAGCCCCAAGCCTGTCTTCATCGTATTGCAGGAGAAGCGACCAGGATTTTGCATATCTGTTGACCACCTCTAGGACCGCTTTCCCCTCATCCGTTACCAGTTCATGACTCTGCAGGGTGCGGGACAGGAGGGCAACCGCCTGTTCCATTTCTGAAAGGCCTTTTTCCGCCAATCGCCTTTCATTTGCGGTAAAGCCACGAATGAGATGCTGTTTTAAAACATTGGTGGCCCAGATGCGGAACTGTGTGCCTCGCTTTGAATTTACGCAGTAGCCGACAGAAATAATTGCATCCAGATTGTACCATTCAATATTCCTTGTGACCTTTCTCCCACCTTCTATTTGAACTGTTGCATTTTTTGCAACAGTTGAGCCTTTCTGCAGTTCCCCTGAGGTGTAAATAGTTCGTAAATGCCTTGAAATAACAGATTTATCCCTGTCGAACAGATCGGCCATCTGGTTTAACGTCAACCATACTGTTTCTTCATGAAGATGGACTTCGATCGAGCTTTGCCCATCACTTGCCTGGTAAATAATTATCTCGCCGCGTTCAGATTGGCTTTGCTTTTTCATTTAGGTTTTTTTATCAAGAGTCATGTGGCAGACATATTCCTTTGGCTGGTCAGAATATTCTTTCTTATATCCAAACTACCTTTACCCGCAAAAGAGTAAAAAACCAAGAAGATCGTCAACATGATAGGATTTTTTTGACGTATCACATGTAACTCTCCCCCTTTGCCAAACTTAACGGCCTTATAAAAACTATTTTTCTCACGCAAAGCCGCTAAGCGCGCAAATTTTTTACATTTAATGACAATAACTTATTCGGGTAGGAAATGGGATTGGGCCAAAACAAGTGGTTATTTTTACATAAATTAATATCTAAAATAGGGCCGATTTCGAACCTATAACTGCCTTTTTTTGATAGCAAAAATGACAATTTAGGCAGAGGAAAGTATCAATTTAGATGGCCCAAGGTTTCTTATCGTGTCAATATACCGTTAAGGTTAATTCTTCGTCCATTCAATGCCATTGTGAGGCACCACGTAAGGGAAGGGGTGTTCCATTTTCTTTTATTTGATAACAATCCCTTTCAACTTTATTTCTCGAACCAGGGGGTCGTCATCGTTAAAACTATTAACGTTAAAGGGAAGCGGCTCTAGCCTGTCATCGATAGCAATTGCCAATTCGGTCAAACGGATTCTCTCTTCAAGGCGATCATTGCCCAGTTGCGGGGAAACAACAGCAACGTCTATATCACTCCATTCGTCAGCCTTTCCTTTTGCGTATGACCCAAATACATATGCTCTGGATATGCGGATTCCTGTTTGATCGAGTTTTTCCAGAAATGACATGATATTATGTAAAACTACAGTGTCGATTTGAGCCATTTGAAAACCTCTTCGATTTTTTCCAGCTCGGCTTTTGTGAACTGTCCGGTGCATTTTTTCCTGAACTCTCTTTTGTAGTCTGGATATCTTGCCTCGAGATTAAAGGCGGTGATCCTTATGAGATCATACTGTCTGTCCTCAGGAACATTTAGCCCTGCAGCACTTGCCAGCCTAGGAAGATTGTGGGTACGCGGTACCGTTTCATCAATATTTTTGGCGTATAAGGCTTTCAGAAGCTTTTCAATGGCAAGATGACCGAAAAAAAGAGCATAGGAAAAGTCTTTCTTTTCAAAAAGATGCCTGGCAACTTCTTTTGCCTCCTCTGCTTCAGAGGTCCAGAACTGGATAATATCTTTACGGTCCATACCTACATTCTACCTGTAATCAAAATTTTTTCTTTATTTTTTTACTATGGTAGAGGAGGAGGATATACCAGAATGGAAAGGGAATCAGATTGGTTAATTGGGACAAGGTGAATTCTTTACATGGTAGCAAATGTTGTTTTACAGCATTGTCTGGAAGGTAAAGGGATCATCCTCTCTGGAGAGACCATGTCCCAGAGTTCCCAAATGTTCCTTGCGCATGCAGCATTTTAGAAATTTTTACTAGCATCATCCGTACTCATATATCCAGGTTTTATAAACCATCTTTTTTCATAGATCCCTTTGTGTAATAGGAAAAACAAAAAGGTAGGGTTTTTTTTGTGAAAAATACAGTGTTGACCCTATTTATTTTTTCGTATCGGTCTTTATACACTGGAAAGGTAACTTGCTAATTTAGGATTCCAAGTATCTTAATTTATAAATTTTGGCAAAAGGAGGAAATTTTATGTTCCGTTTTTCAATTGATTTACGACACATGTCGAAAGTTAACGATGCTGAACTGAAAAAAGCCGGCATTATCCGGGACCATAAATTTCAAGAAAAAATTATTGAGAAAGCTACCACTAAATACAAAAAGATAAATATCCCCTCCAATATGGTTCCATTCATTGTTGAAGAACTCTTTAGCGGTGAGGTGTTTCTGCGGGCAAAGCAAGCATCCCCGGCCAATAGAAGAGAGGCATTCAACTATCTGGGCAAGTTTTTTGAGCACCCTCCAAAACGGATGTGGATTAATCACCAATATATTGAGCTGACTTGCACCGGTAATAAATTGAGGGCCTTGGTTTCCTGATCGGAATATCATCATTCCCGCATTTGAGATGACAAAAGGCCGGATCGTTCACGTATTTCTTGCGTAAACGGTTCGGCCTTTTTATTTTCTGATTACCCCTGATTTTCAGCTAATTTGGCATGATTTTGTAACCTCTTGATTTATTGATTACATGATTAAGGTTGTCATTTCGACCAACGGGAGAAATCTTCAACTCCGGAGATAGGATTTCTCACATTCGTTCGAAATGACAGATAAATTCGCAACTACTCTATCAAAAAGGCTGAAGTTTGATGGTAATCAGATTTTATTTTGTGCAGTCCCTGGGCGAGCTTTATTTCCTAAAAATTTGATTCCCCAACACTGAAACCGATTTTTGTGATTGCTCCTGTAATGGTCTCTGGAGCTACCGGTTTTGTTTCGGTGTACGTTGCTTCACCATTTTCAAGGTTTACCTGGACATCGGTAATTCCATCTATATCATTGAGTGCTTTAGTAACTGAGGCCACACAGTGACCACAACTCATTCCGGTAATTTTAATTGTCGGCACAACAAATCCTCCTTATAGTTAAGAGAAAGCTTAACGACACATGTGTTATTGGTAACAGCAGTGCCAAAAATATTTTTTGTATGATATGACAATAATGACGTTCCAGGACGATTGCAAACCGCAAATCAGGAGAATATGCGGCTCGTTCCCGGCAGTGCAGAGGAAAAGTAGTGAACAGAATATCAGAGGAAATTGAATCAAACGGAGCAGGGCAGAGTTGCGCCTTGGAGCCACAACATACTCCCGAACCATCTCGTAAAAAGCAGCTTGCCAATGATAAACGAGTGCAGGTAGGGATCAAAGGCATGACCTGCGCGTCATGCTCGGCAAGAATCGAACGGGTGCTGTCGGCCACTCCCGGGATTACCGGGGCAGCGGTCAACCTGGCCACCGAAACCATGGATGTTGAGTGGGACCCGGATCTCATCGATATCGACACGATTGGCGAAACAGTCAAGGACCTTGGCTTTGAGATGGTAAAGCCCGCGGTTGACGCCAAACTTGACTTTGCCATCAAAGGCATGACCTGTGCATCATGCTCAAGCCGCATTGAAAAGGTGGTGGGCAATCTTCCCGGGGTGATCAGCGCCAAAGTAAACCTGGCCACCGAATCTGCGGTGATCCATTATCAGCCTGATACCGTCAATCAGCGCCGGATCCGTGAAACTATAGATAACCTGGGCTTTGAGGCTCATGTTGTCACCGTTGCCGGCGGCGCCTTGTTTTCCAGGCAACAGAAGGAAACAATGGCCAGGCTCGCGGCCATGAAGCGCGGTTTGATCCCGGCCATCATATTATCCGGCCTGTTATTACTGATTTCCATGGGGGAAATGCTGGGAATGCCGTTGCCCGCAATCATTGATCCGCACATGAATCCTCTTGGCTTTGCGCTGGTGCAGTTCTTTCTCGTGCTTCCTGTGATGTATTTTGGCAGGAATTTTTACAAGATCGGTTTCCCCAATCTTTTCAGGGGTTCGCCAAATATGGATTCGCTCATTGCGGTGGGCACCGGGGCCGCCTTTATCTACAGCACCTGGAATCTCGTGGAAATCATTCTTGGCATCGACCCCATGACCAAGGCCATGGACCTCTACTTTGAATCCGGGGCCGTGATCATTGCCCTGGTTTCTTTAGGCAAATATTTTGAAACCCGTTCCAAGGTCAAAACATCCGATGCCATCAAACGGCTCATGCAACTGGCCCCTGAGCAGGCGAGCCTCATCCGCGCAGACGGTCAGGAACAGAAAATACCGGTTGATGAAATTGTTCCCAATGACATTCTCCTTGTCCGGCCGGGTGAGCGCATTCCGGTGGACAGTGTGGTATTGAGAGGCCGTTCCAGCATAGATGAATCCATGCTCACCGGGGAAAGCATGCCGGTGCCCAAAAGGGATGGGGATACCGTGATCGGCGCTACCTTGAATACCAACGGTATGCTGCACATCAAAGCGGAACGGGTGGGGCAGGATACCGTGCTTGCCAAAATTATCAAGATGGTACAGGAAGCACAAGGATCCAAGGCGCCCATTGCCAATCTGGCCGACCGGATCAGCCTCTATTTTGTGCCGGTGGTCATGGCAGTTGCAATTCTGTCCGGCCTGGCCTGGTATTTTATCGGCGGGGCCACCTTTGCCTTTGCCTTGCGCATTTTCATCGCGGTCCTGGTTATTGCCTGTCCCTGTGCCATGGGGCTTGCCACTCCGACTTCAATCATGGTCGGCACCGGCCGCGGCGCCCAACTCGGCGTATTGGTGAAAAGCGGCGAGGCCCTGGAGACGGCGCAAAAGGTAGGGGCGATTGTCTTTGACAAAACCGGCACCCTTACATACGGCAAGCCGGCAATGACCGACTTCACTCTGCTTTCCGAGGCCATGTCTGAAAAAGAAATATTGACCCTGGTAGCCAGTGCGGAAAAGGGCTCGGAACATCCCTTGGCCAAGGCTATCGTTCAGGCAGCCGAGGAAAAGGGGCTTGATCTTTCCGAGCCCGACACCTTCGAAGCGATTCCCGGCAAGGGCATCAGGGCTACTGTTTCCGGTAATACCATAGTGCTTGGCAACCGTGCCTTCATGATGGAAGAGAAAATTGCCGAAACCGAAGAAGAAAACGTTAAATCTGCCGCCGCAGCATTTGCCGGTTCCGGCAAAACGTCATTGTATCTGGCTGTTAATGGAGAGCTTGCCGCGCTCTTGGCCATTGCCGACCAGATCAAACCGGAAACGGTTGCAACCATCTCCAGTTTGAAAAATCTAGGCCTCAAGGTGTTCATGCTCACCGGAGATCATGAGAAAACCGCCAGGGCCATTGCTGCCCAGGCCGGCATTACTGAGGTCATTGCCCAGGTTCTGCCTGATCATAAGGCGGAAAAAGTATCCGAGCTTCAGGAGACGGGAGTAAAGGTTGCCATGGTGGGCGACGGTATTAACGATGCGCCGGCGCTTGCCAAGGCTGATGTTGGTATTGCCATGGGCACCGGCATTGATGTGGCCATTGAATCAGGAGATATTGTTCTTATGAAAGGCGACCTGAAGGGATTGCTGGCCGCCCTTGGCCTGAGCAGGGCGGTTATGCGCAATATCAAGCAGAACCTGTTCTGGGCCTTTGCCTATAATGTTATCGGTATTCCCATTGCCGCCGGTTTACTGTACATCTTTGGCGGCCCCACCCTCAATCCCATGATTGCCGGGGCGGCAATGGCCATGAGTTCGGTGTCGGTTGTTTCCAACGCCCTCAGGTTGCGTTTTTTTACCCCTGCATCCGCATAATATTATAATAACAAAGATAACTTCTTGATCTCTTTTTGTTTTTGGTGTGAAATACGTGTAAGAGGATCGCATTTCATATCACCGAACCATCTCTGATGCCAAAAGGAGAAAACCTTTGTGAAGTTTTTCATTACAGGCGGGACCGGTTTTGTCGGTACCACTCTAGTGCGGAGACTTGTCGATCAGGGCTATAAGGTTACTGCCATTGTCAGGAGTGAAGCCAAGCGGAAAATACTGCCTTCCGAAGTCTCGGCTGTTTTTGGAAATACAATGGAAGAAGGCATCTGGCAGGAGCAGCTTAAACACCATGATGTAATCATTAATTTGGCCGGACAAAACATCTTCATGCGCTGGACCACTGAAAACAAACGTCTCATGTGGGAAAGCAGGATTTTAACCACGAGAAACATAGTCAATGGACTTCATTCAATCGATGCTGATAACAGGCCAACATTGATAAACGCCGGCGCGGTCGGTTATTTTGGATTTTGTCGGGATGAAGAAAAACTTGAGGACGCAAACCCCGGCACTGATTTTCTGGCCCGGCTCTGTGTGGATTGGGAGGAAGAAGCCCGCAAGGCAAGAGAAAAGGGCGGCCGGGTGGTTATCACCCGTTTTGGTATTGTGCTCGGTCCAAAGGGCGGAGCGCTCGGCAAGATGATTCCCGCCTTCAGGATGGGTCTTGGTGGACGGTTGGGAAATGGCCGGCAATGGTTCCCCTGGATCCATATTGATGATCTTGTGTCAGCTCTTCTTTTTGTAATCAAACATGATGATATTTCCGGGCCGGTAAACTTCTGTACCCCCTATCCTGTTAGAAACAGCGAGTTAACTGCGGCCTTATCCAAAACATTGAAACGGCCTGCCATGTTGCCGGTGCCCGGCTTGGTCTTGAACCTGGCATTAGGGGAATTGGCCGGCGTTCTCTTAAAAGGATGTAAGGTGATGCCCGGAGTTTTAACCAAAAAAGGGTTTAAATTCATCTATTCTGATATAGAATCAGCATTACAGAATGTGATCGGTGAGCCCAACTGATGTTGCAGCAAGCCTTACTTATTTCTATCCTCTGTGAGCACCCTTTGTTCGTGTTCAAAATCAGCACCAAGCAGAATACATGGTCTTGATTTGAACTCTTAACAGGGATCGTTCCATTGGAGCGGAGAAAAAAATCATGAGGAAATAGTCGATAATGACAGAAAACCAGCATGATCCGCACAAACATATCAACTCGGCGCTTGAACGACTTAAAGATCTCCGGCTGGAAGATCTCCAGCAGCCGGAATCTACCGTTGAAAAAGAAAATGATCCGCTCTGGAGTTGGGCTGATGAGAATGATACGGTGGAATCGGATAAAGGCCGGTTGACCATGGAAGATTCTCTGAAAAAGAAAGTTCACTCAGCCACAGATGGGTCAGACAATAAGAATTCTCTCATTGAGAGCCGTTTTTCTATCACCAGGGAGGAGGAAGATTTCCTGATTGGAATTTCAGATGGCAAGGCCTCTGCAGGGAAACAAACCGGGGTGACTGCCAAGGATACGGCGCAGAACACAAGTGGAAATAACGTCGACAAACATGATTCCTCTAAAGGAGATGGAATTGAGAAACACACAGTGGGGAATGTTGCAGAGCAGCGGCATGATGTAAATGATACATCGGAAAATCAACTACATGGTTTTTCTGCATTTAATGAAGGACAGGATGGTTCAATGGATAACGACACAGAAACAGAAAGCCCCCAACAATATTCTACCATTATTAAAGCCAAGAGAAGCAAGCCGGCCAGCCTCAACTTAATAAAGAAAAAACCCGCGGACTCCTCACCCTCAGGTGGTAATAATTGGCTTCAAGGGCTTGCCTTGCTGTTCCTGGTGGTAATTTTGGGAGGAGGTGTCTATATCTACCAATCCATCAACCAAATCCAAGGCCAACTAAAAAAGATAAATCAACGCCTTGACTTACTTGAAACCGGTAATCAGAATACAGTTCCGGTTAAAACGATTACCGGCGCATCTGAAACCCGTCTCTTGAATCTTGAGCAATCCATATTTGATTTGCAGCAAAAGTCCGGATCTTTGAACACGGACCAGCTTTTGGAACAGATGCAGGGCGACCTTGAAAAGATGCAGCAGAAGTTGGGTGCCCTTGAGGGCCGTTTTCCCACAGTAATACCTGAGAAGAATTCAAAAAAACAGGCTGGCGCTGGTAAAGGTTCACAAGAAAACAATAAGTCTGTGATTGATAAAGCACCCCCGGAAGCCTCTCCCACAAACTCCAATGCCTCTGAGAAAACTGCTGACGCAACAGGGACATGGAGTATCAATCTGGTCTCGTTTCCCGTTCAGGCCAGCGCCTTGGTTTGGCAGACAAAAGTTGAGGCTGCCGGATACAGGGGTGATGTGCAAGAAGTTGTTATCAACGGCAAGCAATGGTATAGAGTGCGTCTAGTCGGGCTTACCAGTCTTGTTGACGCTCGAAAATTACGCAAGGAAGTCGAGCAGCGGCTGGACCTGAAAAAAACCTGGATATCCAAAGATTGATGAAATCGTAAAAAGTCTTATTGTACCACAGAGGACACAGAGGTAACTGCTTGAAAGTATAAAGTTTTATTCTGTGCACTCTGTGTCCTCTGTGGTGAATTTATAATTTTTGCGAGTGTGTCAAGATTAGCTGACCGATTTTTTTCCCCATATTAATTCGTCCAGCTTGTATCCCTGTCAATGTAATAATAAAAATCCTCACCGTCACCACCCACGTGGCCGCCCGTTTCGGAATCATACGTCCAATTGCCTCCTCCGCTGCCCTGGCCGGACAAGGCATGCAAGTTCACCAGGGGCGGACCGCCTTCATAACCTGCGTTTCCCCAGGCATCCAGCCAGTAACGACCAGGCGCAACCGGTGATCCAATTACCTGCTGTAGAAAAAGAACTTCCTGCACCGGCAGTTCCCGGCCGTTGATAAACACACCTGTATTGCCGTGGGAGGCGCCTGGCCGCAATGATCCGCCGAGACTCAACCCGGCATGGATCTGGCCTGAAGCCGGTTCGCCTTTTTTTCCCCAAAGACCCGATACGGTGTCGTACCAGTAGTGTCCTGACGGGATGTGACCATAATGCTGTTGCAAGGCAATACTCGATTGACTGGACAGAGGTGAACCATTTACATAAATGGCGGAGCGTGCCCAAGCATTGGAGACAAGCAAACCTGCGCTGAAAATCATCGAGATAATCATTGCGATTGCAATTTTTTGCTCTGAATATCTCCGATAATTGCTCCTTTCTGGAATAAAAGATGAATTTACTCTTTGCTTCATTATTCGTTCCCCCTGATCCGTTTTAAAAATAATTTGTCCCAACAACCTGGCGTGAATAGCATTTTGAAAATTGAGATAACTACTTCTATATCTGTAACAGCAAAGTGGTTTCTATAGTTATTTTGTATCTTGTCTACGAAGGAAAACAAAGGAAGTGGTTCACTTACTTGGCGTGAAATCCATCACATTCGCAAGAATAAGATTAGATTATTTTGAAAATCTCCCGTTGTATTGAAAATACGTAATGGCTGTGTTGTATCGCCGATGAAGGGCTTGCCCTTAATTGTTAGGTATGATAAAAACCTTTCTCTATACACCATGATTTTTGCATTGAGATGGGGAGGAAATTTCGGTTCAAATAATAGGAAATCTTAGCACTGGAAGGATTTGCCTGGAATCTTGAAACACAAAAGATAGTATTGGGAATTTAAGAATATGGCATACGACGAAGGATTAGCACAGAGAGTTAGAGAGTTGCTGGAGGAAAGGCCGGGGTATAATGAAAAGAAGATGTTCGGTGGCATGTGTTATCTGCTTCACGGAAACATGGCTTGCGGCATTATAAACGATGATCTCATTGTCCGGGTCGGTCCGGACAATTTTGAAGGTGCGCTGAAGCTGCCTCACACCCGGAGCTTCGATATCACCGGCAGGGCTATGAAAGGCTGGGTGATGGTTTCCTCTGCGGGCCATGATTCCGATGAAAAATTAGCAGATTGGGTGCAGAAAGGGGTAGAATTTGCCCTTTCTTTGCCACCCAAATACTGAAAATCTTTACCGTTAGCAGGCCATTAGGTTTTGTAGCCAGATTGAAAAATATTGAAGCTCCCCGCGGCCGCTTGCGCACGAGAAGCGTACCCTGCGGGATTAGCGCTTGCTGATTGTGTTCATATGATGAAAATATTAATTATCCTGACAGGATCTTTGGGAGTAGCCCTACAGTTCTATTATTCCTCACTGCTTCCCGAAGCGGTTGCCAACCATTTCGGGGCAGGTGGCAATCCCAATGGCTGGATGTCAAATGAAGTGAACTTTTTCTTTGGCTGTGGAATGATAATTTTTTTGTCCGCACTCATTCTTGCTATCCCTGTAATTTTACGGAAAAGCCCAGTCAGCCTTATTAACTTCCCCAAAAAATCATATTGGCTGGCCCCGGAAAGAAAAGAAGAAACCATTCCAATTATTGCTACTTGGCTGCGTTTTATCGGAGTCATGACAAACATATTCTTACTGATCATCAACCACCTCGTGTTCCTCGCCAACCAGACAACACCGCCACGATTAAACCAGAGTGCATTCCTGACCGCCTTATTCGTATTCCTCGGAATCATGCTTTTGTGGGTGATAGCCCTATTTGTGAAATTCAATAAAACCGACTAAGAAAAAATTTTATCGTAGAGTCTCCAATAGGCCTGGTGTGAAGACTGCCAGGCTTTTTTTGTGTTTTTGGCAATGGAATCAAAGAGGGAATAGAGGACCGGGGTGATGAGCAAGGTCAATATGGTGGCAAACATGAGGCCGAAGATAACCGCCATGGCCATGGAGCGCCACCACTGACTCGATTCGCTTGCCCAGGATATTTCCATGGAGTGGAAATCATAGGAAATCCCGGTGACCATGGGAATAAGGCCCAGGATAGTGGTTATGGCGGTGAGGAGCACCGGACGCAGCCGGGTGCAGCCGCCGGCGACAACCGCATCTGTGCAGGTCATGCCCCGTTTCCGCAACCGGTTGATATAATCGATGAGAACAATGCCGTTATTGACCACTACGCCGGCCAGGGAGATGACGCCCACCCCGGTCATGATGATGCCGAAACTCATTTTAAAGAACGTGAGACCAAGAAATGCCCCTCCCAGGGAAAGGACAACCGAAGTCATGATGATTATGGGCTGGCCGATGGAATTGAACTGGGTAACCAGCACCAGAGTGACGAGGAATATTGCCACCAGAAAGGTTTTTGAAAGAAAAATTTCCGATTCCTTTTGTTCTTCCTGTTCGCCGGTCAGTCTGATCGAATAGCCGGGCGGCAAATCCATTTCATTAAGCGTCTTTTCCACTTCGGCCCGGACAACGGCTGATGGGATCATGCTCTCGTCAACGTTGGCCGACACCGTAACAACCCGTTCGTTATTTATCCTGACAACCTGGCCCAGGCTGCCGGTATATTCAAAGCGGGCAACGGTGGAAAGCGGCACCAGTTCGCCTTGCATGCCGGCAATGATGAGGTTATTGAGTAGATCAGTGCTTTTCCGGTATTCTTCCGGCAAATGGACAGTGATATCATATTCTTCGTCTCCTTCCCGGTAGGTGGAGACCTCCACGCCATTGTATGCATTTTTTAAGGCCTGGCCGATGGCAAAGTTTGAAAGTCCCAGCATTGCGGCTTTCTGACGATCAACATGGAGCTTGATTGTGGGATTTCCTTCGACATAATCATCCCGGATATCTTCAACATATGGTGATTGCGCCGCGATATCTTTTATTTCTTTGGCTATTCTGCCAAGGATAGCAAAGTCATCGCCACTGATTTCGATGTTTATCGGCGCGCCTGTGGGTGGACCGACTGCAGCTTCCTTGATGGTAATTTTGGCGCCGGGGATTTTTCGGACCCGGTTTCTGATAATCTCCACGGATTCAGAAGATGGAAATGGCCTCTCTTTGAAATCGAGAAACTGGATGCCGATATGGTTTGGGGTGTTTTCACTGAAAACAGCTTCTGCACCAACACCAATCACCGCCTTGGAGTACATATTTTCCACATTTGCAATATCCGAAACAGAGGTGAAGGTTTCCTTGTTATTCTTTTGGTGTTCTTTTCGGGTCAGGGCCTCGTTATATTTGGCA
The DNA here is from genome assembly GCA_945787445.1 of uncultured Desulfobulbaceae bacterium. Taxonomy (GTDB): domain Bacteria; phylum Desulfobacterota; class Desulfobulbia; order Desulfobulbales; family CALZHT01; genus CALZHT01. The sequence goes on from CALZHT010000016.1 coordinate 22,761, forward strand.
GTGTTCAGGAAGGTGAAGGTGTCTCCTGCAACCATGCTTTTGTCGCTGATAACCATTTCTATCTGTTTGACAATCCTGTCGGAGAGTTTAATATCCGCTCCTTCAGGCATATCTATATTAACGAATACGGATACAGGATCCATATCAGGGAAAAACTCCACCGGCTTCTCAAGACCCACTCGGTAGAGCCAGGATTCAAAAATTATCGCCATCACTAAAAAGGAGATGATAATCACTGCTATACGATGGTCTAGAGCCATGGTAATAAATTTATGATATGTCCGCAGAATAATCCCTCTGGGAGTAACCGGTTGCTCCATGATTTTTTTCAGCTCATCCGGCCGGGTGTGTGTATTCAATGGAATCTGATTGTGGTCGCCTTCCTTCAGGAAATACGATGCCAGAGCCGGATTTATCACCAAGGCGACAAAGAGGCTTGAGGAGAGGGTTACAATAAGCGTGATGGGCAGAAACCGCATAAATTCACCCATGATGCCGGGCCAGAAGATCATGGGAAAAAAGGCGGCCAGCGTGGTCAAGGTAGCGCCGATCACCGGATAGGCAACTTCACTGGTGGCGCGCATGGCTGCCGTGACGCGGTCAACTCCTTGCGATGTGAAGCGGTAAATGTTCTCAATTATAACAATGGCATTGTCGACAAGCATCCCTAGGGCAAGGGTGAGGCTGAACAGAACAACCATGTTCAGAGTAATGCCCATGCTGTAAAGCACGATAAAGCTGAGGAACATGGAAAAAGGGATGGCAAGGCTTACCAGGATGGCATTTCGAAACCCCAAGGCCAAGGGCAGGACGAGAAGCACCAGAATGAGCCCTGACACTAAATTATTTTCCAGATCAGCCACCATGTTGCGGATATCCTTGGCTTGATCCATCAATTTGGTGATCGTGGTGCCGGGGGGCCAAGTTGACTTGTGTTTCAGGATAATTTCCTCCACCTGATCCGTTATCCAGATGATATTTTCGCCGGCCCGTTTTTTTACACTGATATTGATGGCTGGTTGGCCGTCAAGACGGGACCGGCTGGTTTCTTCTTTGAATCCGTCATACACCTTGGCAACATCGCCCAGATAGATTGGTTGGCCGTTATGGGTGCCCACCACAAGATGAAAAAAATCCTGCGGGGTTTTCAGCTCACCCGGCGTTTGGAAGAGGAAACGACCGTCCGCCATACGGAGGAAACCGCCTGATACATTCTGGTTTTCCTGTCTCAGAGTCGCTTCCAGCTGCTGGCTTGCTATGCCGAAATAGGTGAGTTTTTCAGGAATAAACTCCACCCGGATTTCACGCTCTCTTCCGCCTGTCACCTCTACTTCCAGGATGCCGGCAATTGTCTCAATGTCGTCAGCCAGATCGTCGGCGATTTCCTTGAGCCGGCCGGGACCAATGGTGCTGCTCATGGAATAAACAACAATGGGCAGATCTGAAAAATTTACCTCAAATACAAGGGGATCATCCTCAAGATCGGTAGGCAGGTCGGAAGATGCCTCGTCAACCTTGTCCTTTACTTTTTGCAGCACCTCCTCAATATCAGTGCCGGTCATGAATTCAATGACAATGGAGCTCACCCCTTCCGAGGAAACCGAGCGGATTTTTTTCACGTTCTCGAGGCCGGTCAGTTTCTTTTCAATGGGTATGGTGATGGATTTCTCAATGTCCGGCGGGACAACTCCCCTGTAGCTTGTGGTAATGAAAACAAAGGGAATGGTGATATCCGGCGTTGATTCTCGTGGCAAGGCAAAGTAACAATAGAGGCCGATCATCAGGATCAACAGGGAAAGCACCATGACGCTGACCCTCTTTTTTATGGCAGTGTCGCTGACAATCATTACACTATCCGTAATTGAAGATGTCTTTGGGGTGGTGTCTCATCATGATGACCATGAAAAATGTATACCATAAAAATATTATGAATACCGTTTTACAGAATATTGCGGCAGGGAAAACCTTGCCGGTCAACTGCCCGGCGGAGCCAGCATATCCGGATTTTCAAGGCTCTGGATAATGTTGACAGGTTGGCCATCTTCAATGCTGCGGTGACCCACGATTATCACCATGTCACCTGCTGAAAGACCTGAAAGGATCTGGACTTTCCAGCCTTCGAGGAATCCTGTGGTGATTCTCCTTTTCCTTGCTATGTTGGCTTCTGCAACATAGACATACTGCTCTTCGTTTTGGGTGATCACGCCATAGAGCGGTATACTAACGGCATCGGTAATGGTTCGCTTGACGATTTGCACCCTGGCAAACATGCCGGGCAGGATGGCATGACCGGGATTTGCTACAGCAAGCCGCAGGATATATACCATGGCAGGCTGAACAGCCTCGCTGGATAGAAAAATTTTCTTTCCTGTAACGGTATGGTTGTTTAAAGCAGTAAAGGTAATTTTGCAGTGCGAAATATCCTTTACTGCAAAAACCTCGGATTCCGGGATCGCTACATCCACTTTAAGTTTATCAATATCCAGGAGCTTGAACACCGGGTCACCATGGGAAAGCAGGGCGCCGATTTTGGCATGTAATTCATTAACAACGCCGCTAAAAGGAGAACGGATAGTGCATCGTTCAAGGTTGAGGCGGGCGTTTTTCATCGCGGCATTCAAGTCTTCCAGGGTGGCTGCTGCTTCATCATAGTTTGCTTGGGAGACCGCATTTTTGTCGATCAAGCCCTGTTGCCGTTGGAAATTAGTTTTCGCAAGCTTCTGCCTGGCCAGGATGGATTGGATGTTGTTTTGATAATCGCGCGGATCAACTTGCACCACTATCTGGTCCTTCTCCACCTTGTGACCCTCATCAACCGGAGTTGCAATCACTTTACCGGTAATTTCCGCCTTTACGACCAGTTCTTCCCAAGGTCTTACAATGGCCGGCAGGTCTATCATGTCTGTCATGGTCCCCGGCCTAATAATTTGGGCGACAACGCTAATTGGCTGTTGTTCTGATTTTGTAGCCTGAGCCTTCTGCAAGGCAAGTTGCTTTTGCTTGTCGCATGTCTTGAGCCCGAACAATACCGCTATAAAGAGGAGAAGTAGAACGACAAGCCAGGGAAGGAGAGACCAAAGAATCCGGAAATATTTATTTTTTCGGGAGCCGTTCATAAAGGTATTTATCTCAAAAGAAAAAGACGGAAAGACCGGTTAGGTTGATGGCAATCACGTTTCTCAACTATGCAAAATTGTAAGTGTCCGGTCCCAGATTCGGTGCGCTGTTTCCATTTTTGAAAGCAAGGGCAGCCGATCTTCTTGGCCGTCGGAGTCAAGCAAGGTCACTTGGTTGGTGTCCGCGGCAAAGCCAGTATCTTTTCCTAAAATATCATTCACCACAACAAGATCGAGATTTTTTTCCTGCAGTTTGCGGCGTCCTTCAACCAAGTGGTCCCGACTTTCTGCCGCAAATCCCACCAGGAGGGGGATCTTTTTGCCGCTTCCCTTGTTTTGGCCAAGCTCTCTCAGGATATCAGGATTGGGCAGTAATGAAAGCGCTTCTTTGTTTCCGGTTTTCTTAATTTTCTGATCCGAGCGTTCCGAGGGGCGATAGTCCGAGACTGCAGCAGACATGACAACTACTGATGTTTCCGCGTACTTATCCAACACCGCATCACGCATTTCTTCCGCAGTTTGCACAGGAATATAATCAACACCGGTCAATGGATGCAGAGCAGTTGGTCCGCTGATAAGCGTGACATGCGCTCCGCGGATTTTGGCGGCTTCCGCCAGTGCAAATCCCATTTTTCCGCTTGAGCGATTGCCTATGAAACGCACCGGGTCAATGGGCTCATAGGTAGGGCCTGCAGTGATCAAAACCTGGTGGTCTTGCATGTCCTGCGGTGTAAAACAGGCCGTAATTATCGGTCTGACGGTTTCCCATGCCGGCAGGCGGCCAGGTCCATCGTCGCCGCAGGCCATGAGGCCTGTCTCCGGTTCAATGATTTGATAACCGTATCCCTTGATACGCGCTATATTGTTCTGGGTGGCAGGATGGAGGAACATATTGCTGTTCATGGCCGGACAGACGAGGACCTTTGCTTTGGTGGCAAGGAGGATGCTTGAGAGCAGATCAGAAGCAAGGCCAAGGGCCATTCGACTGATAGTTTGTGCGGTCGCAGGAGCAATCAATACCAGATCACACTCTTTGGCAAGGTTAATATGGGGAATATTTTCCGCTCCAACAGGATCGAACATATCCTCATGGACCTTGTTGCCGGTAAGAGCCGTCAGGGTGAGGGGTGTCACAAATTTGGTCCCAGCCTTGGTCATGACTACCTTGACTTGCGTACCTTCCTTGACAAGATTTCTCACCCAGTCAACAGTCTTGTATGCTGCAATGGACCCGGTTATGCCAAAGAGTATTTTTTTTCCGGAAAATAGACCGGATTTGTGATTCATGCCTCAAATCCTTTATAAATGCAAAGTCAATATCATCGCAATCAAGGGCAGGCTTACTGGTTAGACATTTTTGGCAATATATATATAAACGTTTGTTTTCATAGCATAATCTCCAGCAATTATCCGGATGATGCACGAACTGTTTTCTTTGGTAAAGGCTATCATGACATCTTTTGATTTTATTGAGCCGGCCAATACCCAATTGTTGCGCTGCATGGTGGTGATAAAAAAATTGGTCAGAGAATCCACTTCAACTCTGCCTTTGAAGTTCAATATTCCGCCATTATATGTTGCAGTATTTATGGTAAGGCTTTCGTTCATGTCTCTGCTCAATTCGCCGGGAATGAGGAGATCCGGATAATCTGTTGGAAAGTATGGTTCATTTTCGGAAATTGCCGCTGTTGAAGAAGCCGTTTCCTCTTCGGGCTGGCCGCCGAAATCCATCCCGGCGCAGCCTGACAGTTGAAAAAGCAAAAAAGCCATTCCCAATAAAATCCAAGTGGTTGTGGTGTTTTTTGTAATAATAGATCGTTTCATGTTTGTACCTCCCGGAATTGTTAAAATTCTTTTATAATGAATTCGTTTAGCGGTTTTCTTTGGGATTTCTGATTTCTGTGCTGTGGATGGCCAATGGCAACTACGGCCATGAGATCCAGTTCCTTTCCAAGCCCAAGGATCTCGTTGACCTTGGCTTTGTTTTTCAAAATCTGTCCGAGCCAGACGCCGCCCAGGCCAAGGGCCTCAATGGCCAGCAGCATATTTTGGATACAGGCTCCTGCTGCCTGGTGGTCCTTCACCTCGTCGTACATGGCATTTGTATCAAGATAAACCGCGATGAGTCCCTTTGCCGCCCTGACAATATGTCCGTAGTGGGTCTGTTCAGCAAGCTTCTCCCGGATTGAATCCTCCTGTATAATCACAAACCGCCATGGCTGGTTATTCAGGCCGGAAGGAGCCCAACTGCCGGCTTTTGTTATCTCCAGCAGTTGGTCTTTTGCGATTTCTTGATCCGTGAATTCACGAATGGAGCGTCGGTTATATATCGCATCAAAAACAGGCGAATCCATTATATTTCCGTCCATGTTTATTTTTCTCAATGCAAAAACATATAGAGTATGTCTCCAAACTGCAAATCAAAATAGTACGGACTCCGAGGCTTTGTCAAATAGTTTACTGTGTACACGACCATTGCGGCATAATTATTGTTCTGGTAGGGTGGCGGCGGAGGTCATAATGGCGAAAAAGAAAAAAAGGAAAGATATTCCCCTGCCGCTTCTGTCCCCGGGGGTAACGATGATCGATACCCATTGTCATCTCGACATGGATGCTTATGGAAAGGACCAGGAAGAGGTAATCTGGAGATCGGTTGAGGCAGGTGTAAATTACATGATTACCGTGGGTATTGACCTTGAGAGTTCCAGGCAGGCCATAGCGCTTGCTGAAGTTCATGAAGCCGTTTATGCAACTGCAGGAATTCATCCCCACAATGTGAAAACAATAACTGAAAAGGATTATACGGAACTTAAAATGCTTGCTGCCCATACTCGGGTTGTTGCTTATGGTGAAATAGGAATGGATCTTGTCAAATGCTATGCTCCCCCTGAAGTCCAAAAAGAACATTTTCAGCGGCAGCTCACCATTGCCAAAGAAATGGAATTGCCAGTCATTATTCATGACCGGGAGGCTCACGCAGACATCGTAGAAATCCTTAAAAAGGAATACCCTTTTTCAGCTGGTGGCGTGATGCATTGTTTTTCAGGTGACCTCGCCTTTGCCCGCGAGGTAATTGACCTTGGTTTTTTTATATCCCTGCCCGGTGTTGTTACCTTCAATAATGCACATGCATTACAGGAGGTGGCCAAAGGTATTCCATTGTCGTCAATGATACTTGAAACAGATGCGCCTTTTCTTGCTCCTGTCCCCAAGCGAGGAAAAAGAAACGAACCCGCCTATGTGCTCTATACCGCATCGCATGTGGCAGAGTTACGAGGAGTTTCGCTGGAGGATATTGCCTTGCAAACAACTGAAAACGCGCAAAATCTTTTTAAAATAAATGTGTAAGGCAAAATACTAATGGCAACTATTAAGTCTAATTTGGAAAAAATTAAAGAGAGAATGGCCAATGCCGCCAGAAGGGCAGGACGAGATCCTGATACTATTTCCCTTGTTGCAGTAAGCAAAAAAGTCTCCATTGACAAAATCAAAGAAGCTATAGAAGCCGGACATCGATTGTTCGGTGAAAACTATGTGCAGGAGGCACGTGAAAAAATCATCGAACTAGGAGATGAAGCGCAATGGCATTATATAGGCCATCTCCAGAGCAACAAGGCAAAAACAGCCGCATCCCTTTTTCACGTTATTGAAACAGTTGACCGAATAAAGCTTGCCTCTGCTCTTGACAACAGCTTAGAAAAATTGAACAAAACCTTGTCAGTCTTTATACAGGTTAATATTGGCCATGAACCGCAAAAATCAGGGGTGCTTCCTGAAGATATGGAAAGGATGCTTGAGGATGTTAACAACCGGTTCCGCTTTATCAAAGTAAAAGGCCTTATGGCAATGCCGCCCTATTTTGAAAATCCGGAGGCGGTCCGGCCATATTTCCGCCAAATGCGTAATCTCTATGAAAATTTGCAGGAAAAGGGGCTATTGGGACTGCATGGTCCTGCCGAACTTTCCATGGGGATGTCAGGTGACTTTGAAACAGCCATTGAAGAAGGAGCAACTTTAGTGCGGGTAGGAACCGCGCTGTTCGGCGCCCGTGAGTTGTAAGGGTGAGAATTTTGCGGGGGAGAAAACCTATAATATCTGTTCACGGGTCAATTATCCCTTAGCGCTTTCCCGGAGGCCTTAAATCGTTATTTAGGATGCCATCATCCATCCGATCGGACGTATTACGATCGTATCAGTATCAGTCATTATTAAGGGACGATAGTGACAGGTAATGCCGCAATTGGTCAAACGAGCTGCCATAGGTAAGAATTTGCTCTTCCTTGCCGCGGATTTCATATTTCTTGGTGACGAAATACTTGTCGGCTTCACACAGAGTATTTGCGGCATCTTCTCCCATTATGAGTTCCAGTCCTGCTTTCTTTGTGAGACTTTCCAGGCGGAAGGCCACATTCACAACATTTCCGATCACCGTGAAATCCCGCTGGCCATCCACCCCCATATTGCCCACCACCGCTTCGCCCGTATTCAAAGCTGCCCTGATCTTAAGCTCCCATGGGATTTCAAGCAGTTTTTTACCAAGTTTCTCTGTAAAGTCGCTTACTTCAAGAACCGTTTGCAGGGCAAGCGTGGTACTTTCCTCAGGGGTCAATGGGCTGGTCCACATGGCAAGAACAGCATCTCCGATAAATTTATCAACAATACCTTTGTTCTTGCGGATTATTGTATTTAGCTGGTCTGTCCAAGATCTGAGAAGCTTGGAGATGAGTTGATCTCCGATAATTTCAGAGAGCCTTGTAAATTCGACAATATCGCAGACGAGGATCGTCACCCTTTCCTTTTGGACAAAGGCAACGGTTCTGTCATTAAAGTCCTCAGGTTCAGAGGGAGACTGGTCTTTAAGAATATTTTTTTGGACGAAAAGAAGTTCTGTTTTGCCTATTCGGATAATGTCGCCTGTTCGAAGAGCCGTAGGAGTAAAAATGCGTGTATTGTTGACAAAGGTGCCATTGGAACTCCCCAAATCGATAATATTGTGGACACCGTTTTCTTCGACTTGAATCATGGCATGCTGCCGCGAAACCCAGGAATAAGGCAGATTAATATTACAATTCGGCGCGCGTCCGAGGCGGAAAGTCGGTTGACCTTCAAGTTTCCAGGTTTGGACAACACCTTCTTGGTTGTCAATCAACTTGAGGGAAGCCGGCGGTTCTGATGGTATATCCATAAATTATATTTTTACATTCCGAGGAGTGAATTTACATGGATTTAAGCATGGAAATGATCTTATGCGTTTCTGGAAATTTCCCCACCTTTTTTTTTGAGAATACTTCCTTTCCATCGACACTAATTTCAAAAACTCCTCCAGAACCGGCAATGTATTCAACATCGACATGTAAATTATCTTGTAAATCTTGTCCCAGACCGGAAGCTCTTGGGTAATAGTTTCATTGTGCACAATAAACTATCGTAACTTTCATATCCAATTCTCCAAAGTTATCAAAAGATGGTCTTCAATTGCTTAGCTATTCGATCAAGAACACAATCTGCAAATAGTATAGTACACGATAATCAACCTTTAAAAAATTCTTTCGCGTACATGAGAGCGGCTTTTATTTTCAATAAAATTGGACAAGTTGGATAACTGCATAAAAAAAATTATAAAATAATATTATTTTTATAAAATATATTCCATTCTCATTGGTCATAAAAACCATTCATAATGAGTGAAACAAACAACAGGCAATAAATATAATATCATATAATTTCCTATACTTATTTGAAAAAAACATGTATATTTATTGTGAAACAACTGCTATATTTTAATAGTAGATCTTGTTTATTGATTATCTTGATTGTGCACTGATCGAAGGTTTTTACCAAGTAGTTTTTGAAAGCTGGCATCATAATATGGTAAAGTAGTAACAATATGGTTCAGTTAACTAAATGTTTTGACCGATATTCTTCACCAGGAGCGCGCCATGAGTTTAGATGATATTATCCGCAAATCATACCGATTACCGCTTGAGGGATCTGATGTGGTTAAAGCAGAAATCAATCAAAACAAGTACCCAATAGTTGATCTTGGCAATAAGGGTATCGGGATTCGCTTGTTTGAACCAGATGAATTCTCAGTCGGTGATAATCTTGATTCAATAACATTGACCCTTGATAAGAAAAAGTTTTCATTGCAGGGTGTGGTCGTTCATATCTCTCCTGATATCTCAGATCATTATCTGTGCGGTGTCGAATTTACCAACCTTGATGAGGAAGGTGAAAAAAATTATCGGAAATTCATTCAAAAACACCGTAGCGATTTGTTTTCAAATAAATAATTATTCTTTCCTCCTTAATTTTTCGTATTAAGGAGGGATTTTACTGATGGCAAAAAAGAAGGTGAAAAAGGATATAATGCAGGACCTTCTGGGCGGGCCTGATTTTGACACAATACCAGGGCTGGAGGAATTAAATAACCTCATGCGACTTTGTGCCGAACCTCCAGATTTGCCTACCCTGGATAATCCTCTTGAAAGTCGACAGCCAAATGAATCAACGTACACTTTTGAAGAAGATTATCCGCAGCAACCATGGAAAGACAATATCAAAAAAAGAGTTACTCTCTTAATATCAGAAAAAAATCTTGTAGATCTTGATGATGTTAAGAAGAGACTCCGTCATATGATAGAAGATCCAGGTTTACGAATATCTAAATCAATGATTATTGATCATGCCGTAAATTATCTTTTGAAAGACTTTGATAAGAAAGGTGAAAGAAGTTCTTTGGCAAGACGACTTTTGTATGAATCGGGAAAGTTATAAAAAAATAGATTCAGTTATTTATGATTGACGATACTCGTTATTTTTTATTTAAAAAATTAAAGGGACATATTAAAAATTAATGGGAGAATATGCATGATTGTTATTTGTCCACATTGTAACAAAAAACATGATATAGACGAAAAAAAGATACCTCCCAATGTAAAAAAGGCCCGTTGCAATGGTTGTGGTCAGCAATTCCCGTTGGAAATGTCACAGCAACCTGCTGATGAAACAAAAAATGAACCTGCTGCAGTTGTCGATCCTGTAAAAGCTGTCGAAAAACCGGCCGAAACAAGAAAGCTTGGCGTTACCCTCAGTAAAGGTGGGGTTGGAAAAACCACTACATCGGTAAATCTGGCCCATGGCTTGGCTCTGGCAGGCTATAATGTGTTACTCATTGATACTGACACCCAGGGTCAGGATAGCTTTATGTTAGGAATCAATCCCAAGGGCGGTCTTACAGAGCTTGTTACCGGAGAATTGAAACCTGAAGAGGCTATCGTTAAAGCCCGTGAAAGACTATGGCTTTTGGCAGGAGGAAAGTCTCTTGCAGGGCTCAAGCGTTTGATTGACCGGAAAGACTTTGGTGGCGAGATGACCATATCAGAGGCGCTTGATTCCATCGACAAATCCTATGACTATGTTATAGTTGATACATCTCCAGGCTGGGACCCTCTTACAGTAAATGTTTTATTCTATGTAAACGAGATTCTGGCTCCAGTTTCCCTTGAAGTGATGACCCTGCAAGGCCTTGTCGAGTTTTTAAAAAGCATGTCAGCCATCCAAAAGTATCGGAAAGGCGTGGCGTTGAAATATATCCTGCCTACCTTTAGAGATCATCGAGTCAAGAAATCAACTGGAATATTGGATCGGCTGGAACAGCTCTATGGCCAGATTCTGTGCACCCCAATCCGCTATAATGTACGAATATCTGAAGCACCGGCATATGGACAGACTGTATTCGAGTATGCTCCAGGTAGTCCAGGAGCCCAAGATTACCGAGAACTGGTCCGAAAAGTGGCTAACAATGAAGACCTTTTTAAATAATTTGCAGGATCGACTTCGTTAATGGCTGATTTGAGGGTACTTCACTGAATATGATGTTCCAACCGGATAAAATCCCTCCCACTTAATGCTGCAATTTTATAGTGACCTTCCCATGAATTCCCTCTGCTGCATTCAGAATTTATCCACTTGATATTTTCTTGTTGTTTATTCAGATGAGAGAACATGCTCCTCAACAGCCAACAAATTCAAAATAGAGTGATTTTATAGATCGTTGAACGAAAGGTGCCGATCAGAATCCATGATAAAAATCCCATCGGTAACTCGAGTAGGTTTACTCGTGCTTTTATTGTTGATTATTATGGATATTCACAGTGCGACTGGTGCGCCTATTGTCGTCAGTTTGCGCCAAGCAGCTTGTCAATTTGTTGAAGCGGAAGACCAAAACTACCATTTTGTTACATCATCCAAGAAGGATTGTGTAGCAATCAATAATAGGACGGGGCAGGAAAGGATATCACGGACCAAATCCATGACACTTAGGGCTGGAAATTATACTTTTCGGATAACAAACCTAAATGTTCCATATCAGGTGGGCTTTTATCTGCGTGGTGCCGAAATCCTTGAACGTCGGAAGCTGCCGAGGGTCTCCGGCAGTGGTTTGTTTCAAGGTGTCACTAAAGACTATCATGTAAAACTTGTGCCGGGCGATTATATATTTTCTTGCCCTCTCAATCCGACTCCGGATTACCACCTTATCGTTACAGAATAATTTTTTTCAAATTACTGTGAATTATTTGGGATTCTCCTGAATCCGTGAGCGTTCGTCAGTGGTCCGAATGCGCGAAGGGAACGAATTCGATTATCCTTGTGTGATATCAAAGAGTTCCCGACAAAGCAGGCGGGCCGCTGACGGGCGCCCCATAGGGCGGCGTACCGACTGGGAGTGAAGCATAGGATATGGTATCATGACTATATTGTTATATTATATCGAATAGTTATGTGTGAAATTTTTTGTTTGCCGTCACGGATTCAGGATTCTGTTTTCTTGATTTTTCTTGCCGGAAAATAATGAAAGTAATTTTGTCACTGGATCTGAGAAAAAACAAAAAGTCATACCCAAGACACATGTAGTGGTTGTTATCCAAAAGAGAATCAAGTGAATTGTTACGTATTGGTAGAGGAATAAATCAAGAATAAAAAGAATCAAGCCCATATGTATAAGTGAAGAACCGAGCCGTATCCAATATCCTTTTTTTTCAAACTTGAGATGAATGCTTCCGGTTATCGCCAAGAAAAGGACAGCTGTCTGCAGGAAAAGAGCAATAAGCAGCAGAAGTAATAGTCCCATTTTTAAACCAAATAGTAGGCTTACCGCCGCAACAATAATGAGGAGTAAAACAGCAAACTTGTTGAGCAGTGAAGTAGAAAAAAGCCGCTTGGGAACACAAATTCCTAGTAAAATTATCAGTCCAATCAAAAAAGGTGAGATCACGCTGTTCATTCTTTCCATATACTGAATTTTTATTAAGGCTGGGGATTGATGGATGTGAGCGATCTTAAAATAAAACATCGCATAAATACAGATAACGGAAATAATAAAAAGAATACCTGTTGTGGCAAGAATCAAATAAAAGTCATAGGAAGGTTTTCTGTTCATGTATGGTATCTGTCCGATTTTTTTATTGAAATGTGTGCTCGCCTGGAAAGTAGAATGAAGTGATAAAGGTAAAAATCATGGCGGCAAAACAAAGTATCCCTAAAATCGAGGAAAAATACCACATTGATGGCCGGCTCGCATAAAGCCTGGTGTGAAGATAGGTGCTGTAAATGGCCCACATCATGATGGAGCTGCATATTTTGGGATCCCACCACCAATTAGGCCCCCATGCCTTAAGAGCCCAGGGATAACCCAAAAGCATGCCAAGGGTAAGCATATAAAATCCGATCTTGGCAAATTCATAGCATAGTTTTTCAATAGCTGCTTCACGTCTAATCAGCATAAAGATTGAACAGCAAAAGGTTATGGTGATGGAGGCATAGGCAATGAACAGCAGGGGAGGATGAAACCACATGTAACTGGCATTGTAATAAAAGATCAGCTTGGGATAAAGCTTCATGAAAATGCCGAGGCGATCATAGAGATTTAGCCCTTGTTTGAACCACGGGCTTATTTCGCTGAAAAACTGCGGCAATGCCGCTGAAAAAGGATTGGTTAAAAAGAATAGTAAAGATATCTGAATTGCGAGCAGAAGATAGAGTGATGCCATGAACCTGGGGTGGGTAAGCTTAAAATGGGCAACAAGGGCCATGAATGAATAACACATGAACCAGAAATAATATTTTTCGGATTCGATCCAGACCGGTATCAGGTATCGGGGGGGACTTGAATGATCATATAGGGGGATGGGAAAGGAGGAACGGGCGTTCATCAAATTGAGTTGTTTATTTATTACCCCCGCCATATCTGCAGGGAGAACTAAGGAAATTTTGCTGTAAATCATGAAATGAAGCCAGCAAATTAACAAAAACCCGGCAAAAAACAGAATGGTGATGGATACAAATAAAGAGGTCGAAATCTTCTGCAATGATGGAGTAGGATTTAACAGATTTACTATTCCTGATAGCCCCAACAGGACTGAAAGAGAGAAAAGTACTAGCAATACGATATTGCCCCAGAGCGCGAATGTAACTGGTATGTCTCCTAAAATATTAGCCATCCATTTTTGCCGGATTTTGTCTTTTGGGGGAAAGGAGTCTTAGTGACAAGGCAAGGAGCAGAATAATTCCTACCTTAACACCAAGTTCTACAAGAAGTGTCCATTGTGTTGCCACCCGGATGCTTATGTGCAGCAAATGCGATCATTGAATATTTTGCCTCAAGCAGAAGTATTCGACGAAGGCTTGAGATTATTCTGACATTCAATCTTTTATCCAGTATGCGAGCGCATCAACTATTTTTTTGGCCTGCTCCTTACTTGAAATGTTGAATTTTGACTGCTGGTTATATTGATTATTAATTTTTCTATATCTTCTTATGGTATAACGATCCGGGCCATATTCCTTTTTACCGCGCTCCCATTGTTGATACTTAAAAATTATTGTCGTCCAGGCTCCTTTTGAGAGGATTTTTTTATCGATTTCCTTAACGATAAGAATATCGTCTTCTTCGTAGTTTACTGTAATGTCATTTATGTCAGATGCCATGTTTTCTCCTTGCCTCATGAGTATCAATTATTGAATAACTGGCTGAAAAAAGAAAATTTCTAAATCATTCTGTATTGTTGAGGGATCAATTTTACTAAAAAGAATCCAATATTAACTTGCGATACGATTATATGAATACTTTTGAACAAAACGTAAAAAGCATATTACTGCAATAATTTCAACACAACAAAATAAAAAATTGCTATACAAATGCTAATAGATGTGATAACTAAATAATAATACTATAAATTTATATATCGACAATATTTTACCATCTGGGAGTTCCAAAAAACATAATTTTATTGGGACTTGCTGCCAACGTTCTTATGGGCCAATTACCAAAATGAGGGAATTATGTACTTAGATAATAGTGGTAGAAGACGTTATAAAAGGGTCTTCTATTCTGCTGAAGATAAGATTGTCGGCTTTTTTTCAATACCTGGGGACAATAACCGCAGTATAACCGCGAATGTCATGAATATGAGTATTGGGGGTCTCCATTTTACGCTGAAGAGGGACGATAATATTAGAATCAGCCAGGGAGACAAGATAATTCTTCACAAAGTAACCGGTAATATTCCTTTTCAATTTGTGGCAAATATCGAAGCTGAAATCAAATGGGTACTGGATCACCATCTCATGAAGCATATTGGCTTCGGCTGCGAGTTTGTGAACCTGTCAGACATAACCAAAAAACAACTGCAAAGTTTAGTGGAATCAGGTTGTAAATCTACCTTTGTTGAATAGTAATTGGAGCGCTGATCGAACAACACATGTCAAAAACCGCCAACCATTGTTAAAGGAATAATGTATGACAATTCTTTTTGAACGCAATAGTTGCCAATCTGTTTTCCGTGGAATTTTGTTTTTGATGTTGATTTTTATTTCAGGATGCGTGAACCAATCGAAATATCTGGCCTTGCAGCATCAATATGCTGACCTCAAGCAAAAAAACAGCTCCATGCTGGATGAAAACAATAAACTTAAAAATGAAATGGATTGGCTTGAATCCAAATCAATTTCTCTCAGCAAGAAGATTAATGAATTACAAGGTGACCTAAATACCCTTTCTATTACAAACCAAGAACTCATTGCCCAGAAAGAAAAACATCAGCAAGAGCTGCAGAGGTTGAGGGAAGAATTCAACAGCGCCATCTCTTCTAAAGAGGCGAAAATCATTCTTCTTGAGAATTCTTTAAAGGTTGAAATGGTTGAAAAGGTTCTTTTTGAGCAAGGTTCAGCCACTGTGACTAAGGAAGGGAAAAAAATCCTAAGTCGAATTGCTCCGATCCTGAAAAACGGCCAAAATCAAAGGATTCGAGTGATAGGTCATGCCGACGAGCTTCCCCCAAGCAAGAACATTGCCAATAAATACCCATCCAACTGGGAACTTTCTACCGCACGAGCAACCGCAGTAATCAGAATACTTCAATGGGGGTATGGTATTGATCCCAAAAGATTGGTAGCGGAAGGTATGGCACATTATAGAATGAAAGAACCTGGGCTGGATGAGAAAAAAGGTCCAAAACAGAAAAGGGCAGTGGAAATTGTTTTGAGCCTAAACCGTTAAGAATATCTATAATCGTATTCATCACCTTTTGGGACGCGCAAAGATTGGTACCAAGAATCATACAATAGACTTTGTGTTTTGCTAAATCCAATTGATATTTTTTATTTCCGCCTTCTTCAGCTTTTGAGCAAAGCAATGGAAGAAGTCAAAACAAAAC
Organism: uncultured Desulfobulbaceae bacterium; assembly: GCA_945787445.1. Lineage (GTDB taxonomy): Bacteria > Desulfobacterota > Desulfobulbia > Desulfobulbales > CALZHT01 > CALZHT01. The sequence continues at coordinate 38,593 of CALZHT010000016.1, forward strand.
AAACTGTGCTGGAGGAATTATGCAATCCAAAAGTCCCTGTTTATTAACATGTATTGTCCAACGAGGCGAAGCTGATAAAGTTGTAAAAGCTGCGCGAAAAGCCGGAGCCGAAGGCGCCACTATTTATTATGGAAGGGGTACCGGAGTCCGTGAAGTCCTGGGTTTTAGAGGACGATTTATAAAACCTGAAAAAGAAATAATATTGATTGTCACAAAACAGGAACAGACCGATGCTGTATTTGATGCTGTAGTCAAGGCAGCTCATCTTGATGAAAAAGGCAAAGGATTTGCTTTTTTACATACTCTTGACCGGGCTATAGGTTTTCTTTAAAGGGAATATAATGCGGCATGTAATTCGTGTTGACAATTCCGTCTACCCGCATCCGGATATGATTAATGATTAAAGACTTTATCATAGTAGGCATAATTTGGCTAAGCAGTCTATTGGTCTGGCATATTGATTATGCCGAATTTTATAAATCGACTTTTGAGATGCTTGCCGAATACTATCTCTCCATTCTAACATATGGAACCTTAGGGGCCATTTGTCTTGTCTTGATTTCATTTTTTTTACGGGCTCTCAGCTTCTTTTCCCTGATGCGTATGTTCACACAATTTATCTTTGAACTCAGCCAGCTGGCGATATGTTTTCTTTCTGTGTTTTCGGTTATTTTGCTGTTTGACCCAAAAGTCAACTTATGGCTTGATCTAGGGACTCTCTCGGTCATTCCTTTTGAAATTTTGATTGCTTCGTGCGTAAGTTTGCATCTGTTCGATTTCAATTATCCCCTCGCTGGAAAAATAATACCTAACCTGACCCTCCCTTTTCTTTCAGTCCTCATCGTTTTCAGTGTGTTCTTCTCAGGTGTTCTGGGATAATTTTAGAGAATTCATTTTGGTATTTTTTTTAATAAAATTCCAATAAGTTAAACAATTTTTCGATTGCGGATGACATCATGTTCTTATAATGTAGTTGACTTTAATGCGTTGCTACGGATAAATTATATTGAATAGAATATCGTCTATATACAAATTTTTCTTGACAACTAGAGTTTATCACATTTAATTAATTGCACAGTGTTATCATTTATTGCCTAGTCGATTTTTTCACCTTGTAAAACAGCGCGGCAACGCGAGTTAATAAACTTATGGGGAGGTTTATTATGAGTCTTAGTAGTATCAATGGTGAGCGAAGAAGATTGAAACGCTTCAAGGTAGTAGATGGAGCATTTACTGTTAATTCAACCAAACCGGGACTAATTGTTGATGTCAGCATGGAGGGACTGTCCTTTCGTTATGTTGATAGAAAAAAATGGCCGAACCATAGTGAAGAATTAGATATCCTGGTTGGTGATTATGAATTTTATCTGCCTCAGATACCGTATACCATTGTTTCCGACACCGTAACAGCAAGTGATTCTCCGGACAGCTCCTTTATAGTAAAACGTTGCAGCGTGAAATTTGGTGATTTAAGCAGCAGTCAGAAAAGAAAGCTTGAATTCTTCATTGAAAATAATACGTATTATGAAGAAGAAAATGTACAAATGTTTGTCAGCGCCTGAAAGCAAACTGCTACTTTTCTAAATACCGATTTATATAAAATATAAAAAAGCGGGCCATGAATTCTAAAATCCTCAAGAATTCATGGCCCGCTTTTTTTCGGTTCAGGATATAATCGCTCCCGTAAATATCATTGGACTTTGGTCGTGCCTAGCATATTTATGTCCCATATTTTGCATTTTCAATGTGGCATAATGAACACTGGACCACAAAATATGCGAAAATTTCTAGATACTACCAAGTTGTTACCGATGCTCCCGTGAAAAATCGGGAACACCGCTTCAGTGCTAGGTAAATTTGAGATTTATTACAAAGTTATACAACGATGGGTACACAAAACTGTGTGTTCATCGATCTTTTTTCCCACCTAAAAAATTGATGAATTGCAGGAATTTATCCTGTTCAAAGTGGCCAACCATTTCTTCCTTCATCATCAACAGGGCTTTGTATGGTGCATTTGCACTTCCATATGGCCTGTTGGATGTTAATGCATCAAATACATCAGCAATGGCCACGATTTTGGCATGGTCTGAAATCTCACCACCTTTCAGCCCATCAGGGTAACCGTCACCGGTATATTTCTCATGATGATGAAGGATAATATCAAGCGATATTTCCGGCAGATGGTCGGCCATAAGTTCATATCCAAGTTGAGGATGTCGCCGCACTTCTTCAAGTTCCCACCGGGTAAGGATCTGTGTTTTGCTGAGGATATGATCATCGATTTGCGTTTTGCCGATATCGTGAAGTAAGCAACCAAGGGCAAAGTCATAAAGTTCCTCTTCGGTTCCCTTGTCAATCATCAACCACATGCCGAGGGCAAAAGTTGTAACATTCACACAATGGGAAAAGGTATAGTAATGGGTCGAACCAAGGTTGAGCAGGCTCAGAACGGCTTGATTGTCATGGAGAATGAATTTTATGATTTTGTCGGCAATGTTAATTGTCCTTTGGATGTTTTTTTCCAGCCTTGGCCTTTGAAAAACTTCCTTGACAGTATTTTTTGCGCATTCATAAAGCAGATTTGATTTTTCTTCTAATGGGATATTGAAGTTCTCAATAATATTGCCTTGGTTTGACTCTGCAAATCTAAGGAAGTCTATATGGTCACTCTTTTTGATTAAAAGGCTGGAAAAGTTTTTGTCAGCAATTACCTGTTTTATATCATTGAGCAGGTGATTTTTTCCAACGAGCAGTACAGGTTTTTTTTGCGTTTCAGAGGAGAGAGCAGTGTAAACATCAAAGGGAAGAATACCCTCAGAAGAGAGAATATACTCTTTGTTGATGTTTAAATATTCAGTGCTCCTGAAAATTAGTGTATCCATTTGATGATATTTATGAAAACCTTTTTGGTGGTTCGTCTTAATCCAGGAGTTCCCGGACTTTTCGGGTTAATGTGGTTGGTGTTAAAGGTTTGGGGATGAAATGAAGTTCCATGTCTTCTGAAATATCATGCGGATTTAGAATATTGTCAGCATAGCCTGACATGAAAAGCACCTTTATGTCCGGACGATTTTTTTGTACTGCAACGGAGAGTTCATTGCCGTTCATTCCCGGCATAATTATATCGGTCAAAAGAAGATCAATCTTCATATCTTTTTTTTGTCTGCATAGTTCCAATGCTTCCTGTCCGTTAGATGCTTCCAGGAGGGTGTAACCAAGGGGAGCAAGCGTATCGCGTATGAGACTCCTTATAGAATCCTCATCGTCAACTACGAGCAAGGTTTCATCACCCTTTGCCAAGTGAACGTTAAGGTGGTTTTCTTCGCTGACCGCTTCCCCTTCAACGATAGGCAGATAGACTTTAAAGGTGGTTCCATGTTCCGGTTCGCTATAGACCCAGATGTGGCCATTGTGCTGTTTGACTGTTCCGTAGACAGTTGCTAACCCGAGGCCGGTTCCCTTGCCTATTTCTTTGGTAGTGAAGAATGGATCAAAGATCTTCTCCAGAATTTGTTTAGGCATGCCGATCCCTGTATCACTGACAGAAACCATTACATATGAACCAGTTTCCTCCATCCCGTTATGGTGTTTTACAAAATCTTCGCCAATTTCAACTTCTGTGGTTTCGATCAGCAAACGACCGCCATTGGGCATGGCGTCTCGAGCATTTACTGACAAATTCATAAGGATTTGTTCTATCTGACTTATATCCGCGAAGATGTTGCGCAATGAATCTTTGAGCTTAAAATCAAGGATAATATCTTCGCCAATTATCCTTTGGAGCATCGCTACAACATTATTTACAATAGTATTGAGGTTTACGACCTTTTTTTCCAGAAGTTGCTTTCTGCTGAAGGCAAGAAGTTTTTTGGTAAGTCCGGCAGCTTTTAAGGCATTTTCATGGATTAACGATATATAATTTCGCACCGGTTGATCTGCAGGAGTTTTCAACAGTGCCAATTCACTGTAACCTGTTATGCCTGTCAAAATATTATTGAAATCATGGGCAACGCCACCGGCAAGCCTGCCTATGGATTCAATCTTTTGGGAATGGTGAAGCTGTTCCTGAAGAGTCAGCTTTTCTTTCTCCGCTCTTCTTCTGACAATAATCTCCTCTTTCAGGCTTTGAGACAGATGTTGCAGTAAAAGAAAAACATCACCGAGTTCATCCTCAGAAACGTTTGGAGAATCAAAATCATGTTCGCCATTGCGAATGGAGTTAACAGCCAGGTTCATATTATTCAGAAAAAGAGTAACTTGACGAGAAACCAGAAACCACAGAAAAAGAGTAAGGATCACAGAAAAAATGACCAGACTTATGATTAGATACTCGAGATTTTTTTGTTTTTTTTCAATTAGATCTGCTGTGTCTTGGATATTGCTGTTGGCGATTTCCATGAAACGATTTTCTGTATCGTTCAGGAATTCAAGTCTGTTTTTAATGGCAAAAAGGTTTATGTAATAACGTTCTGCGTTTTTTATGAAATGATCAGTTTTTTCATCAATTTTTTTGTATGATACATTTTGGGAAAGCTCAAATTGAAGCTTTTTCAGTGAAGGAATTTTTGATATATCATGATCAACATAGATCTCATCCCATATATTTTCCAGCATCAATATGTTGTAATAAAAATTTGTTTGATTATGTGATGGAATCGTTTCATTTTGAGCTAAAATTTCTTGAATTATCGAGGCGTTTTCAATGAAAAGCATTGTGTCAGATTTTAATTTATCAAACAGCTCTTCTGCTGCATTACGGTAGTATTTAATTTGATTTTTGACGTTGGAAAACGAGTTGCCGGCAATAATCGCATCTGTAGGTTGGTCCTCATCTATCTTTTCAACTAATTCTTCAATGTTCTTCAAGGTAATAGCGTATTTTTCATAGGGGAAATGTTTGGTTGCCGCTGCAGCAATAGCATGCTGCTGCCCCAATTCTGTGATTGATATCTTAAACTCGTTAATTGTTTTTATTCTTTCATTACTCTTGGCGAGTTTGTTATTAGTGTAGTAAATAACGGTGCCGAGAAATATGGTTACCAATGAGAGCAGGGAAAATATGATTAAAACCTTATGTGATATTGATAGTCGCATTGAGAAAATGCTCATGAATCTTTGGAATGAAATTCAGAATAATAAAGAATTTTATCTAAAGAGTTTTCTTCGTAGGCTTTTTTTACCTCTCCCTTGATCTCCTGTGCATCAATCATTGTTTTAATCCAAAACTCAACACCTTCATACCATAATTTATTGAATTCACTTATAAAAGTAATAGTAGGAAGAGATTTTTGCTCGACTTCAAGAGGTATGTCCAACCAC
>CALZHT010000017.1 GCA_945787445.1 uncultured Desulfobulbaceae bacterium
GCAAATCCCGTAAATAAACCAAAATAGATGGTGGGTATGAAATTCGACAGGACCAGGATGGAAAAGCCAATGGTGATGGTCACCGAAGTATAGTACATGGCCCTGCCTATGCTGCTATGACAACGGAAGACCGTGGCCAGGTAGTTTCGGTCCTTGCTGAATTCCTTTTGAAAGCGGTGGATATAGTGAATTGTATCATCCACCGCGATGCCGATGGTAATTGATGCGATGGTAATCGTCATCATATCAAGTGAAATACCAAACCATCCCATTGTTCCCAACACCATGGCCACAGGCAGGACATTGGGGATAACCGCAATGGCCGCCAGATAAAGGGAGCGAAAGAGGATTATAAACATCACAAATATCCCCAGAAACACCATCCCGATCGTGAGGATCTGAGACCGGAACAAACTTTGCAGCATGTTATTGTAAAGAACATACATATTGGTGAAGTGGATCTGCTCATCAGCAATATCCATTGTGCCCTTGAGAAAATTGCGAATCTCTTTCAGCAGGACCCTTCTTTCCAAATTTTTATCGGATTCAATAATCCGCATGGTGAACCTGGCCTGGGTTATATCCTCGGACACATAAGGATGTATCAACAACTCCTTTATGTCAGGAGGGGCCTTTTTATGCAGGATGGCAAGTTCGAAATTATCAAGCGGCACATTTTTGTTAAGCTTGGTGGCTATTTTCCCCGCGGTGGCAAGGGACAGGACCTCTCCGGTTTCAGGCAGGTCAACCAGGTAATCATGAATTTCTTCAAACTGGTCCATTGCAGTAACATCGGCAAACCAGTAAGTAGCCGTGTCCTCAACGCCGAAATCATCCAAGAGATCATCGTCTTCTTCAAACTCGTCGTAGGACTCCGTCTCTTCCTTAAAATCTATGATGAGATCTAATGGTGTGGTACCCCCCAGTTTCTGGTCGATCAAGTGCATTCCCTGATAGATCTCCGTCTTTTCACGAAAATAATCTATAACCCTGTTTTCCACCTTGAGTTTGGTAATTCCGACGCCACTCAGAATCGCCAGAAAAATGCTTAATAGCAGGATCTTGCCGCCATGGGCCTTGGTAAGGCGGGCAAAGCTGAGAGTAAAGGGGTGGGAAAAATCCTCCCCGGCTCCGGAGGTGTCTTTTTCGAGAAGCACGACGGTGGCCGGAAACAGAACAAAGGCAAGGAAAAAAGAGACAATAAGCCCGATGGTCATCATCATGCCGAAATCCATAACCGGCCTGATATCGCTGACCAGGAGGGAAATAAAGGCGACCATTGTTGTGAGGGTGGTATAGAGACAGGGCAAGGCAATGGTGCGCACGGTTTCAAGGACCAGCTCCCTCTGGCCGGTATGGGGTGATTGGGCATGGACTTCCAGATAGCGTTCGATCAGATGGATGGTGAGCGACATGGTCAGGATCAGCATCAGCGAGATAAAGTTTGACGATATGACGGTTACCCGCCAATCCAGCATACCGAGCCAGCCCATCATAAGCAAAATCGCCCCGGAACAGCAGAAAATGGAGAGCATGACCCAGCGCGGTTTTCGGAAAATAACGGTCAAGGTTATGATCAGGAAGATGAGAACCCCCACCCCGAAGACTACAAGATCACCCTTGATGAATGAGATCATGTCGGCGGCAATCATCGGTACGCCGCCGAGATAAAGGTCGGCCTGGCCGCGGTGGCGATCCATGATGGCCCTGACAGCCTCAACCAGGCGGCTTTGTTTATGCTGAAGCTTTGTTAACTGCTGCCGGTATTGTTGCGATACTTCCTGCAGCTCCTTGTCATCTTCAGGAGAGAGTTCGTTTTTATATTTCTTCTCACGAAGCTCATAGCGCCGCTTTAACAAGGCCTTGTAGGTTTTGTCTATGGGAAGATTTAGTAAAATTGCTGTGGTCTTTTTATCACTGCTCAGCAGCCTGCCGCTATAGAGGGGATTGTCTCTGAGTTCTGCCAGGACCTCCTTTTTGTCGACCTTCGATTTTTCCAGTGTTTTGATATTTTCTTTTTCCGCCAGATCCTCAATAGAGACGTTGGTGCTGAGCAGCAAGGGAACATCAAGAATGGTGGTAACCGAAGCTACCCCTTCCAATCCGCGCAACTCATTCCGCAGCTCTTTGAGATCCGCAAGTGTTGGAGTGGAGAAGAGATCTCCTTTGGCTGTATAGGTCAGGACCAAGACGGCTTGTGTCCCGTAACGTTCGGTGATGCTCCGGTGATAATAGAGGTCGATATCGTTTTCCAATACCAGGGAATCGCCTGAGGCATCCAGCTTGAATTTTGGAATTTGCCAGACAAAAAAACCGATAACCGCTATGGTAAGGAAAAGCGTTACAACAGGCCGTTGCAGGATGAGTTTGTCGTAAATACGCAGCAAGGTAGAGTTCATGCCCTGTTGTCATGCTCCCTGTTTTTGTTGACGCCACAGCAGAATTGCAGGTTTTTCAAAACTGTATAACAGAAAAACAGGAAAAGGAAGGCCGCAAGGACAAATTCAGATAACTTTATCTCGGCAGATCTGTGGTTGACACCAAAAATACGAGCGTAAAACGAGTGCCTAAATTTTGAAGTGCCTAAAGTTATGGTACTTTTTGATCCATAGGTTTTATCTCCTTCCAAGGCATGGACACCTTCTAGCAAAAGTGCTCTTATAATACAAAAAAAGTGTTCCCGATGTCTTTAAACAGTGTAGGCGCCGAATTGGTAGAATTTATCCGGGTCCACAACCAGAGGTGGCGGGTCTCGTCAAAACTAATCCTCCGGGTCCGCGCAGAATTCCGTGAGCACCCCGCCGGTGGATTTAGGATGCAGGAAGGCGATCTGCTTGTTGCCGGAACCTTCAACCGGTTCCTCATGTATAAGGGAGACGCCGGCAAGCCGCGCCTTTGTTAAGCACCCTTCAATATCATCAGTCAGATAGCCCACATGGTGGATGCCTTCGCCCTTTTTCTGCAGGAATTTGGCAATGGGGCTTGTTTCGGAAAGAGGCTCCAACAGCTCTATATGGGTGTCGCCGATTGCAAAAAAGGCTGTTTTTACCTGTTGGGACTCCACCACTTCGATTTTTTCACAGACCAGGCCGAGGACCTTCTCGTAAAAATCTCGGGCCTGGTCGATGGAATGGACGGCAATGCCCAGATGGTCTATTTTTTTCACCATACCCTACCCCCTGTCCCTATATTCGCCGAACACGCTGCGCAGGACATTGCAGATTTCACCCAGCGTCGCATAGTGTTTCACTGCTGCAAGAATATGGGGCATCAGATTATCGTCGCTCCTTGCCGCATCACGCAACCGTTGCAGATCGCTATCGACCTCCGTCTGATCGCGCTGCTCCCGGACGAGGGCAAGATTGGCGATCTGGGCCTCTTCAACCTGGGGATTGACGCGCAGCAATTCAGGCGGATTTTCTTCCTCACTCTGAAATTCGTTGACACCGACAATAATGCGCTCGCCCTTTTCGATTTCCTGCTGATACGCATAGGAGGCGTTTTCGATCTTGCGTTGAATAAAGCCGTTTTCAATACAGGCCACCACCCCACTGCTCTTGTCAATTGTATCGATGAGTTCCAGAGCCTGCTGCTCGATTCTGTCGGTCAACTGCTCGATATAGTATGATCCGGCCAGAGGATCGACGGTGTTGGCCACTCCTGATTCATGGGCGATTATCTGCTGGGTGCGCAAGGCGGTACGCACCGAAGCTTCCGTAGGCAGGGAAAGAGCCTCGTCCCTGGAGTTGGTATGCAGGGACTGGGTGCCCCCCATCACGGCGGCCAAAGCCTGGATGGTAACCCGGACGATATTGTTGTCAATCTGTTGCGCGGTCAAGGTGTGGCCGGCGGTCTGGGTATGAAAGCGGAGCATGAGACTGGCCGGCTTTTTGGCCCCGAAACGCTCTTTCATCAGCCGGGCCCATAATCTGCGGGCCGCACGAAACTTGGCCACCTCTTCCAAAAGATCGGATGAACTGTTGAAAAAAAAGGCCAGCCGCCGTGCAAAGACATCAAGTTCCAGCCCGGCATCAAGAGCGGCCTGCACATAGGTGCACCCATTGGCCAGGGTAAGCGCCACTTCCTGCACTGCGGTCGAACCTGCCTCCCGGATATGATAACCGGAAATTGAGATGGTATTGAAGGCAGGGGTATGTTCGGCGCACCACTTGAAAATATTGGTGATCAAACGTAGGCTGGGCCGGGGTGGAAAGATATAGGTGCCGCGGGCGACATACTCCTTGAGCACATCATTCTGAATGGTGCCTTGGAGCTTTTCCAGAGCCACCCCCTGTTTCTCCGCCACTGCCACATACATGGCCAGGAGGATGGCAGCCGGCGCATTAATGGTCATGGAGGTGGAAACCTTGTCAAGGGGGATGGCGTCAAAAAGCATTTCCATGTCGGCAAGCGAGTCAATGGCCACCCCCACCTTGCCGACTTCCCCACTGCTCAGAGGATCGTCCGAGTCATAGCCGATCTGGGTTGGCAGATCAAAGGCCACGGACAATCCTGTGGTCCCCTGGTCCAGCAGATAGCGATAGCGCCGGTTGGAGTCGGCGGCAGTGGAAAAACCGGCATACTGCCGCATGGTCCAGAGACGGCCTCGGTACATGGTGGGCTGCACCCCGCGCGTAAAGGGATAGCGGCCCGGGAAACCAAGTTTCTTAACATACTCGTCATTAATGGTATCCGGCAGGGCCACTCTCGGGATTTCCTGGCCGCCGTGATTGACGAACTTCGCCTTTCTCTCCGGGAAACGGCTGAGACTTTTCTGCAGTTCGTTTTCCTGCCAGCTATCCAATTGCGGATGTTTAGTCATGCTGTCACCTCGACATCCAGCCTTTACAAGTTCTTATGATTACCACCATTTCTCAGTTACCATAACTATACGAAGCATAACCTGTTGACTTTCACTAAGTCTGTCATTTCGAACGAACGTGAGAAATGACAAAGGATTCTATAATGAAAAAATAACTGCTTTTCATTGGTAATCAGTTAATTTTTTTGAGAATTTCCATGGCCTTCACTCTGGGATCACTCACCGGATCGTCAGTCTCGCTGGAGATCAATTCAAGCAGCCTGGGCCTGAGCATCTCCATGGCCCAGTCAAGAATTTCCAGGTGCTGCGATTGCCGGCGGCGCAGGAGATGTCTGGCGCTCGCCCGGCAGGCCGCATCCAGGCGGGCTATTTCCTCTGCAAGTTCACCTATTCCCTTGCCTTCAGAGGCTACAGTCATACATACCTTGGGGATCAAGTTGTCCGGTGCTTTTTGCCTCTCCCGCACAACCCCATCCAGGTCCATGGCCAAAGATTCGGCGCCTGGACAATCCGCCTTGTTCACCACCAGGATATCCGCGACTTCCAGCAGCCCTGCCTTCATGGCCTGGATATCGTCGCCAAGCCCGGGCGCCAGCACCAGTGCAGTTATATCGGCAAGCCGCACGATATCCATTTCAGATTGGCCAACGCCAACGGTTTCGATGATTACTATATTGCAGCCTGAACCAGCCATAACCCGGACCGCGGCACCGGCTGCCGCACACAAACCGCCAAGCCGGCCCCGGGTAGCCATGGAGCGTACCACAACATGCTGATCCGGCGCATGGGCCATCATCCTGATGCGGTCACCCAGCAAAGCGCCACCGGAAATGGGCGAAGAGGGATCAATGGCAATGATACCGATCCTTTTTCCCTGGGAACGGTAATGGGCAATGAGCTGGTTGGTAAGGGTTGACTTGCCGGCACCCGGCGGCCCGGTGAGGCCGACTACGGTTGCCGCCTCAATACGCTCGACATCAAGTGCTGCCAGGATGGAATGCCCATGCACCCCGCCATCCTCGACAATGGAAATCGCCCTGCCAATGGCGCGTGGTTCGCCGTTCTTGATTCCGGCTATAAGTTCGGCAATTGATGTCATCAGCCGATGTTTCTCTTTTGATAATGGGCTTCGCACGCATCGGAAAAGGCGGCGATAATTTTCTCAACAGGAGTGCCTGGAGTAAAAATCTCCGCAATGCCCGCCTCTTTGAGGACGGTAAAATCTTCTTCCGGGATAACTCCGCCGCCAAGCACCGGGATATCCGGGGCGGCAACTTTTCGCAACGCTTCGACCACGGCCGGGAACAAGCGCAAGTGTGCGCCGGAAAGTGATGACAGTCCTATGGCTGCCACATCCTCTTGCACGGCGGCTGCGGCAATTTCCTCCGGTGTCCGACGAATTCCCGTATAGACCACTTCAAAGCCGGCATCCCGCAAAGTGCGGGCAATATATTTTGCGCCCCGGTCATGGCCGTCAAGGCCGGGCTTGGCGATAAGCACCCGGTGTTTTCGCGTCTCTTTTGTCATATGGTCTCCTCTTCAGGATCAGTCCTGCCTGTTGATCAAGCCAGCGACCACCCTTAGAAGGGCTGTCATAAAATATGAGCATAAAAGTAAATTGTTTTGAAATTCTCCTGGTGTATGGCATAGCAAAACTTGGACCATCAGCATATCAGCGCTTGTTCTCTAAAAATATATCTGCACAAAACGCACCAAGCGTGGCCAGATTCTCACATACATGCACGCCACTCTGGCGCATGGCCTCGATTTTCGCCGCGGCCGTGCCGCTCCCGCCGCTCACTATAGCGCCGGCGTGTCCCATGCGCCGGCCGGGTGGCGCAGTCAAGCCGGCAATAAATCCTACCACCGGTTTACTGAAGGATTCGGTAATGAAAGCACAGGCCTCTTCTTCAGCAGTGCCGCCGATTTCGCCCACCAGAACGACCCCTTCCGTCTCAGAATCCTTTGCAAAGGCGGTAAGACAATCAATAAAAGAGGTGCCGGGGACGGGATCGCCGCCGATACCGATACAGGTTGTTTGTCCTATGCCGTGCAAGGTGAGCTGATGAACAACCTCATAGGTCAAGGTGCCGGAGCGGGAAACCACTCCCACCGGCCCGCCGAACTTATGGATGGATCCGGGCATAATGCCGATCTTGCACTGGCCGGGACTGATTATTCCAGGGCAATTCGGACCAATAAGTCTGGACTTTGTGGTGGCAAGATAATTTTTCACTGTAAGCAAGTCCAGTATGGGAATACCCTCGGTGATCGCCACAATTAAGGCGATACCTGCATCAGCCGCTTCCATGATGGCATCGGCCGCAAAGGGCGGCGGGACCAAAATCATGCTGCAGTTTGCTCCGGTGGCCTGCACCGCTTCCCGGACAGTATTGAACACCGGTACACCATCCATCTTCCGGCCGCCTTTTCCAGGAGTAACGCCGGCCACCACCTTGGTGCCGTATGCCATGCACTGTCGGGTGTGAAACTGCCCTTCCTTGCCGGTTATCCCCTGCACCAACAGGCGGGTGCTGCTATCGACAAAAATACTCATCGTCCCTATCCAAACTCGTAAAACCTGCAGACCTTTTCCCGCCTAAATTCTTCATGCATTTAGCCTTGAACAATATGGGCAATCTTTTGGGCCGCATCCTGCAGATCAACGGCTGTAACGAGATTCAATCCTGATTCGGCCAGAATCTCTCTGCCCGCCTCCACATTGGTCCCTTCCATGCGCACCACGACAGGTACATGGATGGCTATTTTCCGAGCCGCCTCCACTACCCCTGCCGCCAGCACATCACACCGCAAAATGCCGCCGAAAATATTAATCAGCACGCCTTTCACCTTTGGATCACTCAAAATGATGCGGAACCCGTTTTCCACCATTTCCGCGTCGGCGCCGCCGCCCACATCAAGAAAATTGGCGGGTTCCGCCCCGGCTCCCTTGATAATATCCATGGTGGCCATTGCCAGACCGGCGCCGTTCACCATGTTGCCGATATTGCCGTCCAGGTTGATATAGTTGAGATTAAATGTAGCCGCTTCAACTTCCAGAGGATCCTCCTCATCAAAGTCACGCATCTCATGCAATTCAGGGTGCCGGAAGAGACTGTTGGAGTCGATATCCACCTTTGCATCCAAAGCGAGCAGATCCCCCTGGGCGGTGATGACAAGAGGATTGATTTCAAGCAGGGAACAATCATTTTCAACAAAAAGTTGATAAAGCCCTTTGAGCAAGGGGCTGAACTGTTTTATCAGAGCGGAGGGCAGGCGCAGACCAAAGGCAATTTCACGGCAATGGTAGTCTTGCAGGCCGATCAAGGGATTGACCGGAACTTTGACAATTTTTTCCGGCGTCGCAGCGGCAACCTCCTCAATATCCATGCCGCCGGCTGTGCTGGCCATGATAACCAAGCAGGCGGAAGCCCGATCCACGACAATGCCGAGATACAGCTCTTCCAAAACGGCAACTCCCTGCTCGATGAGAACTTTTTTTACCAATTGGCCGGCCGGGCCGGTCTGCGGGGTGACCAGGGTCATGCCCAGAATCTCCGCAACCCGCTCTTTTACTTCCTGGGCAGAACGGGCAAGTTTGACCCCGCCCCCTTTGCCGCGCCCGCCCGCGTGGATTTGTGCCTTCACCGCCACAGGAAAAACAGCCAAATCCTTGGCCAGATGGGCAGCGCTCTCAACATCGAAAGCAACTCCGCCGGCCGGGACCGGCACAGCATATTTTTTCAGTAATTCTTTTGCCTGATATTCATGGATCTTCATGACCCGAGACTCCTTTGCTAACAGATGCCCCGCTTAAGCGAATTCTCTGTTTTACTCCGACAAGCTTATGGGGGATGCACATTTTCAAAGCATGCAAAAATGTTCGCTGTGCATATTCAACTTTTTGGATAGCCGAGTCCTTTCAACGAATCAGTGATCTCTTCGAGGGTCACAGGGTCATCAATGGTTGAGGGCATACGATACTCTTTCCCGTTGGCAATTGCCCGCATCGTTCCCCTGAGGATCTTGCCGGAGCGTGTTTTAGGAAGTCGCTTTACCACAGCGGTCTCCTTATAACAGGCAATGGGGCCGATTTGCTTCCTGACCATCCTGACCAGGTCCTGTTTGATCTCTTCGGGATCGGTCTCCACCCCGGCCTTGAGAACCACGAGTCCCACCGGCAATTCCCCCTTCAGTTTATCCGCAGTGCCGAAAACCGCACACTCGGCAACATCGGCATGGGTAGCGACCACTTCCTCCATGGCCCCGGTGGAGAGGCGATGGCCGGCAATATTGATGACATCATCAATGCGGCCCATGATAAAGAGGTAGCCGTCCTCATCCATATAGCCCCCGTCACTGGTATGGTAATACCCCTCAAAATGACTCATATAGGAAGTGACAAATTTCTCATCCGCTTTCCACAGTGTCTGCAGAGTGCCAGGGGGCAACGGCAGCTTGATGACCACACTGCCTTCTGCATGGGAACCAAGCTCCTTGCCGTTGTCATCCAAGATCCGGACATCATATCCGGGAACCGCCTTGGTGGGGGAACCCGGCTTAATGGGAAACTGTTCAATTCCCATACAATTTGATGCAATGGGCCAGCCAGTCTCTGTTTGCCACCAGTGGTCGATCACCGGCCGCTGTAAAATTCTGCTGGCCCAGTGATAGGTATCCGGGTCAAGCCTCTCACCGGCCAAAAAAAGATACTTAAAATTGGAGAGATCGTATTGCTTGCAATGGTGCCCGTCGGGGTCCTCTTTTTTAATGGCTCGGAAGGCTGTCGGTGCGGTGAACAGCACCCGCACGCCATGCTGCGAAATCACGCGCCAGAAGGCCCCGGGATCAGGGGTACCCACCGGTTTGCCCTCATAAAGCACGGTGGTGCAGCCCATGAACAAGGGTGCATAAACGATATAGGAGTGACCTACCACCCAGCCCACATCCGAAGCGGCCCAGAATACATCACCGGGCCGAACATCATAAATATTTTCCATGCTCCATTGCAAGGCAACGGCATGTCCGCCGTTGTCGCGGAGAACCCCTTTAGGTAAGCCGGTGGTTCCTGACGTATAGAGGATATACAGCGGGTCGGTAGCTTGCACCGGCACACAGTCAACCGGTGCAGCCTTTGTTGTCATGTCCTGCCAGTCTAGGTCACGATCTGTCTTCAGTGAGGCCTTGATATTGGGTCTTTGATAAATGACGCATTTCTCCGGCTTGTGGCCGGCGAGATCAATTGCCTCGTCGAGGAGGGGCTTGTATTCGATTATTTTTTTGCCCTCGATGCCGCCGGAAGCTGAGACAATAACCCGGGGCTTTGAATGGTCAATCCTGATGGCGAGTTCGTTTGGCGCAAATCCGCCGAACACAACGGAATGCACCGCACCAAGCCGGGCACAGGCAAGCATGGCGACAGCCGCTTCCGGTATCATCGGCATGTAGATAACAACGGTATCACCCTTACCGACTCCAAGATTTTTGAGGCCTCCGGCAAAAACAGCCACCCTGTCCCGCAGTTCCCTATAACTTATTCTCTCTATCGTATTGGTTACCGGGCTGTCATAGATCATGGCAATCTGGTCGGCGCGCCCCTTCTCCACATGCCGGTCCAGGGCATTATGGCACGTATTAAGCTCACCACCCACATACCAGCGATAAAAAGGCGGATCAGAGTCGTCTAACACCTTGTCCCATTTCTTTTGCCAATCAATGGCCTCGGCCGCCGCGTCCCAAAAACTTTCCGGATCACTTACGCTTTTTGCAAAAATCTCATCATACCGGCCCATGCAAACATCCTCTTTTGGTTAAGTTTTACCAGGTAAATAACTCTACCTAAAATAATTATATTCATCAATTGTCATTTTTTAGGGTCAAGGAGTCTGGCTTACACCCAAATCAGAGCGAAAAATTACGAAAACAAGCAGATCTATTTCAACGAAATAATTTCCACCTTGATGGTGCCGACCAGATCAACAAGGGGGAGTAATTCTGCCAGGCCTTCTCCTTCAATGAGTTTTACATGGGTGGCATCTGCGGCAAGCTGGCCAAAAGTCGGGTCCACCGGAAACCACATGCCATTGACAAAAACTTCCACCCAGGTGTGAAAAAGGAACCCATTGTATTGCTCGGAATAGACAATGCCGTTGACAATTTTGGCGGGAATGCCCAAAGCCCTGGCCAAGGCTGCGAACAGGAATGAATGGCCCTGACATTCCGCCTCTTTCTTATGGAGCACATCAAGGGCGGTGAATACATCCACCGGTTTCTTGGCAATGTTTTGCGCAAGCCAGGCAAGGAGCTCTTGAATCTGTACCGGCTGTTCCTCTTTGGCTCCTGCAATATCCAGGGCTGTTTGTAGTATCTTATCATTGCTGCTCGGCACTATGAATGTCGGGAGCAGAAATCGTTCAGTTTCCTCATTCCTTGCACCTTTCGTTCCTGTCATTTCTTCGGGATCTCTTTTTTCAACCCGGCAATAAACGGACTCCCCCCGCCACGCACAAACCTGCCATGGACTGTTGGGAACAGAGAATTCCCTATCCACACCTTTCAGATTCAGTTCCATCCGGGATACTTTCCGAGGCAAAGGAACCTCAATGTTCGGCTTGATAAGACTCAAATCAAGTAGAGCATCGAATTTGTTTAGGGCTGATTTGGCAAGGTACTGTTTGGCGGTCAATTCACTCTCCAAACCGGAGATAATCACGCCCCGCTGTGCCATCTCAAGCAGGGGCCTTCCCAGCATATCTATCCAGGTGGTGACCTTTTGACCATACATGGCGGTTTTTACCTTGAATCCCTGTCCGTCAAACAAATCGCTTTCTTCAAAGGCGGTAATTTTTTGACTGACTTCTGAAATTTCTTGGGTTTCGCCATTATATACAGAGTATGCATATGCCTTGCTGATTTCGAGACCATGGAGAACTGGATAGAGCACGGTTGCGCTTGCGGGATACAGTTTTTCTTCAAGGAAAAACCGCTTCTCCACTTCTTCTTCTCCAGCGGTGACGTGGACGACAAGCTCATTATCAACAACCTCTCCCCTTTGCTGCATTACATTGCCGTCAAGATCATAGTCATAGAAGAAACTGACCAGGGAGAGGTCACTCCGGACCAGATCCACGGACTTCAGCGACACTTTTTTATCAAACATCAGAAAATGAAAGTCTAGGACAGCCTCTGAACGCACTTCATATAAATGGGGATTATTCTTGGAAGGACTTATGGCAAGATGGGTAAAACCGATTTTGCTGCCGTTAAAAACGATACCGGTCCAATATTCTTCATAAGGCCAATGGCCCAGGTCGTAGCTCAAGGTTTCGGGAGGCTTGACAGCGGCATCCCTGAAATATCTGGCGGCACAACCACTCATTAACAAAACAGTGAGAATGACTGGTATGGCTTTCCATGCAAAAAACTTCATAGTGTTTCATCAAGTAAAAAATCCGGGCCTATAGAATGCAATGCTTTTCTTTTATCTGATTACCAATTAAATTCAGCCTTATTCTTCTTTGCTTATAAAATCTCCTGTTATTTCGACCAAAGGGAGAAATCGTATTGCACAATAAACCGGATTTCTCACCTTCGTTCGAAATGACAAAAAAACAGGATAACAGCTCATTATAGATCAGCCAAACAACATTGACTGAAAATGAGCGGTAACCAGAATTTTTTATGAGTACTTTTTGCTTTTTTGCCTTCAGGACCAAATTCTCTCATTACAATTAAAATGGGAATGTTCTTAACAAATTTTTGCAAATATACTAATATATTAAGAATATCAGTATCAAAATCAGCAGGGAGGTATAATTAATGGGTAAAGGTGATATCCGCTCAAAGCGAGGTAAAATCTGGCGCGGCACTAAAGGTAACACTCGTCCGAAAAAGAAAAAAAACAAAGATAATGAAGCAAGTAAGGCGGCAAGTTCAAAGAAAAAATAAATGGAAAGAGGACACTCTCAAGAATGGACATTTGTCGGCTTGAAAACAGCCCTGCATCAGGAAAAGCTTAGGCGTCCCGCTCATAAATAAGTAAACTGACACGCAGGAACCTCAGCTGCTTATGTCATGGAATGGGAAGATTTGATAGTTTATATTATTTGCTAGCTCACCAATATTCCAGTACTACTCACCCATATTTTTCCATAAAATTATTCAACGCCGTTTTGAGCCATTTTAAAGAATCCTGGCTCAAAATCAGGAAAAGGAAACCGCTGACATCATTTTCCTCAAAACTGAAGATCGTGCGCATGAATACGGCTACTTTTTCGGAATCTGTCCACTTTTCCTGAAAAGTTTCATTTGAAAGGTTCTTGGTAAAAGCCCTTGGTGGTGAATACGAAACAATGTCTTTTAACAGTTCAGCAATCTTGCCGACACATGCACCAATGAGAATGTTGCCGATTTCAAGGAGGGTTTCCTTCTCAAACATTACATTTTCAGCGTCCGGGAAAAATTCTTGTTCACTTTCGAACATTGAAACCAACCCTTTACTGGCCTGAGTAGGGAAAATCAGCAGAGCAGTTCCTTTGAATTTTCCCCAATAATTCTGTTCGACAATACTTATGAGATCATAGATCTTAACTTCATCAACGATCTGCGCGGGTAACTCCGATGCCCTCATCAACCTTATATCCGGGACACTCAGAATCACGCGGATGTCTATTACATCAGCCAAATCCGCTGAGGCCTTGCCAAAGGCAATATTCATGACTTCCTGGAGAATTGCCGCTTCATCTTCGGGAAAAAGATCATTGAAATTCGACTGGCTCATACTCTATCCCCTATTTTTAAAAGCTATTTCAGCTTGGTTGATTGCATCGTTAACCGTTTCCGACGATGGTGGTTTCCTCACCACCAGGAGAGCCCCTAAGTCCATAACTTTTTCAATTGTCTTTGTTTGAACGTCGGCTGTCGTAACAATGACAATTGCCTTTGGATCATGTTTCCTAATTTCTTCAATGGCCTCAACACCACCCATCACCGGCATGGTCAGGTCCATAAAGGTAAGGTCGGGCTGTAATTCCTTGTACTTTTCAAATCCTTCCAGCCCGTTATTGGCTTCATGTACTTCATACTGTTCAGCATTGGGAATGCATTTGAGCAGGATCTTGCGAGCAACGGCTGAATCATCAACAAGGAGCAATTTCTTGATCATGAATCCCTCACAACTTTAAGGTAACAACCGAGTGTCACAATATACCAAACGCCAGGTATTGGTTATCGATAAAAAAAATAGTAAAAAAAGGCTTGTCTTCATGTGGATTTTTCTCCGGCTTATTTCCCCTTTTTCTTATCCCTCTGGTCTGCAATCATAGAAAAAAGGGCCTCGATTTGGCCCTCAAAAGATACCGATTCTCCTGCGCTGGCTTGCGGAGGCGCCTGATGGTATAAGTCAGAAAGTACTGTCTGGGGTTCTACCTTAGTTTCTGCATCAGGATCGAGAAGCGAAAACAAAGCTTCCGTCAACTTCTTTTCATATACTACTGCTTCAGTCACATCCCTTATTGATATAAAAACATAATTGATCACATTGAATTCATCACGTAATGGCCCCATGGTGCAGCTCTGCTGCATAGAATCCAATTCCGTTTCAAAAGAGCTGTCCGGCTTGAAGGGGAAAATGTATTCATAGAGTTTGTGGGGGAAGAAATAAAAATTCCCGAACGTTAAGACAGCTTTGAAGTTTCTGAGAAATTTCGGGTTATTCAAATTTGGATAAAAATCATAAATGATGGTGTTGCAGATTTTTTCGGGATCAATACCGCTGTGGGATTCAAGCCAGCGGTTCCAGAAACGAACCTTGAATTCCTTATCAAGAATGACAAGGCCAATATCTATCATATCGAATATCTGGGAAAATACTGTCATACCGCTCCAGGAAAATATAGAGGGAGGCTAAAATATGGTGAGAAACGCCCTACTTTTTTCGATTTTTTCTTGCTAATACGAGTAATTACCACCTTTTTTGTTATAGAATGGATGGGGAGCGATTGTCAAGCGAAAACCACTTGCGCCCAGCTATAATTATCTGTTTAGAAAATGTTTTTTATAATTTACAATAATCATACCAGAACAGTAAGCCGCCTCAATATTTTGATTAGTACAGATACAATCGTCACCTCATCTGATAATGCAGGGGTGAGCAAATGGATCTTTCACGAAAACAGCAGAAAATGAAGATGGATCGTGGCAGCACCCTTTGATGAGTTGGAAGATTGCAAAAATCAACCATCCAGCAATTACATCAAAGCTCAATTGCTCGGGAAATTTTTGGGTGAGAATCCAAGATGATGCGAAGGTAAAAGAAGTTGGTGCAAATAAATAAAATCTTCCGCCTTTTCTTAGTACATCCTTTCGTCCTTCCAGGAAAAAATTGGAAGACAACCTGGTCCCGACAAACTCATGGCCTGGACCATATGTGGGCCCCATTTGTCTTAGCCAGTCAATAGATCTTGCTTTCCATCTCTGCCGGCCAGCCCGCCGTCAATTTGAAACTTATCAGTTGCTACAATAAGCTGTTGAACATTACTCACATTCTGCTGAGTAACAGTATTAATATTGGCAACTGATAGGTTAACCTGCTCAATCCCGTTGGCCTGTTCATCGGATGCCGACACAATTTCGCTCATTAATTCCCGCACCTTGTTAATATTTTCGGTGGACTCGGCAAAGGCTTCTCTGGTATCCGCTGCCATACGGTCACCCTCTTCAATTTTCTTAACTGTATCATCAATCAATCCTGCGGTGTTCCTTGCTGCTTCCGCCGCGCGCATAGCCAAGTTCCGCACTTCATCAGCAACCACTGCAAAGCCGGCCCCGGCTTCTCCAGCCCTGGCCGCTTCTACCGCAGCATTCAGAGCAAGAAGATTGGTTTGAAAGGCAATTTCATCAATGGTTTTTACTATTTTCTGCGTCTGGCTGCTGGAGTCGGATATTTCTTCCATAAACCCAGCAAGCTTGGTCATCGCACTATTGGCATCATTTACTGTTTGGTGCGTCCCTGCAATAAGCTTGTCGCCTTCCCTGGCTCCTTCCGCATTCTGTCTGGTCATGGCGGAAAGTTCTTCCAAAGACGCGGATATCTCTTCGAGTGATGCCGCCTGGTTAGTGGCACCATCTGAAAATTCTTGAGAAAGATCTATAACACCCTCCATGGTTTCCCGAAGATGTATTCCCATATCCTTTAGGGATGTCGCTAACTGGCCGACTTCATCCTTGCTTTCGATATCTATGCTGGCGGTGAGATTCCCGGATCCCATGATGCGGGCAAAATCTGCACATCTGTTTATTGGATTCGTGATTTTACGGGCCAACAACCAAAATCCCAGTAATGCGAACAATGATACCACCACAACAATTACACTTACTTTAACGAGCAATTTCTTAATCTGCTCATTTACCTTTGCGGTTCTTTGCGCAAGATATGCATCAATGGAGTCAATATACACACCGGTGCCAATGACCCAATCCAACGGCTCATAAAGCCGCACGTAAGAAAGTTTGGGCTGTTCCTTGGTAAGACCATCCGTGGTCGGCTTGGGCCAGAAATAATCCACAAAGCCTTCACCATTCTTTTCCGTGACATCGACAAAGGCCTTGAACAGATTCTCCTGCTTGCCCAGGGCGCAGTTGTATTTTGGATTATCAAGCACCTTGCCGTCCAGGGCCGGCACGGTCGGATGCATCATCATAGCCGGATAGGGTTTGCCGGTATCGTTTATCCAGAAATATCCGGTGCCATTATCATACCGCATCTTGCTGATATCGAGTTTGGTCCTCTCAATGGCATCGGCAATGGCGTCATCAACGTAAATGCCTGTTCCGAGAATCCATCCCCACTCGGGAATAATTCTTACAAAGGAAAGCTTAGGTTGTTCCTCGGTAAGACCGTCCGTGGTCGGCTTGGGCCACAGATAATCCACAAAGCCTTCACCATTCTTTTCCGTGACATCGACAAACGCCTTGAACAGATTCTCCTGCTTGCCCAAGGCGCAGTTGTATTTTGGATTATCAAGCACCTTGCCGTCCAGGGCCGGCACGGTCGGATGCATCACCATAGCCGGATAGGGCTTGCCTGTGTCATTAATCCAGACATAACCCTTACCATCGTCGTAGCGAATTTTCTTTATATTTTCCATGGCCCGTTTCCGTGCCTCTTCAACCGTGATCATTCCATTTTCTGAAGCTGCCATGGCATCATCAATCAGCGTCTGGGCCACATCAATGATGTTTCTCAGCCTGTTTCCATATCTTTTTTCCAAATAATCGTTATCCTGCGCATTTCTCACATTCGAATCAATTGTTTCAAAAGCTATATCTACGTAATTTTTCAAGTTCGCTTTGACTTTTCCTATCTCATCTTCCTTGAATGTTTTCAGTTCCGCCGCAGCATTACTCTTAATCTGCGTAACTATTAAAAAAGTTATCAGTGTTACCGAAGCAAGCATTACAGCATACGAACTGAGCAGAAATTTCCACCGGATTTTGAGATTTGAGAGCATACGTATGTCCTTTACGAAGAGTTAGTTGGGAGGTGGGTGATAATTTTTTTAGCTTCAGGGAATAGTTGTAATTGACTGGAACAACAGCGACGGTAATAAAAATTTGCTGAGAAGAAAGCGAACATAATCTCTAAAGGCATTACCCTAATGAACAGCAACCACACAATGTAATATAGAATATATTTTATATTGTAATATTAGGATTATCTAAAATCCATGGCATATTATCAATGAAAATTTCAGATTTTTCTTTAAATAGTACCTTACATTTTAATGACTGAGATTCCCCATAATCGTATCTATTCAACAGGTACTCAGGTTAATTTCATGACAAAAAAAACTATTTTCATTTATAGTTAACGCCATGGACCGTTTTCATGCTTTTGAATTTAATGATAGTGGTTGGTGTCCACCATTTTTGCGTGACGGTATTGTTGAAGCGCTCGGCAAATGCCTCCGATGGGGCAGAATCTACGACCAGGCTGCCCCAATTTTCAGGGACTTTTGTTGCGCCGCAGGGAGCGACACGATCCTTGACCTTTGCAGTGGTTCCGGAGACAGCGTTGCTGCTCTGCTTGATGCCATGGCAAAGCAACATATCTCCTCCCCTAATTTTGTTTTATCAGATCTGTTCCCCAGACTGCATGCCTTGAAGGACATCGCGGCACACTATCCCGGCAAAATCAAAGTGATAGACGAGCCGGTGAATGCGGCCGATGTTCCAGACAAGTACGACCGGCCAGCCCGCACTATAATTTCAGCGTTCCATCACTTCCCGCCCGAGATTGCTACTGGAATTCTTTCCGACTGTGTACAGAAACGTCAGTCAATTTTTATCTTGGAGCCGTTTACAAGAAATATACGAGAGATTATGCCTTTGCTTCTCCCTTATACCATTGCCTCACTGGCAAATCCCCTGTTAACCAAACAGGACCGTCTGCTGAAACTAATCTCCTCCTTTCCTGTGCCCTTCATGCCAATGCTTGCCTTATGGGACGGGATCATCAGTATTTTCCGAGTGTACACAAAAGATGACCTCATGAAAATGGTTGCGCCCTTTAAGAATATATATCACTGGGAATACCACAAAATACCAATCCACCTGGGAGGCACGGTGACCGCCTTCTTTGGGGTACCAAAGAAATAACAAGCCCTAGCCAATTCAATAACTGAGGGTAAATTTGCCAGGCCTACCGCTCATTGTCATTTGTTTTGCCGGTATGGGTAAAAATCCTGCTCTTCTCCACAAAATCATTGTGGGGCGCCTACCCTTATGCGACAATCAGTGATGGACGGTTGGCCATGCCTCATGTAAATGCAGAATCTAAATCCAGAAATTTCAACCTGTACCGTGCTGGCGGGTTGGTTTTACTTTTTTTCCTTATCATCGGAATATTCCTAACCATGGGTGCTACTGATTATTTCATGAAAATGCCCGGGAAATCTTACGCTGGACCATTTCTTCCCTTAAGCAAAGAAGAAACCGTCGTCCGTAACAATCTCAGCAACCATATTTATACCCTTGCCGGCCATATAGGAGATCGGAACCTTTGGAAGCACAAGGAACTGGAAAAAGCCGCTGCGTATATCAAGGAAGACTTTGAAAAGGTGGGTTACAAAGCAACATTCGAGGAATTTATAGCACGCGATCATGCGGTAAAGAACATTGTAGCAGAGAAAAAAGGCCAATCACAGCCTGACGAGATCATCCTTATCGGCGCCCACTACGATTCAGTAAAAGGCTGCCCCGGCGCAAACGACAACGCTTCAGGAGTGGCGGCCCTGCTTGAGACAGCAAGACTCCTTCGTAACCAGGACCTGGCAAAGACCGTACGTTTTGTGGCCTTTGTCAATGAAGAGCCCCCCTTTTTTCTGTCCGATGCAATGGGAAGCCGGGTGCATGCTAAACGGGCCCGCAGAATGGGTGAAAAGATCATCGCCATGTTTTCCCTGGAAACCATCGGCTACTACTCTGATAAATCCGGCAGCCAGAATTATCCGTTTCCCTTCAGTTTATTTTACCCTGACATGGGCAACTTTATCGCTTTTGTCGGCAATATTGGCTCCCGAAAACTTGTCCACCAAGCAATTGCATCATTTCGGCGACATGCACACTTCCCTTCTGAAGGGGTTGCTGCGCCCGGCTGGATGACCGGCATAGGATGGTCCGACCAATGGTCCTTCTGGCGCGAAGGTTTTAAGGCTGTAATGATTACCGACACTGCCCTGTTCCGTTACAGGTATTACCATACCTTGGCCGACACCCCGGATAAGATTTCCTACGACCGGATGGCGAGGTTGGTCAGCGGCATTGCAAGCATGGCCGCAGATCTTGCTGGAGAAGTGCGCAAGCCCACATGAACCAACCGTAAAAACATATGGATAATCCTTACAATTGGGCATAAGACATGGCGAAAATCGAACCGCAATATCTTTTTGTTTATGGCACCCTGCTCAGGGAGTTGGCAAGCCCTATGCACTCTCTCCTTACAAGTTTTGCAGAGTATGTAGGCGAAACTGAGATTCAAGGGCAACTCTATGAAGTAGATCAATATCCAGGCTTGATCCTATCAAAAAATAGCGAGGACAAGGTCCAAGTAGAAGTATACAGATTAAAAAATCCGGATACGGTAATACAACGGCTTGATGACTATGAAGGATGCAGTCCGCTGTTCCCTGAGCCCCATGAATTCAGAAGGATAAAAACCAAGGTACTCCTGAAAAAGAATCAGACTGTTTCAGGATGGGTTTACATTTTCAACCTTTCAATCCAGGGGCTTGTCCGTATAGAGTCAGGAAATTATGCAGAGTTTGTCAGACAGGAATTGGAAAACAATCTGCACACAAAACAGGATGTCTAGATAATGAAACATCAGGAGGGTGAAACTACCATTTTGCAGGACAAAGGAAATCTTTACCCTCGGGAAGCCTGCTGTCGACCACTACCAAAGCCGCCCGGCGGCTGCCAAAGGCTTGATTAAAGAACAGGGCATAAACGAATACTGTTACCCCATCTAAGACTGACATGGAACACATTCATTCATTTCTAACTATCCTCATACCCTTGCTCATTATCATTGACCCGTTGGGAAACCTGACCCTTTTTCTGCTCTTTACCAAACAAAACACTCCAGCCGAACAGGAAAAGATAGCTATCATTTCCTGTATTGCCGCCTGCGGCATCCTTGTTTTTTTTGCTCTGACCGGAGATTTTATTTTACAATTCTTTGCCATAAGCCTTCCCGCCTTTCAAATTACCGGAGGATTTATCTTTTTCATTTACGCCTTGCAATTGCTTCACCTGATTCCAAGCGGCATCAAAACCAGTGAAGAAGAGAAACAGGAAGGCGTAGCCAAGGAAAATGTCGCATTGGTTCCTCTGGCCACCCCAATGCTGGCCGGTCCGGGTGCCATCACTGCTGTGCTTGTCCAGCAGCAAAGTGGTAAACCACTGAATATCCCTTTATTGCTCAGCGCAATTGTGCTAGCCTGTCTCATCGTTTATTGTGCTTTTCATTTCGGCAAGCAGTTGAAAAAATTTCTCGGCGTGGGCGGCATCAGAGTCCTTACCCGCCTTTTGGGACTCCTGCTTGCCGTCATTGCGGTGCAGTTCATGGTGAGTGGATTTCAGCAGATCTGCTGAAATCCGCGGGCATAAAAGTCCGATGAGGAAAAGAATTTCACAAAGTACCAGGGGAAAAAAAGATGAGTGATATCAAAAAGGAAGGATATGGTTGGGATGATGCAATGGCCGTTTCGCTGCACGATAAACTCAAGACAGACCTGAAGCAGGCAATGCTCACAAAGAACAGTGACGCCAAAAATGCCATTCGGCAAACCATGAGTGAATATCCTAAACTCACCGTGCCCCTTACCCTTGAAAGCGGCAAGAAAACCTCCCGACCAAAAAGCCCGGAAGAAATCACCAACGACGATATCCTCCAGGTTATCAGAGGGCTGCTCAAATCGGAAAAGACTGTATTGGAACTGAAAAAGGAAGCATCTTCACCTTTCCTTGAAATCCTTACAACCTATCTGCCCAAAATGGCCTCACGTGATGAGATTACGGAATGGATTCAGATGAATATAGACTTCTCAGTATTTAAAAGCCCCATGCAGGCCATGAAACCGATTATGCAGCATTTCGGCAAAAAAGCAGACGGCAATTTAGTCAAGGAAATCCTGCAAGGAATGGCTGGTTGAATTTCTTTAGGTATTATGAGTTTTGCAAATATAAGCATCGTTCTCGTGGAGCCCCAAGGGCCCCGCAACATCGGCTCAATCTGCCGGGCCATGAAGAACTTCGGTTTTACCGACCTGCGGTTGGTGAATCCAAGCACCGATCATTTGGGCAAGGAAGCACGTGACATGGCGGTCAAGGCCAACGAGCTTCTTGACAACGCCACAATATTCAAGGACTTGGCCACTGCCGTGGCAGACTGTCCTGTGGCCCTGGGCACAACCCGCCGGTATGGAAGATACCGCGTTGATTTCCTCTTCCCCCAAGAAGCGGCAACTCTTATCAACAGATCCTTAGGTGAAACAAAAACGGCCTTGGTCTTCGGCCGAGAAAAACACGGCCTGCGAACCGAAGAGCTTGAATTGTGCCAACGTTACATCACAATACCTACAAACGAAGAGCATCCATCCATGAATCTGGCCCAAGCAGTTTGCCTTATGATTTACGAAGTTGCGAAACAGCATCCGGACAAACAAGAGATGCCACCGGGCCGAGAAGATTTGGCTTCCGGCAAAGACCTTGAAATTATGTACCTCCACATGCGACAGAGCCTTCTGGACATTGGCTATCTCAATCCACAGAACCCGGATCACATCCTGCGCACTTTCCGCCGCATCTTCGGCCGTGCCCAACTCGACCATCGGGAGGTTAATATTCTGCAGGGCCTATGGAGCAAGATTGACTGGCTGAATTCAGAGCTTGGTAAAAATAGACAGGAGTAAAAATAATCCAATGCATGACTATGTCCTTATAGGAGCATAACAACATTCTCTTGACTTTGAAAAAAAGAAAAGGGTACATTGCCCTCTAACTGTTTGTTCTCACTTAATCAAAAGATAGAATGGGAAAGGAGGAAAATACATGAATATCGCTATTGCCATAGTTATTGTCGTATCAACAATAATCCTGGGCAACCCTCAGATAGCATCGTATCTCGTGGCAAGCTTTATAGCCGGAGTTCTTTTCGTCATATTACATGATAGACTTATAAAACCGGTAAAAGATGCACCAATAGGAATTGCCTATCTCTTATTCGTCTTAGGAGTTTTAATCGCAATCATGTTTCCAAAGATATCTTCCGGCGCCATACAGATATCTGCTCTATTTCTTGCCGGCACCCTCTTTTATACTTCCTTTAGAGAGATTAACAGTAAGGCCCGCGTAGCCTAGCCCGGATTATTCATGACTCTGGACTAATATTTTTTTTATTTTGTTAATATTTAGGCGAAATCGAATATTTTCTCCGTGCTTTGCAATACGCAGAGTGCTATTTTGTTTGTTCCATAACTGCAATTGAAAAGAGTCACCCTGCGGGGGTGGCGATTTGACCGAATCTGCTTCGTCATAGGGCGTTTCGCGTAGCCAACTACAGCGAATCACCCTCTTCCTCGCATCTTCAGCCAACTCACCACCTGAATAATCCAGGCGAGAATTGAAAAAACTTCCTAATTCCGGTTAGTTCCGATCCTGGAAGTCCTTGCTTGGTCCTGCAAAAAAAAAGCAACCGCCTCAAGAAGCGGCTGTTGCTTTTTTTGCCTATCAGTAATTATGACTTATTTACTCATCCTTGATGTACTCGCCATGGCTAAGCATAAAAGTTTGATATACAAGGCGTAGTGGAGTCGAGGAAGCGGAAGCATACATATGGTATGTTGAGCATTCCGAGAACCCGCTACAACGCAGTAGATCGAACTTTTTGCGACGCCATGACCGGAATTTATTTTTTAGAGCCCTGCGTTTCTTTCATCCAGTAAGGGTTTACCATATCTTCAAAAATAGAAAGAGCTGCCTCGGCGCCTTGGCCGGCAGCAGTGACAATCTGCTTATATCCGCCTTCCACATCGCCGGCAGAGTAAATGCCGCGAACAGATGTTCGGTGGCGTTCATCCCGCCAGACAAAACCGTCCGGGGTTATATCCGCACCGATCTTCCTGGCAATATCCACCGTAGGTTCATAGCCAATGGCGACAAAAACCCCGTTAGCCGAGATCGTTGATACCGTGTCTGTGTTGTTGTTTCTTATCTCAACCTCTTCCACCATACCATTACCGCGGATTTCAACTACTTCGGTATTAAAAATCGCCGGAATGTTTGCCGCATTGACTTTCTGGATCAAATTTTCCTGGGCCCTGAAGGAATCCCTGCGATGGACCAGGGTAACATCAACACCGATATTCTGCAGATGCAAAGCCTCAGTCAGAGCACTGTTCCCTCCTCCCACCATTAGAACCTTCTTGCCTTGGAAAAGTGGGCCGTCACAGGTGCTGCAATAACTGACGCCCCGGCCGCCATATCTCTCTTCACCAGGAACACTGAGACGGCGGTATTTGGCTCCGGTGGCAATAAGTACCGCTCTAGCCTTGAACCTTCGCCGGCTGGTCAACACCACAATCTCTTTGCCTGGTTGTATGTCCATTACCTCTTCGCTCGGAAAGATTGTGACATATTCCAGGGCATGGGTTACCATAATGTCCACCAGTGTTTTCCCCGGCACTCTAGCCAAACCAGGATAGTTTTCCACCATCGGCGTAGTAGCCACCTGCCCTCCCAGGGCGCCTTTTTCAATCACTACGGTGTTCAATCCACTTCTGGAGGAATAGATTCCTGCCGTGAGCCCCGCCGGGCCGCCGCCAATGATGACAAGATCAGCTTTCACCTCCTCGGTATCGCTGTCTGGAATAAAAAAGGTCTGTTCTTCAAGTTTCTCTAATGAGGCCATGAACAGTTCCTCAGGCTGGGCTCCCCTGGCAATCAACTTTTCATTGGCAAAGGCCACCGGAACGCTATGGGCCGAGTACTTTTCAGCCATGAACATATTGGCTTGAATATCAATTATCTCGAGAGAGATCTTCTGGGGAGAATAGGCTGCTGCCATAAGCGCGTTAACTGCCTGCTGCGGACAATAGGGGCAGGTCGGGCTGACAAATAATTTAATGTTCCGGGGTGAATCAATTTTATCGAGTACTTTCCGGGAGGGATCACTCAAGCGAAGCTTTTTGGTGCCCAGCATGAGCAGCGCTTCGACAAAGGTTCTGCCTTCTTCGCCGACCGGAGCACCCAGCCAGCGGATATTATACTCTTCAGGACCAAACAATAGAGTGGGAGCAAAGGTTACATTGTATTTTTTAGCCAGTTCATGATCCAGGCCAAACTCTTTTAAGCTAACAAGAGGAGCAACATTGCGCACTTCCCGAATGACCATCCTCGCTGCCTGAACAAAAACATTATCTACCTTGGAATCGCTAAAAAGAATAAGAGACACAGGATATTCCATTGCGCTGAATATTTTGGCAAGCTGCTCTTTCTCCTGGCTACTAACGATATCCTGTTCGGGTATGCCTGGATTCTCAGTGTCTCGCATTTTCACACTCCTTGTCGGTACCATACCATTTCATTAGCAATGAAACCAAGCGATCATGGTTTCTCACCATCGATGTATAGTCACTATAATAGAAGTAAACATTACAGACCGGTCAAATCAAGGCCCTTCTGCGAAAAATGGAATCTGAGAAAGGGTTTTTAGGCTTCACTCATGCGGCTTTAATTCAAATTTCTTCTGTATTGGAGAGAAGCCCAACCATCCCTGAACCTAAAAACCTTGGCATGTGAGGATCGGTTCTGCCAGAAATGCTTGCATCTAATTGGATTGAGACAAATAATTTTTTGAAACGCTCAATTTAGGTGGAAATATCTAATGACATTTTGTATCAATTGCAAGGGACCTATCCATCCCCGGAATATATTGTAATCGATTAAACCTATTTTTATTCAGGAGAAAACCAAGAATGGCAATAGAAACTTTGCTTTCAAAGGCTGAGAAAATTGAATTGGAGGAATATAAGAGGCCTAAACCTAAAAACCTGCGCGAAACCCATGTTCCATTTTCCGGATCACCTTTGAAACATCCTTACGATATCGAAAAGATCGTACTGTTAACAGACCCCTACAGCAGTATCACTACCTATTTGGAATTCAGGATTAATGATATTTCCTTTGTTGAAAAACTGACAAATATTGTCAACATTGAGGGCGAAGTTGTGACCATGGCCAGGGTCTGGGTGAAAAAAAAGAGTATTGGAATAAGCTGTACGCCCTTTTTGGTTGACGAAATCAAAAGATAAGACGCCGCCCATTGTTAATGCTTTTTAGGCAAAATACGGTCAATATTAAGGGCACCGAAAAACCATTCAGTAAAATTATTATGAGAGAACGTTTATTCAACGTCATAAGGCAGTTTGCTGTCCTTGCCTTGTTATCCGGATGCGCACAACAGCCCGCTCCAATTCCCGAAACACCTCTTAAGCAGGGTAACGAATACATGGCCGAAAGCTTTGTCTCGCATGCCAAAAAAGCATATGAACAGGGGAACTTTACCGAAGCCATTGCCGACTTAAGCAAGGCCATTGACTATCAGCCGGAAAACGCTGAAATCTATATTCTTCGTGGCAATGCCCGGGCAAAGAATAATTATCCGGACAGGGCCATTGCGGATTACAACAAGGCGTTAACCATAGAGGGAAACAACGTCAGGGCACTCCATAACCGTGGTGTAACATGGGATAAACAAGGTGAATATGACCAGGCTATTTCCGACTTCAACCGGGCTATAACAATCGATCCCGATTTTGCCATGGCCTATCATAGCCGTGGCAACGCTTGGGCCAACAAGGGTATCCACTCCAAAGCCGTTGTTGATTACACTGAAGCGCTGCAGCGTAAACCCGGTGACGTTGAAACATATGTCAACCGTGGTTTTGCCAATGTCACTCTGGATGAACCGGAAAAGGCCATTACAGATTTCACCAATGCGATAGAGATCAAATCCGATCATGTCAGAGCATATTTAGGCCGCGCCTCGGCCTTGGTTTCCAAGGGCCAACTCGACCAAGCCCTTGCGGATTTCAACAAAATCATCAAACTTACTCCCCGGGATGCAGACATCTATGTCAAAAGAGCGTATATTTTGGCCAAAAAAGGTGATCGTGACAAGGCTATCGGTGATTATACAAAGGCGATAAACCTCCAGCCTGAGAATGGTTCCGTCTATTACAGCCGCGGCATCACCTGGTATGAAATGGGCGAACTCGAAAAGGCCATTAACGATTTCAGCAAGGCTATCACCATAAGGCCACGCTTTGCCGAAGCCTTCTTGAACCGAGGGAATATTTGGGCCAAGAAAGGAAATTTCCCCAAAGCTTTAAATGACTATAATAAGGCCATTATCGTTTCCCCCCGATTTTCCGAGGCATTTGTAAATCGGGCTTATGTGCAAGAAAAGATGGGAAAATTGGACCAGGCCCTCGCGGACTACAATACAGCTCTCAATTTGAATTCCGACGATTTCAAGGCCTTAGCCAAACGGGGTTTGGTCTGGGAGAAAAAAGGAAATTTTAAGCGCGCTTTGGCTGACTACAAAAGGGCGCTGAAACTTTCACCCACCTACCCTGAGACATATATCAACATGGCCTGGCTCCTGTCAACCTGTCCGGACGGCACATTTCGAAACGGCCAGAAAGCTCTGACCCTTGCGAAAAGGGCGGTTGAGATCTATCCCAGCCTTCTGAGCATGGATACCCTTGCGGCCGCCCATGCAGAAACAGGGAATTTTCAAGAGGCTATAACCATCCTCAACCAAATTCTCGATACACTCAAGAAACAAGATCAGGCCACTGGACTCACTGAAATCAAAAAGCGGCTGGACTCGTACAAAGCCGGGCAGCCTTGGCGGAACAATTAGGCGCTTAGCGCCTAAATATAACAAAAAATTGTCTATTAAATGATTTATGCTGCAATTCCAGTAAGTTGGATATTCTCTTTAGTTCCGCTTAATGGGGTTTGATTAACGCGAACATCGAACATCGAACGTCCAACATCGAACGTCGAATGGAAAAAAATAAAGAAACATACCTATGACCTGATATAAAGGCTGCTTGATATTCGGTGCGAGTCATCAAGATTGTTGAACAGCTGCCAAATATCAGAGCAGACAACCATATTGCAGACCAGAACGTTTACCCCATTGGGGCACTGAAAATAGCGTTATTTTTTATTCGATGTTGAACATTCGATGTTCGATGTTGGACGTTCATATTTTAATTAGGTAACTTACTGCTGCCCAAAGGGCCTCTTTTTCCAAGTTTCATCTTAGACAAAGCATAATATCTATTGATACAATGCAGCGGCAGCGTCCTCCCTTGGCAGGCCCAAAAACATCTCGACAAGCTTTGGATCCAGATGCGATCCTGCCAATGATTGAAGATGCTCAATAACCTTTTCTTCCGACCATGCCGGGTGATATCTCCGCTTTGAACGCAAGGCGTCATAAATATCTGCCACCGCAAATATCCGCGCCGCAATTGGAATCTGCTCCCCCTTCAATCCCCGGGGATATCCGGTGCCGTCCCACTTTTCATGGTGGCAGTAAGGAATGTCAAGGGCCGGTTTGAGATAGGTGATCTGGGAAAGCATTTTAAAAGCGTGTTCCGGGTGGAGACGCATAATTTCCTGCTCTTCATCAGTGAAAGTACCTTCTTTCATAAGAATGGAGTCTGCAATCGCCATTTTGCCGATATCATGCAGCAGTGCGCCCCGCCGTACGTGGATAAGCTCAGCCTCCTTTATCCCGTAAGACCGTGCCAGCCGGAGAGTTATTTCGACCACCCTCTGGGTATGCCCTTCTGTTTCCTTGTCGCGCAACTCCAGGGCACGCGCCCACCCCTCAATGGTTGAATCATAGGCAATGACCAGCTCAGCATTGGATTTCTGCAGGTCGTCAAATAGGGTCGCATTTTCAATGGCGATTGCCGCTTGCACTGCCAATGCCTCTAGAAAATCAAACCAGACAGAATCCGCTTCAAAATACCTTCGGTTAAACAGTTCCAACACTCCCTTAATATGCCCTTTTGCCATTAATGGTATGGCATAATAGGCTGCAAAACCTTCCTCTTCAATCAATTCATCTCGTATAAATAACTTTTCTTCATCATCTGCCAAGTTCGGGATAATGATCAGTCTGCGATCCATTGCCGCTTTGCCGGCACTACCCTCGCCAAGCCGCTCTTTGGAAGCCTTTATCTTCTGGGAGCTAAACCCGTGACCGGCAACATATTCAAGGGTTAAGGTATGGGGGCTCAGAATAAGCACATCCATAGCATCCATTCGCAATTCAGGCAGGGCCTGTTCGAAAAGAACCTTAAGGGTCATCCTGAGATCCATGCTGCTGATGATCATCATATCAATGGAGTGGAGGGTGGAAATATGCTGGAGGTTTATCCGCGCTTGTTCTTCAGCTTTTTTTCTAGCCTGGATCTCACCTTCAAGAACCACATTGTTCGCAGAAAGGGTTACATTCAATTCCTTGAGTTGTTGCTCGCTTTCCCTAATCCTGTCAATAATCATTCTGGTAAGGCTCATGACAAGAAATACAAAAAAGGCGCCGCCCAGGAAAACCGGTCCGGTAATAATCTCCATGGGAAACATGACATTTTTGATCTGGAAAACCAGGAAAGCCAGGTAGCCGGCAATGAAAAAAAACATCAATAAAACAATGATCTCCCACCTGCTCCTGAGACCTTCCGGCACTACTTGCAATATTTTCGTGCCGACCTTTATTGAGGCCACTAGAAATAACAGGCCAAGACCGACCATTATGATTGAAAGTATTTGCAACATGTATTTCTCACTTTCTTAAATAAGACAATTGCAAGAACACCTTACAGAGTGTCCAATATGTGTGCAACTGAAATAGGAAATGTCTACACACTGTCCATGCCTGAGTATACATCTTTTATTCAGGCTGACAAATTTGCATAGTTAGGTGTTCCTAATTTTTTTTGAGCTCCAAAACATACTTGTTGACAATGGCATGGCCTATATTTATATATACTTTCTTAAACAAGTTATCTTATTAAAAGGAAATTAACCAATAGGTAGTATTTCACCGGGAAGTCGAAGACTTTGCGGATACTGGATTAGGTTGTAACAGAACATGGCCCAATTAATGCTGCGTCAGATGCAACGCAAACAATCAGGCACAATCACTGCCGTTAAAATCGGCGGCGAACTCGGCAGAAGGATACGCGAGATGGGCCTGGTGCCGGGGACCAAGATAACCATTCAGGGAAGAGCGCCCCTTTATGATCCTGTCGCTTTACGTGTCATGGGCGGCACCCTTACCCTTCGCAACAATGAAGCTGATTTTATCGAAGTGGAAATTCCTTAGTTGCTCAGTCGAGTAGCCGGATCTCATCACCATATACGTATATAGACCATATGCCGACCCAAGCAAAAATTGCCCTTGCCGGCAACCCCAATTCCGGCAAAACAACCCTTTTCAATGAACTTACCGGCTCCCGGCAGCATGTGGGGAATTATCCGGGCGTGACCGTTGAAAAGAAAGAGGGATACTATCTTGTTGATGAGAGTAGGATAACCATTGTTGACCTGCCAGGCACATATTCTCTCACCGCCTATTCGGTTGAAGAAGTAGTGGCACGGGATTTTCTTGCCAATGAAAAGCCCGCTGCTGTTATCAATATTACCGATGCATCCAACCTGGAGCGCAATCTCTACCTGACCTGCCAATTTCTGGAACTGGGAATTCCTTTGGTCATTGCCCTTAATATGATTGATGTTGCCAAGACACGGGGCATTGCAATTGACCACGACAAACTGAGTGCACTCCTCGGGGTGCCGGTAATACCGATAATTGCCCGTTCAGGTAAAGGCACGGCAGACCTTATGCGAAAAGCTGTTGCCGTAGCAAAGGAGGAAAGGAACTGGCAGCCGATTCATATTTCATATGGTGAGGATCTCGATGCCACCCTCCTGGAGATGCAGGATAAAATAGAAAAGGAGAATTTCCTTACAGAAGTCTACCCGGCCAGGTGGGTGGCAATGAAATACCTTGAACAGGACAGCCAGATCCTGGAAATCGGCCGCCGGCAAAATGTTTCCCTGTCCCAAGAGCTTGAGGCAATGGAGAAAACGGTTTCAGACCATCTTCTCAAGACCATGGAGACGTACCCTGAAGCGATGATTGCCGACCACCGCTATGGCTTTATTAAATCCATTCTCATTCAAGATGTGATCAACCAGCGCTTTGATGAAGACAGGCTCTATATTTCCGACAGGATCGATAAATTAGTGACCAACCGTTTCCTTGGTCCATTGATCATGTTCGGGGTGCTGTTCGGGCTCTACAAGTTCACCTTCACATTCAGCGAAATCCCGCTAGGGTTCATGGAAACTTTTTTTACCTGGTTGGGCGGCATCGTTGACCGAATACTTCCGGACGGCCAACTTAAATCCTTGTTTCTTTCCGGCATCATAGATGGAGTTGGTGGTGTTTTAGGTTTTGTGCCTCTGATTATGTTCATGTTTTTCGGCATCGCCATTCTGGAGGATTCCGGCTACCTTGCCCGCGCCGCCTTTATGATGGACAGGATTTTCAGGATTTTCGGCCTACATGGCAGTTCGGTCATGCCTTTTATTGTTTCAGGGGGCATTGCCGGAGGCTGTGCGGTTCCGGGCGTTCTTGCCACCCGTACCCTGCGCTCAAGAAAAGAACGGCTGGCTACTCTTCTCACGGTATCGTTCATGAACTGCGGGGCAAAGGTGCCTGTTCTCGCCCTGCTGACCGCGGTCTTTTTCTCTGAAAATCAGGCAAGGGTGCTTTTTCTATTAACGTTGCTGGCCTGGGCAGTTGCCCTGCTTGTTGCCAAATTCTTAAGACTCACCGTTTTAAGCGGCAAATCAACTCCCTTTGTCATGGAACTGCCGCCGTACCGTTTTCCCACTTTCAAAGGCTTGCTGATCCACACCTGGGAGAGGACCTGGCAGTATATCAAGAAGGCAGGCACTGTAATTCTCGGCATCTCCATTCTTCTCTGGGCCATGATGACCTATCCCGGGCTGCCGGCAACCGAGCGCGATGCTTTTGAACAACAACGGCAGAACATTGTTTCATCATACGCAATCGAAATAGCGCAAGCCCATCAACAAACAGATAATGTAGACTCTTCTCCTGCAGCGCTTGAGGAGCAGAGCAAGCTTATAGCCATTGACGGCGCCCAGGCAGAGGCTGCATTACGGTTTTCCTTAGCGGGCCGCATTGGCACCTGGCTCGAAAACATCACCTGGCTTACCGGCTTTGACTGGCGCACCAACATCGCTTTGCTCGGCGGCTTTGCCGCGAAAGAAATAATTATATCAACCCTGGGCACGGCCTACTCCCTGGGCGAGGTCGATCCGGAGGAAACCGGGTTCCTCAGGGAAACCCTTGCCAACAATCCGTTATGGAATCCAGCCATGGGCATGGCACTTATAGCGTTTATCATGTTTTACACACCATGTTTCGCCACGGTCATATGTATTGTTCGTGAGGCCGGCTCCTGGAAGTGGGGCCTGTTTTCCATGGTTTTTAACACGTTTTTCGCCTTTACCCTGGCGGCGCTCATTTACCGCCTCGCCCTGTTCATGGGTTTTGGCGGCTGATTTGACTTTTTCCTCTTCGTACTTAAGGTAATGTTATGTGGCAAAACAGCATCATCGCAATCATCATTGTACTCTGTGTATTTTTCCTCGGCCGGCGGTTCTACCGCTTCATCAAGGGTGATAGCTCCGGCTGCGGGACAGGTTGTTGCAGTTGCCCTCCGAATATGGGCAGCCAGGAAAACCCGTGTCCTTTACCCAAGAATCCATCTGAAAAGTCCTCCTGCGACTGCGGCCCATGAACCTTATCCCTGCAGATTGTTTTACTCCGAATAGCTGCGAGGTATTAGCCCCCTAAAGAGCAACAACGCTATTGCAATTTTCCGAGCCTAGTACCCTGCTCTCCTAAAATATTGATGGCGTCGCAAAAAGTCGTCATACCCGCGAAAGCGGGTATCCAGATAACATGCAACTTATTGAAAAAACTGGATTCCCGTTTCCACTGGAATGACGGGAAACATAATTTCCCGACTTTTTCGCGAGTACATCAAATATTGACCTTTTACGCCTTTCCTGGCATTTTACATTTTTACTTTTGCTATACCGTTTTGATATGATCGATAGACTCAGATAGAGCTTTACGGTCATTCAAAATTGGGCGTTTCTATACGCTGATCCCATTAATTATTTTTTGTGCAAAGCAGGTGGTGGCAATGATCAACATCGTAGAGAAATGGCTGGTTGGACAGGGAATGCCTGAAAATGTTGCCCAACTTATCGAAATTACAATCTCTTTGGTCCTCATACTGATTGCTGCCTTGATGGCGCGATGGATTGCAAAACGCTTTCTCATTCCCATCGCGGAAAAGGCGGTTCATAGTAGTTCCGCCAAATGGGATGATACCTTGGTGGGCCGCGGTTTTTTCAACCGTCTCGCCTCTCTCCTGCCTGTTGTGGTGATATACACTTCCGCCGATCTGATGTTTCCTGACCAGAGCTCCATCAGTGAGTTCATCAAACGGTTGTCCATGACTCTCTTTGTCCTCTTTGGGGTCAGGATACTGGATTCTTTGCTGTTCGCCGCCCGCGACATATACACACCGGTGGAAAAAGAAAAGGGCAAATCCATTGGCAGTTATGTTGACGCTGTCAGGATTATCGCCTATGTCCTGGCCGGTATTTTTATGGTCTCCATCTTGACCGACAAATCGCCATGGGGGCTTCTCAGTGTGTTTGGCGGTCTCACCGCTGTCCTCCTCCTGATTTTCAAGGACACCATTCTGGGATTCATTGCCGGCATCCAGCTTTCCGCCCACGATATGATACGGATTGGCGACTGGCTTGAAATGCCCAAATATGAAGCAGACGGCGACGTAATAGATATCTCCATCCATACGGTCAAGGTAAGGAATTGGGACAAGACCATCACCACTATCCCCACCTATGCCCTGGTCTCCAATTCGTTCAAGAACTGGCGCGGCATGTCCGATTCAGGCGGCAGACGGATCAAGCGGGCTCTCAATATAGACATGAACTCCATCAAGTTCTGCACCGAGGAAATGCTGGCCCATTATGAAAGATACCACCTGTTGCACGACTATCTGACCGAGAAAAAAACCGCCATCGAAGCATACAATAAAGAACATGGTGTGGATGATACTGTCCTGGTGAATGGCCGGCGGCAGACCAACGTCGGAGTCTTCCGGGCCTATATTGTCGCCTATCTGAAGGCGCACCCCAAGATCCACCGGGACATGACCTTCCTGGTCCGGCACCTGGCCCCGACCGCCCAGGGTTTGCCCATTGAAATATATGTGTTCAGCAACGACCAGGTCTGGGCCAACTACGAAGCCATCCAAGCCGATATCTTCGACCATATTCTGGCCGTGGCGCCCCATTTTGATCTGCGAGTATACCAGTATCCTTCAGGCTACGATCTGAAAGCACTCGCAGCCGCGCTCCCCCTTCCCTCGGCCCATTAATAAAGCAGGAATTACCGGTATGGAAAATAATATCCTCTTTGCCTTCGGTCTGACGGCTTTTGCCGGCTTGTCCACCGGGATCGGCAGCGCCCTTGCTTTTTTCACCAAACGGACCAACAAGGCCTTTCTTTCTTCATCCCTTGGTTTTTCAGCCGGGGTAATGATTTATGTCTCTTTTGTCGAAATTCTCCAGAAAGCCAGAGACAGCCTGGTGCCGGTCTATGGGAATATTGCCGGCAACTGGTACACCGTGCTCGCCTTTTTCGGCGGCATTCTGCTGATTCTTATCATCGACAAATTCGTGCCTGAGACGGAAAATCCCCATGAAGCGCATACCATAGAAGAAATCAGAGGAGAGTCCACCCTTGGTCACGATCACAAACTTTTACGCATGGGCGTCTTTACCGCACTCGCCATTGCCATCCATAACTTCCCCGAAGGATTGGCCACGTTCACGGCTGCCCTCACCGATCCGATGCTCGGCATTTCCATAGCCGTTGCCATCGCCATCCATAATATTCCCGAAGGCATATCCGTTTCCGTGCCGGTCTATTTCGCCACCGGCAGCAAAAAAAAAGCCTTCTGGCTATCATTTCTGTCCGGCGTGTCGGAACCTATCGGCGCCCTCATCGGCTACCTCCTGCTCCGCCCTTTCCTCACGGAAACAACATTCGGCATTCTTTTCGCCGCCGTGGCCGGTATCATGGTTTTCATTTCGCTGGACGAACTGCTGCCCACGGCCCGTGAATACGGATCAGGCCACAAAAGCGTCTACGGCCTTATCGCCGGAATGGCGGTAATGGCCTTGAGCCTTCTGTTGTTTATGTAATTACCACGGTATAATACGGTATAATATTGTTGATTGATCTTGTGATTTGCGTTATAAAAGCCCTTTCATTGCGCGCCCGTAGCTCAGCTGGATAGAGTGCCGGACTACGAATCCGTAGGTCGCAGGTTCGAATCCTGCCGGGCGCGCCATTGACTCCTCGGCTTTAACCTACTTGAAGCTATCAGAATATATAGATCTACCAGCGTCCGCGCAGCGAAGCGAGCAGACAATCCTGCCGGGCGCGCCAGAGATATCAAGCCTTTAACTCAAATCGAGTTAGGGGCTTTTTATTTGGTTGCGGATTGTTGTGAAAGAATCATCAAGTTTGTTGTAGCGTGACGCGCGGTTTGGAACTAAATGATGCATGGTGTGGAATCATGAATTCGCTCAGGTTTAATCTGTCAACCTGTAACCTAAAATCTCCCCGCAAAAGATCAATTCATAGCAGGAAGTTGCAGGTAGCGGCTCGGCTCAGGGGCTGACAATGCGTAAGTGCTGGCAGCCACTTGTGGCCGCTTGTTAACCATTATTTTTTGCTATTAATTCATATAGTTTGTAGAGCAACACAAATCCAGTGATTAATAAGATGAAAATTGAATAAGTTCTCCATACTTTTTTCTGTTTAGGCTTTGCTCCAAAATGCCATATATCCGGATTAGTCGTAAAATCTGTTGGTAGCTCAGATAGTATTTTTTCAGCACGTGCTTTTTCTGAAACAGGTACAAGAAGATTCCAAAATGAACCTGGCCCCATAGCAGGAGTATACATGGCAGTTCTTAATCCAGCAGAACTTTCTTCTTGTCTGTGATGGGGGATACCAGATTCTTTCAATGCATTACATGCCAATTCAAATTCGTGTAAACGGCCTGTTTTTAGTATTACGACATGATTTGGCATAAGGGAATCAGCTGCTTGGTATTATTATTTTTGGTAATTCCTAACGAATCTGGACTAAAAGTGGTTGAATTTTTAAGAGATGGATCAAAACCGGTACCTTGCCAGAACTCCTGAGGCATTTGCAAATCCTTTGGTTTTCCAATCCATCCTCTTTCAACTTCAATGTAATATGACTTTAGGTCATTTCTTGGTAAATAATAAACACTGTGAGTGTGAATCTTGTCCCATAGACCTAAGAATTTAATATCAGACATTGTTTCTGGATATTTGCCATACCGTGTTTTATGCAACTCAATTAGTGCAACTGAAGTTTTAAGATGCTGGTCGCCAAACATATGGTCAGGACCTTTTGTGATACCAGAATCAATGATAGCTTTTATGGAAAAATACAATCCACCACATACAAGGGATAAAACAACTACTCCTATAATTATCCTCTTAGCCCATTTGTTTTTTTCTGGTTCAATTTCTAGTTCAGGTATTGATGTCATTCTTAATATCCCTAACGATTGAAACAACCTCCTGGCCCCAGACTTGTTCCCGTCAAGGCCGCAGCGCCTTATGGCGTCGGCTTGAATACATGGTTATGTTAAAAAAATTTATTTGATCGGTCTGAGTACCACTCATAGTTACATTTAGTGCAACGGAAGTGTTGATCCCTACCACTAGTATTTAATGCACTAGCTCGTCCCCAAGAAAGCCCTCCGCATTTAGGACATTTCCTTGCAACAAAATACCAAATATAAAAAGCGATAATTGGAGCAAAAACTACAAGTGTTATAAAAAAAGCTTGAATCTTACCCATTTGCTTGGATTTCAATTATTATTGTTTTTCTTTTATACGCAATATCATGATTGTAACATAACGCTAAGCTGAGGGACGCACTCAAAGCCTGCCATTTGAGGCCACCGCAAATCTTCGCGCCTCCTCAACTGACTTGTTAAGCGCTATTTTCTTTCCTAAATGTGGATTACTGTTTCTGAAAAGAAACTCTTTATGTTGTTTTCCCTCAAATACCGCAGAGATTTAACCCCAAAATAAGTTCCAATGGGAAAGCTTAAGACCATAATGTAAAGGAAAAATTTGAGTAGATAGTATCCCCACATTTTTTGCGATAGAATTCCTAAGCCTGTTGAAAGATGCCAGATGAAGATGATTAGAAAAAATATATCAAATGATTTGTCGAAATCGGGATCTTTAAAAAAACCGAAGACATGAGCAGCACCGATTACTACCGAAAATAAAATTAAAAATATCCCGGCAGTTTTGACTGGTCTAAATAAGGAGTAATCGTGAATCATTTTTTGTTAATCAACGCTCCGAATAAGCCACGCTACCAATGACCTTGCAGCATAAATGCCGCCAAACTTCCCAGCGTCGGTCTTAACGCGGTTGGTTATGCAAGCTCCATCTTAATATTTGTATCTTCGAAGTAATGTTTGAAGGACTCAACGCTTTCAGGCTTCCCGAAGCTTCGCTTTGGGATTATGTATGCAGCATATTTGTCCACCATAACGAAAAAGTGATTCTTAGTTTCTACGAGAGAAATGATGCTGTCTAATAAAAGCTCGTTTCGGTAGTTCTCTCCCTCTTCGATGAACTTGCCATCTGAGAGAATGTACCTTTTTCTGCCTAACGTGATTCCGTTGTTGGAGGGTAAATATTTCTTTCTCGCCATGGAGACATAAAATAATAGAATCGCAATGAACACCACACCTGCGCCGATAAAGCTTGGAAGGTGAAAGGGTATGTTCTTAGCACGAATCAAAATTATAGCAGCAAACCCGATTATCATTCCGACCAGCATGTTCATAAGAAACGACTTCTTTCTGCCGCGGCTGTAAATATATGAACGAAATGCCTTAAAATCGTTTATGTCTATTTCAGCGTGTAGGTTCATCGGTTTCTCCGTGCATAACAGGTTATTATAAGGCTTCTGGATAATTCCTTTTCTGGCAAAAATTATTGACAATCAGTTGTATTATTTTGAACAGAATCCTAACCGGATTACATTACAAATTTCATCTTATCAAGAAAACCGGATAACTTCATTATAAGGTTCCAACTGATGCCAACTCTGCGTAATAAAGCCTATCCGATATTTTTATGCAACTTTCTAATGGAAATGAAAAGCCCGGTGAGAGTTAGGGCTATTGTTCAGGCAGGAATATGTAATTCAGGTAATTAGTATTGTGTCACCGGATTTCGTATCCGTAAAATAAACTGGTAAGAATTGCGGCTAATAGTCTATAAACTCTTGCAATTTATCTTTATCGTAAAACACCCTCCATTCCCCATACCTTATACCACAGGTAATCATGTCCATTTCCACTATATAAATGGGAAACTGATCAAGGTTTTCCAGTTCAGAAATATTTTCCCTGTAATCATCGGCAATACTGGGCACCATTTTGTTAAAGACAGCTAATTCTGTTTCATTCTTGATAATGATCAGTTGAGGATCGTATAAAAATTGTCCTATATCACCAATGGAATTTTGGCCACCCTTGAAAGTGACAGCGCGACTCTTGAATCTTGACCCAATAGTAATATCTCTATTCGTATCGTCATTCTGCACCATAAAAATATACACCTCCATGCAATTGGCATGAATTCCCAGATCTATTTTGTCTCATATTACAATAATAAATCCTGCTTGCTGGTTTATACCGAAAGGTACCAGAATAATAAAATGGTTATCAAGTCTGCTTTTGGCTTTTGTCAAATGTTTTCTCGAAGAAAACTGCAGAATCAGAGAGAATCAGAGAGTCAAGAGCAGATCCTTTTTGATCCCTCCTAAT
Source organism: uncultured Desulfobulbaceae bacterium (assembly GCA_945787445.1). GTDB lineage: Bacteria > Desulfobacterota > Desulfobulbia > Desulfobulbales > CALZHT01 > CALZHT01. The sequence goes on from CALZHT010000017.1 coordinate 38,513, forward strand.
AATATGGCTTCATTCAAAAATTATTTGAATGGAAGTTGCATCGGATTAGTGATTATTATTATGTTTTATTAAAGATGAGTTACGAACAGTTGAGGCCATTGGCGCCAGCGCCTTAATGCCCATTGCAGGGAGAACCAAATGATAAATTTTGACTTTATGTTTGATGACAAAAAAGAGGACTACGAGGAAATCCTGCAAGAGTTACGCGGCGGCAAGGCCCAGTTGATTGATATCAGAGAACAGTCGGAATGGGAACAGGGTCGGTTCAAATGCGCAATTCATGTTCCGCTCTCTGAACTTTCCAGAGGCAAGGGCATTGAAATACTGAAAGAGATCAAACAGGCAAACAAAAAGATTTATCTTCATTGCCGGTCAGGAAACCGGGTCAGGAAGGCCGAGCAAATTCTCACTCAATATGGCTGCACCGAATTCAGCGTCATCCCATTATCCATGATGCAAATGCTTGAAAAGGGATTT
>CALZHT010000018.1 GCA_945787445.1 uncultured Desulfobulbaceae bacterium
ATCTGAGACAAGCCTGAAAATTCTTCGTTAATTGTTTTTGAAAATTGCGGGTTCTCTTCCATCACACCTTTGGAGATGAGATAACGGGTATAGTAGTTGATGAAAGACAGCCTTTCGATTAAATAACTTGCGAATTCTGGAACTTCTGGATGGTTTTCTGTAACTGGGTTATGACAAGAAGTGCAAATATCAGCTATGTCTTCGGGTTTAGGAATAGAGGTATTAATGGAGCTGTGACATGTGACGCAGGTTGGTGTGAGACGCGAAGAACCACCTTTTTCCGCCAAAATTCTGTAATGTTTGCTTTTTCTAAAGTTTTTAGCATTTTCTTCGTGACATTTTCCACATGTCATTGATATCTGTTCATATTTGACAGGGGTCAATAGCTGTTGAATATCTTTTCCGTGCGCTTTCTTTTTATCAGAGATATTCGGATTTCCTCCATGACAACCAACGCAGGTGACCCCTTCCAGGGCGTGTATCGATAACTCCCAATCGCGATAATACTTATAGAGTTTTTTGTTTGTGATGCGAAAATCGGGTTTGCTATGACACTGAATACAACTATTTGTTGCACCCTCCGACGAGGCGGTGGTTACACTAAAACAGGTTACAATAAGGAAGGCTATAGAGGTTATGAGAAAAGAATCCGATAGGAATTTTCGCTTGAGTTCGTGTGCCATCCTCATCTGATACCCCCGGTTCTTTGAATACCTTTTCTTTTTTCAGCCGCCATTATCCTGGTGGAATACATTTTGCTTATTGTTATTGAGATAAAGCCCTTCCCGACAGGATGGTTCGATTATTTGCAATTCCAATGCCAATTTTCAGGAAGGGGATTAACCGCTTGGATTTTAAAAAAAATCAGAACGCCCGAAATCTCAGCCGCTTTATTCTTTGGCGGAAAACACCACAATGCGTTACGGTATTGTAACAAAATGGCTTCATTTATTGCTAGTGTTTGCTAAAGAAGGTATTTTGCTTGAATTTTAAAATGTTAGGCGCTGTGAGCCAACAACGCACTGTTACATTTTCGTAACGTTTCTTGGCTGCCTGAACCGTAGCATCAGTGGTTATGAGCAAATGGCAGAAAAGGGAAGCAAAAGCAGGATGAATTGCGACGAGGATGTCTTATTCCATCGATTATTGACGGAGCCCACTGACAAGAGACAACATTTATTGCAGGAATGTGCAATTCAGAAAAGGAAGTCCCCTGAAGTCATCAATCGGATGAGACTAGGCGGATTTAGTATTCCAGGTGAATTTGTTGGATGAAACTTCCTGAATACTCTCCACCGAAAATGCTGTAGGGAACGAAATGGAAGGATGACAGCAGGGTGAATCTGAAATCACCGCATTTGTGGATTATTATCTCGTAATTTCAGAACATTAAACTGTGCAACATTTCCTTAGCGGTCACGGATTTAGGAGAGTGAATAAATGAAACACAAACTGCTCATTATTGAGGATGACAAAATCATGAGAGTTACCATCACGGACTCTCTGACCATGAAGGGTCATGAAGTTCTCGCCTGTGGTGTTGGGGCTGATGGCATGACTGCTTTTGCAGAAGATGAATTCTCACTGGTCGTTACTGATGTACTCCTGCCCGATATGAACGGCCTTGATATTTTAGAAAAAATCCTGGAAAAGGACCCGCGGGCCGTGGTCCTCGTCATTACCGCTTACGGGACCATTAAAGACGCGGTCGAAGCCATGAAACTGGGGGCCTTTGATTATATCACCAAGCCTTTCTCCTTGGAGGAATTCAACCTGATTATCGACCGGGCACTTGAATTGCGAGAACTTCGGGTGGAAAATGTCAAACTGAAAAAAGATCTCTCTGTCTGCTTCAGCTTTCCGAACATAATAGGCGACAGCCCGGAAATGAACAAAGTGTACGAACTCATTGGCAAGGTGTCTAAAATAGATTCAACAGTTCTCATTCTTGGCGAGAGCGGCACCGGCAAAGAACTGGCAGCCTCAACAATCCACTATCAAAGCGATCGCAGAAAGGGGCCCTTTATCAAGGTAAACTGTGCCGCTTTACCTGATAATCTGGTTGAAAGTGAATTTTTTGGCGTCGAGAAAGGGGCATTTACCGGGGCGGACCGCAGAAAACCAGGTAGATTTGAGCGGGCGGACAAAGGGACGATCTTTCTGGATGAGATAGGCGACCTGTCAGCCGGGGTGCAGACAAAGCTCCTCAGAGTCCTGCAGGATGGGTCCTTTGAAAGGCTTGGCGGCACCCAGACCTTAAAGGTGGATGTAAGGGTTATTACGGCGACGAATAAGAATATCGAAGAGGAGGTAAAAGAAGGGAAATTCAGAGAAGACCTCTATTACAGACTGAATGTTATCCCCATCCGTATGCCTGCCCTCAAAGAACGTAAGGAAGATATTCCTCCCCTTATTGACTCTTTTCTGGCGAATTATAACTGCTCTTTTGGGAAAAAGGTCGCATTGAGTTCCGAGGCAATAACGGCCCTGTTGGATTATAGCTATCCAGGTAATGTCAGAGAGCTGAAAAATATCCTGGAAAGATTGGTAGCGCTTGCCTCGTCTGATGTTGTTACAGTAGATTCACTTCCGAGGCATGTGGCAAAGCAAAGGGGGAAAATTGCAACCACTGTTCCTTTGGCTGAAGTGGCGGCCGAAGCGGAAAAGGCACACATCATGAGAACACTGAAATCTGTCAAAGGCAACAAGACAAGAACCGCAGAGCTCCTTGGCATCAGCAGAAAAACACTGTGGGAGAAAATAAAGCTGTACAACATTGAATCATAATCCGACCATACCGGAAAAGTTATTTCAGATCCGATACCAGTTTCTCTTAGTCTTATTTGTTCAAAGATACTGGATCCGCAAATTTCGCTCATTGGGATTATTGAACAATAAGCAGAATTTTTGTGCTGATCATTGGGACAAGACCTAGCAGGATCATGAATACAGTGAGGATGGCAAGGCTTGATTGCTGGACAAAACTGACCTCGAAAACCATGGGGCCGGCTGTCGGCTGCAGAATATAGGCCTCCTTAATCAGCAGCAGATAATAGTATAGGGATACCGTGGAATTCAGGGCGGCAAAGATAACCATAAAGTAATATCCTTCCTGTGCTGCAGAGGCAAACAGCATGAATTTTCCGATAAATCCTGCCAGAGGTGGGATGCCGGCCAGGGAAAACATGCTGAGTAGTAAAATAGCGGCAAGAGTCGGACTCTGTTTTCCGAGGCCGCGCAGCGAGGCAAATTCCTCTGTCCTTTTCTGGCTGACAATTGAGATAATGAAAAATGTTGCATAATTGGCAGCAGCGTAAATCAGCAGATAATAAATTATGGAAGCCCTGCCCATTTCCGCCTGGCCGGCCAGGGCCAGAAGAATATATCCGGCCTGGGCGATTGAGGAGTAGGCCATGAATCGGCATAAATTCTTCTGTTTCAAGGCGCCGAGATTGCCGACGGTCATGGTGGCACCGGCCAGAAGCAGAATGAGATACTGCAGCCGAGGATGGAGGGGGGCCAGCGGGCCATAGAGCAGAACGATCAGGAAGGCAATGGCGGTGGCCTTTGACGACACCGATATAAAGGCGGTAACCGGGGTTGGCGCGCCCTCATAAACATCCGGAGCCCACATATGAAACGGGAAAAGCGTGAGTTTGAAGCCAATGGCTGCAAAGATAAAAAGGAGTCCCAAAAAGAGCAATGGGTGCAGGGGGTATTGTGTTGCAAAGGCCAGAATGTTTACAAAACGCAGGCTGCCCACCGCCCCATAAATAAAGGAGTAGCCAAACAGCAGGATGCCTGTTGAAAGGGCGCCCATAACGATGAATTTGGTGGAGGCCTCTGCCGACAGATCATCGCCTTTCCTGAAAGCGCTCAGGACATACAAAGGAATTGTGGCCAGTTCCATACCGATAAATAAGGTTAGCAGGCCGGTGGCGGAAACCACGGTGAACATGCCGAAGGTACAGAAAAGAACAATACCGTAAAATTCCCCCATTGCCCGCATGGGCCCTCGAAAATTCCCTTTTTCAGTGAAGTAATATCTGGAAAGTAACACGGTAAAAAAAGCGGAAATCACAAAAATCTGTTTAAACAGGAGTGCGAGACCGGATACCTGATAGGTGCCGAAAAAAACAACGGTCCGGTCGTATGGCAGACAAAGCAGCAGGATAAAATTGAACAGCAGGCCGGACCAGGTCAGCTGAAACGTGACAACGGGTTCCCGCTTCCTGCTGAACAGGTCAATTCCAAGCACAGTAAACCCCTGCAGAAGGATAAAAAGATCAGGGAGGAGCAGACTGTTCATAGCATTACCGCGTCACATTGTTGACAATCGGCTCGATTGCGCTGTTCACCAGGTTGATTATCCAGCCCGGCAGTATGCCCATTCCACAGATCAGGAATACCAGGATGGCAATGGGAAGTTTTTCAACCAGAGTCGCATCGGATAACGCATTGAATTTCTCATTGAGAGGGCCGTTGATCGCGAAATTGGCTGAACGAATAATATATACTGCTGAAATAACAATGGAGAGCACGGCCAAAACCGTGCAGATCCTGTTGATGGGATTAGCATTGGCAAAAGAACCGATGAATATGGTTGCTTCGGCCACAAATCCGGAAAGACCGGGAAGACCCAGACCGGTCAGCCCGGCAATCACAAAGGCAACGGACAAGAACGGCATAACCTTCATGAGGCCGCCCATTTCATGGATTTGCCTGGTCCGGGTCCGGCTGTAAATCATGCCGATCAGGGCGAAAAAAAGGGCGGTCATCAGACCGTGGGAGACCATCTGTAGAACAGCACCTTTCAGACCGACATAGGTCATGGCCAGCAGGCCGAACAGGACCAGGCCGCAATGGGATACCGATGAGTAGGCGGTAATGTATTTCAGATCGGTCTGGCGGATTGCCCCAAAGGCGCCATAGACTATATTGATGGTCACCAGCACCAGAAAAAATTCCACCCACATTTGTGCTCCTTCCGGCATCAGGTACATGGCCACCCGCAGGCAGCCATAGCCGCCCAGCTTCATCAAGACTCCGGCGTGCAGCATGGACACGGCAGTCGGGGCCGAGGCATGACCGTCCGGCGACCAGGTATGGAACGGAAACAGGCCGCCCAACAAGCCGAAGCCGATAAACAGGGCTGGGAATCCCCACACCTGCAGGGATTCCGGAAATCGTATCCGGGAAAGTTTCAATATATCAAAACTGGCTATGCCGGATTCATAGTACATGGCCAGAATACCGGCAAAGATAAGGGCGGATCCGGCCACCAGCATGAGGGTCAGTTTCATGGCCGAGTATTCCTTGTCCCCGGTTCCCCAGATGCCGATCAGCAGGTACATGGGGAGGACCGCAACTTCATAGAATAAAAACAGGGTAAAAAGATCAAAAGAGACAAAGACGCCATAGACCCCGCCTACCAGTACATTCAGTAGAATAAAGAACTCCTTGGCCTGCTCTTTAAGCTCCCAACTGGCCAGCACCCCACAGAAGATTACGATGCCGGTCAACAGCAGCATCAGAACCGAGATCCCATCCACCCCAATATTGTAGGCGATGTTCAGCATCGAAAACCAGGGAACATTTAAAGTGAAATACAGCACGGTATACCGGGTATCGACGCCGGTTTCAGCTAAAGAAACCCTGGCAGCAAACAGCAAGGTGAGCCAGATAATCAAGACGAGGTTGAATCCTGAACCGGTCAACGATATTTTTTTTATCAGCTGATGGTTCGCCCGGCCGACCGGCACGATAAGCATGCCGGTAAGAAACGGCAGCAGCCAGATAGATGTGAGTAAGGTCGATCCGTCCATGATTTTATTTTCGTGTCTTTCCCCATCCTGTAAGCGTTTACAGGTGCCGTAGATGCGTGTGATCAGGGTGATCAGCGATAGCCCGTTATGCTGGTTACCCGGAGCGCGCGCAGATGCGGGGCCTGTGATCGCTTACAACTAAATAGGTAAACGTCCCAACACATACAGCAGAATAATCCCGATAGCCGTGGCTCCAAGATACACGGTAAGCTGGCCGTTCTGGGCCAGCCTGATGCCGGTGCCGCAAATATGCAGGAACCTGCCGACCATGTTCACCGCTCCATCCACGATATGTCTGTCAAACCATTTGATTGGTGCGGCAATGTAACTGAAAATGATCTTATGAGTCACAAAGAGATACAGTTCATCAATGTATAATTTATTGACAACAAGCTGATACCCTATACCCCTCCGACGGGTAAGCAGCCGGACATGCGAAAGGTCTCCCCGGCCGTATAAATACCAGGCAATGATAATACCTGTTACCGCCAGCAGGTTGGCGCACACCGGCAGCCATAGAGGATGGCCAGGAAGGAGTTGCTTATCTGCAGCCCAAACCATGGGTGACGAGAAATATGCACTGAAAATTTCTTTCGAAAAATAACCGGCGACAACCGTTGGGATTGCTAAAATGACGATGGAAAAACTCATCAGCGGATCTTCCGTTTTCAGTTGACGGCCGAAAGTCGTTTGCCCGTGAAAAACCATGAAAAAAAGGCGGAACATATATAAGGCGGTGATGCCGCTGCTGAGCAGACCGACGCCAAATGTAAGATAGTGCCCGGATTGCCAGGCCCCCAGGAGAATTTCGTCTTTGGACCAGAAACCGGCAAAGGGGAAAATGCCGGAAATTGCCAGGCAGGCGGCCAGCATGGACCAATAGGTTTTCGGCATGGCTTTCCTGAGACCGCCCATCCTGCCGATATCGTTCGTGTGTATCGTATGAATGATGGCCCCGGCTCCGAGGAACAGCAGACATTTGTAAAAAGCATGGGTGAAAATGTGGAACATCGAAGCACTGTAGCCCAGTGGATTGATGCCGGCCGTAGTGGGATTATCCACCACTTGAGACGCTCCCAGTGAAAACATCATATAACCCAGTTGTGAGAGGGTCGAATAGGCAAGAATTCGTTTAATATCATGCTGGGTGAGGGCGATGACTGCCGCGAAAAGTGTGGTAAAGGCGCCGACCAACTGCACGATGGTCAGGGTTAGGGCAGAGGCGGCAAAGAGCGGGAACATGCGGGCCGTCAAAAAAACTCCGGCCACAACCATGGTGGCGGAATGGATAATTGCCGAAACAGGGGTGGGCCCTTCCATGGCGTCCGGCAGCCAGATATGCAGGGGGAACATGGCCGACTTTCCCCAACCACCGGCAAAAATCAGCAGGCAGGAAAGGGCCAGGAGATTGACCCCAATTCCCTTGACCATGAACATTTTATTTAAAATGGCGGCGGTTTCGGGAGCATTGAGATCCTGAAAATCAAAATTTCCTATGAAATAACCGACCATGATTATGCCGAGAAGAAAAAATGCATCGGCAAAACGGGTGATGATAAATGCCTTTTTACCGGCCGTCACTGCTGCCGGCTTATGATACCAGAAGCTGATAAGAACATAGGATGACACCCCCACTAACTCCCAGAAAACATACATCTGGAAAATATTGGTTGCCACCACCAGCCCCAGCATTGAAAAGGCGAAGAAGGAAAGCAGAGCAAAGAATCTGCCGAAACCCTCATCACCTTCCATATAACCAAGGGAATAAATCTGAACCAGAAAACCGATCACCGTGATAACGACAATCATCATCACCGAGATGGGATCCAGATATATACCCATGCGGACAGTCAAATCCGGCGAGATGTTGAGCCAGTCGAATTGATTTACCAGCAATGTCTTGTCCGGAAAAAGGTGCGGCCGAGCCAGCACCCTGCGATAATACCCGTAAGTAATACCGATACCGCAAACCATGGATAAGCCGGAAAACAGGACCGACAGGAGGCCGGCCGCCCGGCGGTTGTATCTGCCCAGCCAGAGGCCGATGATCAGGAAAGCGAGAAATGGCCAGAGGAGAACCAGATAGCTGTAGGAGAGAAACAGATCAGCCATGGAGGGCCTCCAATTCACGGACATCCAGGTTCTTTCGGTGTCTGTACATAGAGATAATGATAGCAAGGGCTACGGCCATTTCACAGGCCGAGACTGCCATGACAAAAACAGGAAAAATTGCCCCGGCTGTTGGATCTGCTGTTGTAAAACGGGCAAAGGCAATGAAGTTGATATTGGCTGCGTTGAGAATGATTTCAATGGACAAAAGTATGCCGATGAGATGTCTACGCGTTAAAACGCCGTAAACACCGATAGCGAAAAGAAAAAGCGTCAGGATGAGGCAGTTTTGTAAAGTCATTATGCATACCTTTTGTTGTAACTGATCACGGGGCATGAACTAAATTTAGTGTCTGCACCCTTTTGTTCGTAATTGATCACAGGGTGGTGCAGATGCGCGAAAGAGGCTTAAGAGTCTATAGCCCGCCTATGTGCGTGAGCCGATGACAAAGCAGATGCGCCACTCTGTGATCAATTACCTTTACTACTTATCCTTGCGGGCGATTACTACTGCTCCTACCAGTGAGATAAACAGCAGCACGGAGACTATTTCAAAGGGCACAATAAACCCGTCACTGGTGGTGTCTAACAGCCGCAAGCCAATCTGCTCAAGCCCGCCGGCCTCCTCGTCGGCCTGCATAGCAACATTTTCAGGTTGTATGGAATCGATGACCAGATAAAAAATTAGTCCGCCTAATGCTCCGGAGATTGCAAGCCCCCAGACCTTTTGCCCGGGACCTGGCGCAAGGGATTCTTCTCCCAAGCGGGTTGTTAAGAGAATTATTATCAGGATAAAAACAACTATCCCGCCGATATAGACCATGATCTGGGCCAGAGCGACAAATTCCATCTGCAGGAGGATATAGAGGGCGGCGGTGACAAAAAAGGACCCAATGAGTGAAATTGCCCCGTGCAGCAGGTTGGGCAGGATTACTACAAGCAAGGAAGATAACACTAGAAGTCCTGCCAGTCCGTAAAACAGAAAATCATGCATCAGCCCCTTCCCTCCTTATTGTTCAAAATGAAAATCAGAGAATCACGGTCATAGGCAGCTAGCTCAAAATCATGTCCCATCCTGATGGCGTCAAAGGGACAGACCTCGATACAGAGATTGCACTGGGTGCATTGGTTCAAACGATACACATAACGGCCCAACACCTTCCGGCCGGCAATATTTCTGGTGGCATGGACGGATATTGTGCCATTAGGACAGGCTTTTTCGCATAAACCGCAGGCTGTGCAAGAATGTTCACCATCTTCATCGTGCACCATGATTACCCGCCCCCGAAAGCGGGGAAACATTTTAAGGGTCTCCCTGTTTTCAGGATATGGCTGGGTGACAATTTTTCCGGGATTCACAAAATAACTGCCGGTCAGTTTCATGCCTTTGAGAAGTGAATAAAAACCGCTGCCTATTTTGTAAAGATACTGTGACAATGACAAGCCAGGCTTTACCGTTGAACTCTGTCTACTCTGCAGCAACTCAGCCGCATGCTCTGAAAGAACCGTATGTTTCTTAATGATACTTTCTTCTATCATGGCAAGATCCAGCCTTGCGCCACAAAGATGGCCCCCAGCACCAAGACGATTATGTTTATCGGCAGCAGAACCTTCCATTCCAGTTCCATCAACTGGTCGACCCGTAGCCGTGGAAAGGACCAGCGGAACCACATGAAAAGAAAGATGATGAAACAGGTCTTCAGGAAAAACCAGACAAAACCCGGCACGGCGTCGAAAAGAAGATCCACCGTCCCTAATCCAATCTGTGGGGCCAGGAAGCCGCCAAGGAAAAAAGTTGTGGTCAGGGTGCCTGCCACAAACATATTGACAAACTCGGCCAGAAAGAACATGGAAAAGCTGATCCCTGAATATTCAGTAGTAAAGCCGCCGGTGAGTTCGGACTCGGCCTCGCTGATATCAAAGGGGCCGCGATTCAATTCAGCAGTGGACGAAATCAGGTACATGATAAAGGCGACCAGTCCCAGACCCGGCAACTTGAAAATCCACCAGTCCAGGACGGTGCCCTGCTGAGATAAAACAATTTCCCTGAGAGAGGCAGTTCCGCTGACCAGGACGATTAACAGCATGATAATCGCCAGAGAAATTTCATAGGAGATCAGCTGTGCGCCGGAACGCATGGCGCCCAGCAGGGAGTATTTGTTGTTGGAAGACCAACCGGCCAGGAGAATGCCGAAAACGGACAACCCTGAAATTGCTATCACATATATGACGCCACCATTCAGATCCGTAACCTGCAGGTGATGATCAAAAGGAATGATGGTCATCACCAGAAAAGACGCGGTTGCCGGTAAGATGGGAGCCAGAAAAAAACCAAAAGAATCCGCCCCGGCTGGTTTTAACACCTCTTTGAATAAGAGTTTCAGGCCATCGGCTACAGACTGCAGAGTACCGTGAAAGCCAACCCGCATGGGTCCGAGCCTGGCCTGAAAATGTGCCGCCACCTTGCGTTCCATCCAGACCAGGAAAACCGGGATCAGGGCCACGGTGATTAGCACCGCGGCAATACCCAGAATCCCGTTGATAATATATGCAGAGGAGGCTGGAAAATTGGCCCTGACCAGGTCGCCGATGGCATTGGTAGTTGGAAAAGCGATATCGTTCATCTGTGTACCTTTCAGTGCCCCACTTGCATCTAAAATTGATCTGAAGTGTAATCGTTCAGAGACACCCCAGATGTGCACCCTAAAGGGTATAAACTTTCGCAGACTGGCGAACTATAGTAGTCCTATGTGAGCCAGGCTGATCGCGTGCACCCCAAGGGCATTTGCTTCGCGGCACAGATGGGGTGTCTCTGAACGATTACTCATCTGTCAATATCCGGAATCACCAGATCAAGAGTTGAAATGATGGTAATTAAATCAGCTATCTTATAGCCAACGGCCATCTCGTTAATCGCACTGAGATTCGAAAAGCTGGGCGAACGGTATTTAAGCCGATAGGGCTTTGCTGTTCCATCTGCCACCATATAAATCCCCAGCAATCCTCTTGCCGTTTCCACCTGTGAGAAATAGCTGCCTGTGGGAATTCTGTATTTGCTGAACTCTTTGGAACGGTAAGGCCCGGTTGGAAAAGTTTCCATGGCCTGCTGCACTATTTTTATCGACTGGGCCATCTCCTCCATGCGTACGAGGTAACGGTCAAAACTGTCGCCCCCTTGTCCCACCGGTACTTCAAAATCAAAACGCTCATAAATCGAGTAGGGATTATTTTTCCGCCCATCATATTGAACACCCGAACCGCGCAGGACAGGACCGGTGCAGCCGTAAGACAGCGCCTTTTCTCTAGACAGGACTCCTATGCCTCTGGTTCTTTCCTGAAAAATAATGTTATCAGTCAGCAGCGTTTGGTATTCATCCAAGGCACGTTTGAGCCGTTCGATAACCGTTGCGACTCTGGGGAGGAAGGTGTCTGGAACATCTGCAGATGAGCCCCCTGGCCTGAAAAAATTCATGGTCAACCGGTTGCCGCATACTTCTTCAAAAATGTCGGTGATCATCTCTCTTTCTTTAAAACCATAGAGAAATGCGGTGACCGCGCCCATATCCATGCCCAACACCCCCCACCAGAGAAGATGGGACTGTATGCGCTGCAGCTCGCAGAGCATTACCCGGATATATTCCCCCCGCTCCGGAACACCGATCCCCAGCCCCTTTTCTATGGCCATGCACAAACCGAGGTTGTTCATAAAACTTGAGAGATAATCCAACCGGTCAGTCAGGTGGATATTCTGCAGATAGGTCTGATTTTCAGCCATTTTTTCGATGGCCCGGTGCACATAGCCCAGATGCGGCACAACCTCCTGCACGTTTTCACCATCCAGTCTGAGCACCAGTCGCAGTACCCCATGGGTACCGGGATGCTGCGGCCCCATATTCAGATAATATTCCTCCGTAGTGGCTTCAGCTGCCGCTGTATCGGTGAAACCGGGAGGTGCTTGTAAGTGATTTATTTCCATGATTAATACGGTCTCTTCACGATCCGGCTGGGATCTTTAAAATTCTTCCTCAGGGGATGACCGGGGAAATCCTCTTTCAGGAAGAGGCGCCTGAGGTCTGGGTGGCCTCTAAAGATAATGCCGAACAGATCATACACCTCCCGCTCGTGCCATTCCGCCCCCCTGTACAGATGCGAGAGAGTCTCTATTTCCGGTTGTTCCCCGGCAACCGGACACCGGACAAAAATCTTATGGCCATGCCGGGTAGACAGCAGGTGAACCAGAATATGAAAAAAATCGTGCTGGTCAATGGCGGTTACTTGCAGCAAAAGGTCCATTTGCAGAGTCGCATGAGTTTTCAGTAAAGTAAGCAGGGAGAGGTAGTGGTCCTTTGTGACTGCAAATTCCAGAAGAGTCTCGCTGGTAAGTTTTTTATCGTTTTCAGCATCCGTATTTTCCTGCTTAACTTGTTTCACCTCCGGGAATACTTCATGCACAATTGCATAGATATCCTGGTTGGCTAAACCCGATTGCACAACTGGCCGCCTGGGAACCTCAGGAAACTTATCTTTGGGCCGGCGAACCGCCTTATACGGTACATAGTCTGGATTCTCTGCCTTAAAGCGTTCCCTGGCCGTGGTCATCCCGGCCTGTTTTTGTGTTTCGATTTCTACCCATTCTTTCTTGGAATTGCTGTGGATATCTATGCAGGGCGGGGTTTCGAATTCTTTTACTTTCCAAGGATTATGGCGCCCTTCCTTTCTGATCAGTTTTTGCAGGTGCATAATGCCATACAGCAAAGCTTCCGGCCTTGGCGGACAACCGGGCACGTATACATCCACCGGTATAAGCCGGTCACCGCCTCGGACTATGGAGTAGGAATCGTAATAAAATGGTCCTCCGGAAATGGAACAGGATCCCATGGCAATCACATATTTGGGACCGGGCATTTGTTGGTAGAGAGTTACAAGGTTATTACCCATCTTCTCGACAATAGTGCCAGCAAGCACAATAAGATCGGCCTGGCGGGGGGTGGCCCGTGCCACCTCGACCCCGAAACGGGCCCAGTCGTGTCGGGAAGCGCCGGTGGCCATCATTTCCATGGCACAGCAGGCCGTGCCATACACTAACGGCCAAAGAGAATTGGCCCTGGCCCAACCGACAATAAATTCAATACCATTGACCAGATGTCTGCCGCCGGGAAGAGGGTCTAATATCTTTGGGATTGTTTCCGTTACTATTCCTGCTACTCCCATATCAGAACTCCTTTCTTCCAGGCATAAACAAGGCCGGATAAAAGTATGAACAGGAAAATTCCCAGTTCGACAAACAATACAGCCGGGCTGGTCTCTGTAATCGATCCAGCGGTCACTTTCTTGAATATTGTTACACAGGGGAAAAGAAAGAGAGATTCAATATCGAAAATCAGAAAGAGCAGCGCAAAAATGTAATACCCGACTTTAAACTGGATCCGGGCATCCCCGATGGGCTCCTCGGAACACTCATATGCTTCCACTTTGCGTCGGCTGTGTGGGGTTTTGAAGGCAAGCAATTTTGAGGTAATAATTGCCCCGCCGACAAAGAGTGTGCCAAGAAAAATAGCAATGCCGATAATTGCGTAATTCGCCACAATTTATACCCGACCTTTTTTGCTGGGCCTGCTTTCAGAAAAAGCTGCCTGGTTGTAATTGATCACAGGGCAAGGCTAGTTAACTCAATATCGTGGGTAATTTTTTTACCTAACGGCCCCCCTATGGAATAAAAATTGCTAAATAAATTATTGCGTCGCTTGTTTTATGTATTAGCAATTAAGGTGCCAGACGGCAGGATTGGCTGTAAGTGTTTGTATGTCTTAAATAAAACCAGGACTTGCAAAATTATGAAAAGGTTTTATTCCCCAAACACAACAAGAAGATGTTACGTCAATGTAACAATTAAACGAATTTACTTTCCAGCACTGCTAGAAGAAAATAAAACTTTAAATTTCAACAGTTTATAAACAACATACCGTGAGATAGGTGTTACGTTTTCTTAACGTTTTTTGTCCGTTTTAAATGCCGGTGCGACCTGCAATAACAGAAAAAAGGAGGAAAAGCCATGAGTCTTAACGATGAAATCAGATCTGCAGTGAACTGGGATGCCCCAGGTGTTGATATGGACGATAGTCTTCGAACAGCTATTCAGAAATTGATGGACGGCTGCAGTACAGCCCTTCTTGTAAAAATGGATGGCTTTGTCATAGGGGTCATTACCGATATGGATTTAATGAGAAGTGTGGCAAGTAACGAAGACCTTGATGAAACCAAAGTCTCGGAATTCATGACTGGCTGTGAACTCATCACAGAGAGAGGCACTCCATCGCCTTGCGTGCAATTACACGAGGCAGAGACTGTGAAGAATGCCCTTGGCGTTTTAGAAATGGCCAATCTCCACAATCTTGTGGTTTCAGGGGAAAACGAAAAGTGCGCAGGCACGGTATCGGTTCGTGACTTGCTGGGACTGGTCATTTCCGACTAAAATAATTGATCGTGTAACAAGTATCGAGCTGAGATAGTGCCAATTCAGAACTGGTCTTTCGAAGTCTTCGCTTTTCTCCGTTGGACGCCCGTGGTTATTTGTTTCACATGCATCGGGGGCTCGCAAACTCGCTTACCTGATCTTGAACGAAAAAGAGGGGTCACAAAAGAGGGATCAGGTCTGTGGCGCACGCAAAGGGGGGGAGTTAACTTAATAAGTTAAATTTGTTTTGAGTATTTCTCACCACGTTGAATTGTTTGGGAGACCGCAGGACGGGAGATACTCAGAAATCGCGCAAGTTCATTTCCATTAATTCCAAGTTTATAATAGCCCCGAAGCATATCAAATCCTTGGTTATTTATATATTATTCCCCCGGCCCTTTTTCCTCAGGTCTCTTTGATCTATTGACAACATCCGGCACACTTCACGTGCACTTATCAAGCGCGTGCCGGCCGGAAATTTCTCCATGGCCATGCTCTATGACGCTGCCTGAGACAAAAAAATCTTAGGCAAAAACTTCAGGATTCTTGAGCCGCAATGCTTCATATCGAAGTTCGCGGGCCTTTTGCCGGGCCTTCTTGACAATGGCAATCGGAATGGCATGCTCCTTATACCAGGAAGAAGGATCACTGGTAAAGCTGACCAGCTCCGTGACCGCTTCCTCTGCTGTCCGGCATGTTCTGAATAATCGAGGGATAAATTCATGGCCGAGTTCGTTCCCGGCAATTTTTTCGAACTGTTTTCTTGCATTTTCCCACATTTCATCGGGATCGAGCAAAATAACCGGCACCAGCGGATTCTCGTTAAGTTTTAAAGAGGTAACAGTGATTGCCAATTCTTCGGTGGTACCGTATCCACCTGTATTGATAATCGGCAAATTAGTCATTTTTTCAATATGATGCTGACGGGCAAGCCTGGCGCCGGACCGATAACAGATGAAACCGTCACAAGTCCTGAGGGCCTCCTGCGCCTCGTCCTGGAGATCAATGCCGACACCTAAGCTCATGATGTTATTCTTGCGGGCCAGGTCATTGGACTCTTTCATTAATCCCGGGCCACCGCCATGCACTATGCCCATCTTTTGACCGAAAATCTCGACGAGCTGGGAAATGAAATGCATCATTAACTGATTATCAGCTTTATTTGTGTGGGAGCCGTAGAACGCTAACCAGTATTTGACCTTGTTAAAACGCTGCCGGTCATCAGGCTCCATAAAACAGCCATGGTAAAAGGTTAACAGTTTCGATGAGAGGCGATCATAACGCAGAAACTCACAGACAGGAACCTCGCTATGGGTCAACTGCAGCATTCTTCTGATATACTCTTCCGTAAACACCGGTTGCTCCTGGTCGGCAAGAAAGGTACGAATTCCACTTCTGCGAAAGATATGGATTATTTCGTCACTTGGAAAAACCGGAGCACAGAATACCTTACTGCTTATTCCTCCCATCACTGACAGATTGGCTAAAATCCGCTCCAGGTCACCGTTGGCTGCTTTGAGGATATCCATATCATCCGAGGAGCTTGAGACTTTGGCAATGCGATTCTTGATTATTTCATTTTGCGCTTCACTTCGTTGATCCTTTGCTTTTGGAATCTGGGTTATTCTGCCTTTGCTTAAAATAATTCCCAACATGCCGTACCCTTTTTCTTTCTTTACCCTCCTGGTAATCATTTTCAAGGCATCGAAAATGTTTTCCAAATCTGCTATGGTCACGAGATCATAGAGGTGATAGCCGTATTGGATTTTTTCTTTTTCCAGAGGAACGGAAAGTGGATTGTTGGCCCTGAAAAAGCGAATCTTGATCTTAATCTGATTGAGGGGAACCTCTTTGGTACCATAGTTGTAAAGCTCTACCTGACGATCCCTGACAGTACGAAATGGATCCAATATCCCGGCAGGCAGATGGTTGACCCGGCCCTCTTCCGGTTCGGTCTGCGGATCAATTATCGCCACAAAGTCTCCCAGGGAAATCTTGATTGCCCCGACAAAAAATTGTTTAGGTTGTAAAAAGCTATCGTGCAATGCGAGCGGCAGACGGGTGCGTAATCGGTTCAAGGCGACACGTCCTTCCTTGATCACCCGGTTGATGCTCGCCCGTGACAGTGCTTCCTGTTCCAAGACATAATGATACGGCAGCAAATCAATGGTCAGATAGTGACAGATTCTACCGGTGTGCGGGTCTACCTCTTCACGGACGTCGAACCCCTCCCTTGCTTCGATTGCCTGCCCAACAAAGATTCTCTTGTGTAAGAAATGGTAGATATCCTCCACCCGCAACTCCGGGTCCATTACCACAAGACGGCCGATATTATCTCCGACTTGAAAATTATCAAGCACATCGGTCAGTAAGTGATTGAGAGTGACTAACCGGCCTTCCAGGAACAACTTTTTGCGTTTCAGGTCCAGCTCGTGGGAAAAAATTTCGGAACTGATCCCGATTTGGGCGTGACCGCTTCGAATCGAGAAAGCAAAAGGCTTTTCTTCCTTCAAGGCCGCCAATGTATAGTCCCGTAACCCTGAAAATTTTATGCGAATAGAAGCAACGCTTTTTCCATCCTGTTGGCCTTTCTTATCAATCGCAACCAACTGGCCGTCTTGCGTAAGAATCGAGGCAATTTCCTTCACAATACTAATCTTCCGTTTATACGTTCATGAGTCAGAATATTCAAAAGAACTCTCAAAGAATCGTTTTGAAAGGTTTCAATGGATATAGGCTGATTGTATCCTCCTGTTGTGAAAAGCTTACCATCACTCTGAAAAATAAAAAAGGAGGTTGTTTGAAGCCTCCTTGCTGGGACAAATGACAAAGGGGGCGTTCTTGCTTTATTGCTTTACGTGGTCTGATGGTAAAGGATTGGGTATCAGGATTAACAAATGGGTGTTTGAAGATAATGCAGAATGATGAATTATGAATGAAGAATTGGGTGCGAAAGGGAAACTTCAATTATTTCCTGAGAGTCACCCAGGGGTACATCGAAAACATTAAGTATTGACATCCCGCATTAATGAAACTGAAACTGTATACAGTTTCGTTTCAAAAGCCTATTTGACAGTACTGTCAATAGTATTTATAATAGTACTGCAAACAGTATTTTTTGAGGTATATTATGGGTACGATAGCAGCGAATGATCTGAAGACCAGAGGCGTGGCATCGATCAGTGAACAGCTGGCCGAGGCCCCTGAAGCTATTATCACCGTCAGAGGCAAAAGCCGCTATGTGGTGATGGACATCGAGCATTACCAGTATCTGCGGGACTGCGAACTGGAGGCCGCCCTGCTGGAAGCGCGGGAAGATGTCAAGGCCGGCAGGGTGGTTACCGAAAGCGTGGCCGACCATATAAAAAGGCTCACCAATGGCCTATAAGCTTATCTATCCTGAAAGCTATATCAGGCGCGCCCGTAAATTCTTCAAACGACATCCTAACCTGCTGGATCAATACCGGAAGACCCTGGAACTCCTGGAGATCAACCCCGGTCATCCCTCTCTCCGCCTACATCCTCTGAAAGGGAAACTGGCAGGTCTACACAGTGTTTCAATTACCATCAGTTACCGAATCACTCTTGAAATGGTGATTTCCGAGCAGGAAATAGTCCTGGTGAATATCGGCGCCCATGACGAGGTATATTAAAGGAAGATTTCATGAGCTTTATAAAATGTTGCGGCACCAGGGGTACATCGAAAACATAATGTATTGACATCCCCCATTAATAAAACTGAAACTGATCTGTTTCGTTTTTCCGCGCTACTACCTGCCTGCTGACACCATACGGCCCAAGATCTGGTTTGTATTACTGTTTTGGTGTATCATTATCCTTATTTTTCTTTATGGATACACAAATGAGCAAAAAAAACATTACGATTGTTTTACTAAGCGCCGGAGCGCTTTGCCTGCTGGGGATCATGATCCTTGCCGCCAAAGACGCCGGGGTGGGGAAAACATATACAAATCCGGTGCTGGTTGAAACCGTTACCATACAAAGGGAGAAGCCCGATAATTTTTCAGGCGTGCTCGGCATCGGGGATCCAACCGTCTTATTCCATGATGGCACGTACTACCTGTACCCGACCGGCGACAACCGCGGCTACGATGTGTATGTATCAACCGACCTGGTCAACTGGCGGAAAGGGCTCAGGGTATTTCACTCTGCCGAACCGGGGGTCTGGGCTCCTGATGTTTTTTATAATGACACGGACCGGCGGTTCTACCTGTACTACACGGTGAATGGGCGCATCGGCGTGGCAACCGCCGACCGGCCTGACACCGTATTCACAGACCATGGCACCTTGATGGAAAATGCGATTGACGCCCATATGTTTGTCGATACGGACGGTCAATACTATCTCTACTATGTGCAGTATCCGGGATTCAGGATCCATGTCCAGCCCATGGCCTCGCCGGTGCGGAAAAAGGGCAATTCTTTCCGGATCATCCAGGCAACCGATTCCTGGGAAAAGAAACACGCCGCGCTCACCGAAGCCCCCTGGATGCTGAAGCACCGCGGCCTGTATTATCTCCTGTATTCGGCCAGCGGCGCCGACAGCCAGGATTACGCCATCGGCTATGCCACTGCCGAAAGTCCGGTCGGACCTTTTACGAAATACCCAGGCAATCCCTTTATCAAAAAGGGCGGCAATATCTTTGGCCCGGGACATTGCAGCGTTACAAAAACCGGCGATGGACAGCTATGGATGGTGTACCATCAGCAGAAAAACGGCACGCGGGGCTGGAACCGCATCATCTGCATCGATCCACTCCGGTTTGATGACCAGGGGGTCCTGCAGGGTAAAGCCACCCGGGGACTGCCACTGCCTGTTCCCAAGGTTACAGGGTAAATAGTTTCCGAATTGGAAACAACTTGTTCCAGCATCCGGAAAGTTACAGACTTTGCGGATGGGAACTAATTAAGCAAGGGTTTACCAAGTCTGTCTGTCAATCATCGATCGTTTTGTTGAACGATAATCGTCAGCAGTTGAGTATACGGACAACGGTCCGACGGGCCAAGGGGAAAAACATAAAACAATAAGCAGGTATCCGATCCCTCTCTTTTTCATTTCTGCATCGAACACCTCCTCTGCTATAGTACAAATATCTTGGTTTTCGTCAAACAGGTGTTCCCTCAACCTGATCCTTAAATTTTCGAGCATGAAAAGGAGGTTTCTCCCATGATCCAGTTCAGGATAGACGAGGAGCGCTGCATCCAGTGCGGCGAATGCGCAGAAGATTGCCCGGCCGAAGTCATAGCAATGGATGACTTCCCGAAGATCATTAATGAAGATGGGTGCTACCGATGCCAGCACTGTCTTGCCGTGTGCCCGACAGGGGCGGTGTCGATCCTTGGCCGGAATCCTGATGCGAGTATCGCGCTGGAGGGAAATATGCCGGACCCGGGCAGACTGGAGACGTTGATCAAAGGCCGCAGATCGGTGCGCCGCTACACCGGCGAGAACCTGGACCAGGCCTTGATCGATGAACTGCTGGAAATCGCCTGGCATGCACCCACCGGCGTCAACAACCAGTCTGTGTTGTTCACCGTGGTCAGGGATGGCGAGGTCATGGACAGTTTGCGGGAAGAGGTAATGGCCCGGCTCGCTGAAAAACAGGATGCCGGTGGTTTTCCGGAAGGTTTCGTCGGGCAGTACCTAAGCGCGGCGGTCAATGGGTGGCAGGAGGAGGGCAGGGATATCATTTTCCGGGGCGCTCCCCACCTTCTCATAGCCAGTGCGCCGAAAAACTCTCCCTGTCCAGTGCAGGACACCCACATTGCCCTGACCACCTTCCAGTTGATGGCGCATGCCCGCGGGGTTGGCACAGTCTGGGACGGGATATTCATGATGGCCCTTGCCGTTTGTCCAGATCTGACCGCGTTCCTCGGAATCCCAGCAGATCATCTCATAGGGTATGCCATGGCTTTTGGCGAGCCGGCGGTGGAATACCATCGGACCGTGCAACGGGGCCCGGCCCTGGTGAATGTGGTCCGAAAAAAATAACGTTGCGGATCACCGCATCCACTGTTTTTCGGTCTGCGATAAATTCCTGATAGGTCTGTCCTGCTCTTAATCCTTGTGGTGCACTTTGAACTATACATAACGCAAAAAGTCCTATCCATCCTGCCATGCTGCGTCACTCGCTGCGGTGCCTGCTCAGCCCGCTACAGCGGGACTCCGCCGGCTCCTCGCTCGTTCCTTGCCTGTTCAATCGGCAAGAACTTTTTGCGTCATGTATAGAATTTACCTGTCTGGCTTGGAAATTTATACGGTCACCCAGACCTTTTAAGTGAATATTTCACCCCTTTCCACTCGAAATCATCTTGCTGCCTTTCATTGAGAACTTGACGGGCATATTCGGCCACAATGCCCTCCTCAACGAGAAGGTCACACAGGTCCCCATCCAGGTGTCCGTCTTTAGCCATAAATCCCATTATTTTCATGGACTCGGATAAAAGCTTCCCCTCTTTATATGGCCTGTCAGCAGAGGTGAGAGCCTCGAACACATCTGCTACCGCCAGAATTCGTGCCTGCAGGGGGATGTCATCGCCATTGATAGCCCGGGGATAGCCGCTGCCGTCAAGTTTTTCATGATGCATGCCGGCATAGAGGGGCACATGTCTCAATTTTTTGGGAAAGGGCAGTTTCTGCAGCATCTTTATGGTCAGATTGACATGGTTGTTGATGACATCTCGCTCTTCTGCATTGAGTGTTCCCTTGCGGATGGTCAGATTTTCCACTTCATCCTCACTCAAGAGCGGCAAGACCTCGCCGTTGACCTGTAAGGTAAGACCGGAAACCTCCTTAATTTTCGCTACACTTTCATCGGGTAAAAACTCGCCGCCCATATTGGCATTTTCAAGAAATCCAAGGAGTTCATCGAGTCCGGCAGGTTCATGAAAATCCTGCGTTTCGTAATCAGCGCCGCTGTTTCGTGCCAGTGTTTCCTGTAACCGTTTGATCTCCGCATCCCTTTTCAGAATTTCCACCCGATAGCGGATAAGCTCGATGCGGTCGAATATGGTTTGCAGTTTGGAGGCCTTGTCGACAATACATTCCGGCGTGGTGATTTTACCCACGTCATGCATCCAGGCCGCCATACGAAGCTCCGCCATTTCATCGTCACTGAACCGCTTGCCGCCAAACATACCCGAAGGATTGTCGTTAATCTTGCGGGCGATTGTTTCGGCAAGTTCCGCCACTCGCAGAATATGCCCGGCCGTGTAAGGGGATTTTTCATCAATGGCGTCGGCAATGGTTTGCACAAATGCGTTCAACAATTCTTCAAGGCCCTTGATCAACCGCATGTTGGTTACGGCAATCGCAGCCTGTGATGCAAGGCTCGTAATAATTTCTATCTCATGCTCCGGAAAAGCAATGACCTTGCCGACGCTGCGGTCGCGGACATTGAGAAGCTGCAACACCCCGATAACCTCATCCTCATGGTTGCGCATCGGAATGACCAGCATGGATTCTGAACGATATCCCGTCTGGGCGTCAAACTCCTTGGTACCATGAAAATCATAACCCTTAGCGCTATAGACATCGGGGATGTTGATGGCTTGGCCGGTTAAGGCGCAATGGGCACATACATTCTGGTGGTTTTCGGAACCATCACGATTCAGTAAGGGAATGGAGGGCCAGGTTATTTTTTCATGGGTGCCGCCCTTCTGCATATCAAGGGTATCGTTCTGCACAATGGAAAAATCGAGAACCTCCTCCCTCTCCCTCTTAATATAAAGGGTGCCGCCGTCGGCATTGGTGAAGCGCCTGGCTTCACTGACTATCATCTCCAGAAGCCGATCCAATTTTTTCTCAGCGGAAAGAGCAAGGCCGATCTTGACAAGTTCATGGATATGCAGCATCTGCCCTTCGGAAAAGGTCCGGAGTTCATCCACCGTCTTTTTCAGCAATGTATTGCTGGCAGGGTGCTCACTGTAGGCTTGATCGTCCTGAGAATCAGTCATGTCTTGCCTCGCGATTGGCAAATGAATAAGTATATAATAACGACTCTACCGCATTTCGATTTCTACCACAAACTCCTTTACCTTTGGAGACAAATCTGAATTACTTGAAAAAGGTCAAAAAATAGCCTAATTTCAGAACACCTAGCCTCGAAATGTAATTTCAGGAAGTTTCAATCGGTAAAGTGCCTAAAGTTGGAAATACAAAAAGCTGGAATCACCCCAAGACTTTTGACCCCAAAGGATTTTTTCAGTAATATTGAAATGGGCAAGAGAAGCCAATGAAATGCACTACCGGTGCAGAAAAAGTCGAGGCGAATTTACTCGGTTGAGAAGTGGTAACTCCGAACCGCCAAAAAAGAAGGAAATTACTGGCAATTTTCAACTCCATAGGAGAAGAATCTTAACTTTAGGCATGTTAGCTCACTTTAGGTAATTTAGTCACATTTAGGGGCTTAAACATATCCCATATTATGACAAAACTTCTTGAGTCAGGTTGTCTGAATTTTTTTGTTACTATCCATGTTTAACTTATCTCTGCCCAAAATATTTTTGATATTCTTATTCCTGTCATGTGTCCTCTTCTCATTT
This sequence comes from uncultured Desulfobulbaceae bacterium, assembly GCA_945787445.1. GTDB lineage: Bacteria > Desulfobacterota > Desulfobulbia > Desulfobulbales > CALZHT01 > CALZHT01. Next base: position 22,954 of record CALZHT010000018.1, read on the forward strand.
ATGGTTGATGCCAACCATTTAACCCTTATAGACAACTTCGAAAATGGCATGAGCCCCCGCTGGGAGACAAAATCCTTTGCCGGAGTAACGGATTATACTGTGGTCAGAGAGGGTGACCGTTCATATCTCAAAGCCACAAGCAAGGCTGCCGCCTCAGGGCTATTCTATAAAATTAAGTACGATCCCCAGAAAAAGCCGCTGCTCACCTGGAGCTGGAAGGTGGAGAACATCCTCTCCGAGGGAGATGCCCGCTCAAAAAAAGGCGACGACTACCCTGCCAGAATCTATGTGGTATTCCCTTCCCTGTTCTTCTGGAACACCAAAGTGTTGAACTATATCTGGGCCAATAAACTCCCAAAGGGCGAAGCAGTTCACAGTTCGTTTACATCAAATTCCGTAATGATAGCAGTGCAAAGCGGTGAAGACCTTGCAGGCGAATGGGTCATAGAAACACGGAATATATATAAGGATTACATCCGCAATTTCGGCAAGGAACCTCCTGCAGTTGGAGCCATTGCCATCATGACCGATACGGACAATACCGGTCAGGAAGCGACAGCCTATTACGGACCCATCAGCATTGGCACAGAATAAAATAAGCTTTAATGGGACATAAAATTTTATCCCAATGACCAAGCAAGATATTTGACTTGCTTGCTGTATAATGCTACGTTATAGGCCAAATCTTTATGACATTATACATAGCGACATAAGTTCGAGGCACCCAGCCAGGCAAGCGCCCTGCGGGCATAAAGAACGAGCGAGGAGCCGGCGGAGTCCCGCTGTAGCGGGATGAGCAGGCAGCACAGCAAGTGACAAAGTGTGATGGGATTTATTGACTTAGGACGTTGTGTATAGCTTTCATTTCGGGCATTAAAAAGAAAGAGATTTATAAAATAATAGGGGGAATCAGCATGGATAAACTGAACATTCTTCGTAGAGCTTTGGGACTGGCAGTCGGCTTTACCCTGCTTTTCTTTGCAGTCTCAACCCATGCCGGAGAATATGTCAGTGTTAAGAAAGATGGAATAAATATCCGCTCCGGGCCCAGTACAAAGCATGAGATACTCTGGGAGGTTTTTAAAAATTTTCCTCTCGAGGTCGTCAAACGTGAAGGGAAATGGTCTCAGACCATGGATTTTGAAGGAGATAAAGGCTGGGTCTATTCTTCTCTTCTTTCCTCAAACAAAACAGTGATCATCAAAGTAAAGACGGCCAACATGCGATCCGGCCCTGGCAAGGATTATGAAATTGTCGCCACCGTGAAATACGGCGTGGTCTTTAAGCCCCTTAAAAAAGAGGGCTCATGGGTGCAAGTAAAGCATGACGACGGCACCAGCGGCTGGATGTTCAAAGACCTGATCTGGCCCAGCAATCCAATTTAATTATTACATTGTGCCTTTGAGCCTAAAAGCCATGCACCTTTTGATGGTTGAGCCGCTTGCCCCTTATCCGGCAAAGGGAAACGCCCCTATTCATGGGCGCATATCAAAGCGGACAGGGCAGCGCACTTGGGTGCCGGCCTTGTTGCGGAACAACAGATAGCCGTTTTTGAGACCGAACAGGTAGAGATCCCGGGTAACCTTAACATCAATGCGGCAATAGTCGATTATTTTGTCGAATTGTCCCTCCTTATACCATTGCAAAGCCATGAGGCCGTTGGCCGTTTTTTTGACTCCCAGGGTCTGCTCGGCCAGATGATCGAGACTCAGCCTGTACCCCAGGCGGTTGACCACCTCCTCCATGATATCCATGGTAGGAAGGGCATAAAGATCATAAGGGGTGTAGGCTGACAGCACCTTATTATCAAAGCGCTTGTTGTTAAATCCCACCACCAGCTCCATTTTCTGGAGATGGGCAACCATTGCCGGAACTTCATGCTCCCTGAAGACCAGAAAATCATCCGCTTCGGAATCATAAAGAATTGCTATGCTTACGCCCATCCGGTCGGCCCGATGCCAGCCGCCAACGTCACTTGCCGAAAGTCTGGTTTCCACATCAAACACGCCGTATCGTCTTGGAGGTTGTGGCGCCCGAACCTCCCGGGCAACAGCGGTAGTCGGATACGATGTCTGTAAAGCGGGCTGCTTCAATCTGTTTCTTTCCTTGTGCCCTTTGGCAAACAGGCCGTCAAGAATAAGGGAGGCGGCCTCCTTGTCAATAGGCCTGTTGCCGGAGCCGCATTTTGGCGAATGCACGCACGATGGACATCCCACCTCGCAGGAACACGAGGCAATAGCCTGGCGAGCAGTTTGCAGCAGCACATCTATTTTTTCAAAGGCCTGGCGGGTAAGTCCCACGCCTCCTGGGTAGCCGTCATAGATAAAAATTGCCGCGCCGCCAAGCTGGGGATGGAATGGATGGGCAATACCGCCGACATCGTTACGGTCGCACAGCACTGACAGAGGGAAAATACCTATGGCAGCATGTTCCACCGCATGGATACCGCCCATGAAATGCACCCGCCCTTTTTCAAGGCGATCCTGCAACTCCTTTGGGATCTCGATCCAAAGCCCCTCGGTTTCAAACTCCATGGGTGGCAAGTCAAGGGTTTCCGTGGCAATGAGCTTCTGGCCGCTGACCAGCCGCCTTTGAAAGCCGGTGACCGTGTCCGTGACCCGCACATAGCCGAACGACGCTTTGAATCCGTGAAACTCCTTGGTTTCATAAACTTCCAAAATGTCTGTCTGTTTGTGACCCAAGGGTCGGGTGAAAAAGTTGACATTGCGGCGTGACACGGTGACCCGATGACCGTTTATATCAAGATCGGTGACCAGCCAGGTTTTGCCGCGGTGCAGATAAATGGCGCCGGGATAGCATTCCTTCACGGCACGCACCCCGTCGATTTCGCCAAGAAGCTCGTCACTTTCCGCAGTATGTATTGAACTCGACTGCCCGCTGCCCCGCAGATTCACCTGCCGGTGGGGATATTTCCTGCCGGTGTGCAAAGTCTGACCGTCGGCGCCAAAAAGCAGTTCACCTTCGTCTGCCATTTCCTGTGCAATACCAAGAGCCTGGCCGGTGAGAAGCGGTTCATCCAGGTCAATGGGCCTTTCAGCCGCCGCACATAACAAATGGCGCTTAACAATCACCCTGTTCTCCGGATTCAATACCGCCGCTTCAACACCGCGGCTGAAAAAATCCCCGGGATTCCGCATAAAATGCTTGTCCAGGGCATCCTCTTGCGCCACCAGAATAACAAGGGAATCAGCCTGCCGCCGCCCTACTCTGCCGCTGCGTTGCAGAGTGGCCATGATGGTGCCGGGATATCCCACCAGAATGCAGACATCCAGGGTGCCGATATCAATGCCCAGTTCCAGGGCGCTGGTGGAAACGACCCCGAGCAGATGACCATCCGCCAGGCGGGCCTCGATCTCCCGCCGTTCTTCAGGAAGAAATCCCGCCCGGTAGGCGGTAAGCTTATCCTGCAAAGGTCCGAGCCGACCCCTGGTCCAGAGGGCCACCAATTCCGTGATTTTACGGGACTGGGTGTAGACAATTGACCTGAGCCCGCGCTTGATGGCCGCTTCAAGGAGCTGGCTCGCCACATATCCGGTACTTTCATGGGGGTCGATAAAAACAAAATGGCGGCTGCCCCTGGGTGCGCCGGTTTCGGTTATCGCCTTGGCCGGCATGTCCAGAAGATCCGCCGCCAATCCTGCCGGATTGCCGATTGTTGCCGAAGACATGATGAACAGAGGATCAGCGCCATAGAGGGAGCAGATACGGCGCAAGCGCCGCAGCACCCAAGCCATATGGCTGCCGAAAACCCCGCGATAGGTATGAACCTCATCCAGGATCACGTATCTGACATCCTGCCAGAAGGCGGCCCAGCTTTCATGATACCCCAGCATGGACAGATGGAGCATGTCGGGATTGCTGATCAGGATATGGGGGGGATGGTCCCGCAGTTTCTTACGATGATAGGCAGAGGTGTCACCATCACAGATTGCTGCCAGAGGCCGCATTTCAGGGGGAAGCAGAGCAGCCATCTCGTTAATGGTCCGCAATTGGTCCTGGGAAAGGGCCTTGAGGGGGAAAAGGTATAACGCCTTTGTAGCAGGAGCGCTTAATATACGTTCAAACACCGGCAGGTTGTAGATCATGCTCTTGCCGCTGGCCGTCGGGGTGGAAACAATAACATTTTCACCATTACGGATGGCATCAATTGCAGCAGCCTGGTGGGAATAAAGCGTATTGATACCAAGGGTTGCAAGGATATTATTCAGGGCAGCAGGCAAGGGCTTGGCCGGTTCCGCGAATTGCGGAGTGCTTCCCGGGATTTCCTCATGATGCACGACCTGGGGCCGGAAGCGGGGCGAATCCTTCAAAGCCCTGAGATACTCGCCTATTGCCTTGTCCGGTTTGTCTGTATCCACAATTTCCTCATCCTGTAAAACGCAGCTCTTTTTTTACGTAACGGCTTTTCTTTTTGCAGAAAACCTTGACCAGATTTTGTCAAACAACTAAATACTACCTGAATTCGTGAGCGTTCGTCAGCGGTCTGAATGCGCGAAGGGAACGAATTCGATTATCCTTGTGTGATATCGAAGAGTTTCCGACAGGTAAGCGAGCCTGCGAGACTCCGAAGCAGGCGGGCCGCTGACGGGCACCCCGAAGGGCGGCGTACCAACAGTAAATAAAAACATGGGATATGGTGTCATGACTATATTCTTCCATCATATCTAAGGTCCCGTATGAAATTTATCGTTTGCCGTCACGGATTCAGGTACTATGGAGATTGCTTGATACCAACAAGGCCGCATGCGATTCAAGGCTGGTGTGCCGGCCCGGGAGATATCAAGAAATTCCAACAACCATGGCGTCGGCACCTCAATCCATGCGGGGCCGATAACCGAAAGGGGAGACTGTATGACTTCCATTGCAACCCTGGGACCAAAAGGGTCCCATGCCTGGCAAGCCGCCTTACAATTCAAAGCTGATGCAGAAATCAGCCTGTATCCGCAAATAAGCAAGGTTATAGAGGCATTCGTCCGCCGGGAAATCGATCTTGCCGCAGTACCTGTCTATAATACCCGAGAAGGGGAAATAAAAGAATATTTTCACATGATGGAAAATCTTTCCCGGGGCTACTGGATAGATAATGTGGTGCTGCCCATACATCTTTCGCTGGGGGCGCCGGCCGGCCATGATGAAATCAGGTCCATAATCGGCACCGCTACTGTGTTGCGCCAGTGCGAGGCCTATATTGGTGAGCGCTTTCCAAACATACCCATGATCGTGGTCCAGGATTTAAGTGAGCACCTGGAAACCCATGATAATTCAGACAATTATGGAGTGATTGATTCCGAAGAAGCTCTGAAGGAATTCGGGCTGGATATCATTGAGAGGGAGGTGGCGCCACATAATCGCACCCGCTTTGCAGTGCTCGGTCATACGATGGCTGCCTCCACGGGCTATGATGCCACCGCCATTCTTACCGCTCCGCTCATGGACCGGGTTGGACTGCTGTTCGACATCCTGGGTGAATTCACCAAACGAGGCGTTAATCTTCTCGACATGCGCACTGAAACAGATATCAAATCCCAAAAACTGCAATTCTACTTTGAGGTTGAAGGGCATATCCAGGACACCCAGGTCGGTAGAGCCCTGAAGCGCATTGAAAGCCATGTGATCCAGGAACCCAGATCAATGAGGGTGCTCGGCAGTTTTCCCAGGGTTGACATGCGTGTAAAGCACATCAAGAACTTTGGGTTTATCGGCACCGGTGACTTGAGCGCCTGGTTTGCCAAAAAGCTTGAAAACGAGGGGTACACGACCCTTCTTTCCGGGCGCTCCAGCCGACTTCGGCCTGAAGACATGATCCCCCAGGTGGACGTGGTGGTCATCTGCGTGCCCATAAGTGCAACCCCGGCCACCATCGAATTATACGGCCCCCTGCTCAGAGACGGCCAAGCCCTGATTCTCCTGGCGGGGGAGGCGGAAAATACCGTCAATACCGCGCTCGCTCATACAAAGCAGGGTGTGGAGGTAATTTTGGTTCATAATCTCTGGGGTCCGCAGACCACCAACATGAAGGACAAAAATGCCTCCGTGGTTCGCACGGCCAGAACAGGATCCTTGTGCAGCGAATTCGAATCATTCCTCTACAAACATGGAGCCGTGATAAGCCAGGATGCACCACGGCAACATGACCTGCTCATGGGGGTCGGCCAGAAACTGCCTACTGCAATTTCCATTGCCATGGCCATGTCTATGCAAGAAAACAATATTACACCTGCGGATATCGGTACCCATTCCACCCTTACATCCCTGTACGGCATACTGGCCATGGCTCGGGTCCATTCACAGAATCCGAGAACCTACGCGGAAATTATGGCTGCGCATGGCGCCGGCAACAAGGTGGTGCGGGATTTTGTCAAGCACCTCCGCACCATACTTGATCATGCCGATGCAGGAGACATTCCTACTCTCTGCTCTATCATTGAACAGGGAAGAGGCTACCTTTCGGAAAACTTTCTGGAAGCCCGCATGGAACAGGCCCTTGCTGTGGATGAAACCCTGGGGAAATTGATCCTGCCCTGATTCCGGATTCTTTAATTAATAACACCATGCATCCGCTGCTCACATATCTTGCCCCGCCCTTCTTAGGCGCTTTTATCGGCTACATGACTAACTATGTGGCGATCCGCATGCTGTTCAGGCCTCTCAAGCCCTGGCACTTCCTGGGCATGCGGATTCCCATGACCCCAGGTGTTATTCCTGGAAAAAGGCATGAGCTTGCCGGAAATATCGGGGAAATGGTAGGCGAACACCTGCTGACCGGCACTGATATCAGAAGGGGTTTGAGCGAGGAAAAATTCACCAACGAACTGCAAGGAGTGATCGACGACAGGATTGCTAAACTATTGCAGAAAGAACTGGGCCCTGTCCCGAGGCTGATCCCTGATCGTTTCCGGTCCTACTTCATCATCGGCCTGAAAATACTGCGCTGGCGATCCATGAAGCACCTTGCCGGCCACATGAACAGCGACGCCTTTGCACAAGACCTTTCAATGCTTATTATTTCCAGGATTGATGCCTTTCTTGCCCAGGACCTTGACGATATTCTCTCCCCTGCAAGCCGTGCCCATTTTTATGGTACCCTGGAGTCATCAATTACCGACTTCCTGGCCAGTCCTGAAGTGGAGCATTGGATTCAGATATACATTGATGAAAAGATCAGCGGTTTTCTTGCTGAAAAGAAATGTTTGCAAGATCTGCTGCAAGAAGAATTAACCCAGCTTGTTTTAGAACTCATCGAACAGGAAATTCCAAGAATTCTTGAAAAAGTCGCAACTCGCTTGGCAGAGCCGGACATGCAGGACAGAATCGCCTCCTCTATTTCCATGGCGATCCAGAATTTTTCCATAACTCTTGGTCCATTGGCCGCATTTATCATGGGATTCATCAATCAGAATACCATCGAACGAAAGGTCAAATCGTACCTCAATGACCGGGGAGATGAATTTGCCCAGTGGTTGCTTGATCCCACAATTAGAAACAAAATTGCCCAAATAATCAAAAACAAGGTTGAAGAAATCCTTTCCACCCCGGTGGTGGATTTATTAAACAAGGTCAACCCAGAGAAAATACAGAAGGCGCAGGCATGGATCTCCGGGCAGATAGCAGTTTCACTAAAAAATCCCAAAACCGGCCGTTCCTTTGCCGGCCTCATACGCGATGCCCTGGAAACCCAGACTGACCGCCCATTACATGACATCCTTGTAGATGTTGCCGGCATAGAAAAACTTGAAAACGGCAAGGCACGAATCAGCGATGAAATCATCGCTGTGCTTCGCGCCCCCCATGTACGGAGGTTGCTGGACGAGCAGATTGGTCTGCTCATTGAAGAAAAAGTTATTAACCGACCTGTGGGAAGGCTTGCCGACTTTTTGCCCAGAGCGGTGCAGGATACTGCCGGTGACTACATGCTGCAATTTGTGGGTGAACTTCTGATCCGAGAAGTCCCTGCATTAGTGGACTCCCTTGACATCAAAGAAGTAGTGACCCGAAAAGTTGATTCGCTCAATCTGCTCAGACTGGAAGAACTCCTTCTCAGCATCATGCAGGAACAGTTCAAATATATTAATCTCTTTGGAGCGTTGCTCGGTTTTATCATCGGCCTCTTCAATCTGATTTTTCTCTTCAGCCTATGACCCCGGAAGCAAACAACATTGTTTTTTGCAGGGGAAGAAAGTAAAAAAATTCAAAAAACGGTACATATCCCTCATGCGTGTCTTAAAAGATCTTTTTGAAAAAAACAGGAACTGGGCAAATAAAATAAAAGAATCCGACCCTGACTTCTTCACAAAGCTATCCCAACAGCAAAATCCGGAATACTTATGGATTGGTTGCTCCGACAGCCGCGTGCCGGCAAATGAAATTGTGGATATGCTGCCGGGCGAAATATTTGTGCACCGAAATATTGCCAATGTTGTCATCCATACGGACCTGAACTGTCTGTCGGTTATTCAATACGCGGTAGAAATACTGAAAGTAAAACATATTGTTTTGTGCGGCCATTACGGCTGCGGCGGCATTAAAGCGGCCATGGACAACCAGCAACATGGATTAATTGATAATTGGCTTCGGAACATTAAAGACATCCACCGTTACCATAAAGCCCAGATTGATGCTCTTCAAACTGAAAAAGAAAAATTCGATTTACTCTGTGAACTCAATGTCATTGAACAGGTGGCCAATATATGCCACACGACAATTGTGCAGAATGCATGGAAATCAGGGCAGCCATTGTCCGTTCATGGCTGGATATACAGCATTGAAGACGGCATCTTAAAAGATCTGAATGTTTGCATCACCGGCCTGGCCGAAATATCGCAGATCCACCGCATGGAGTAATCCGTAATCGACTGAAACTTGATGAAGAATATAAAGTAAGGCAATCAATATACAACATGAAAAATATAATTCAGGATACCCTGAAGCTCTTTGCCACTAATATTAGCAGCATTATTCAGTTGGCATTACCCTTCGCTTTACTGATAGCCCTGGTCGAAAGGGCTTATTTCTTATTTGAAAATAAACTTTTCACCTATACCCTGCTTGGTCTGGAAACAATAATATATTCCGTTTTTCTTCCGGCTTTTATTTTGCTGTTAGCACAATCATGGCAAAACAGCCGATGGACCACAAAAGAATACGTATTAAACGGCATTACCTATGCGCCGTATTTGCTCATTGTGTATTTGATAATTTACGTCCCTTTTTACCTCACTATAAAAATCACCTCGGAACTGAATATTTCAGGATTTATTTATGCAGTCGCAACTGCTCTATTTATCTATGTGAGCATAAAAAGTTCCTTTACAAGCTACCTGATAGTCTTAGAAGAAGATAAGCCGATAGATTCAATAAAAAACAGCTTCAAATTCACCACTGGAAAAGCATTCAAGATAATAGCAGCATTGCTCATTTTTGGCGGACCATTGGCTATCCTGAAAACAATACTCAGTGTTGCTGTCAACCAAACGCCGAACTCCAATTTCATTTTCGAAATATGCATAAGCGTATTTTTTACGATTGCATATTCAATTATTCATGCTGGCCTCTTTACAATCTATTGCCTTGATTATTTTCAGAGAAAAAAATCCATACAGTAAGGTACAAAAAACAAGTTATATGAATTACACGATTATAAAAGAACTCAATGTGGTTTATGTAGAATGTGCAGGGGATATTCGCGAAGATGATATTATCGAACAAGCCATGCAGCAGCTCCATGATCCTGAATATAGTCAGGACATGAATACTTTGTACAATTTTCAAAATGGTGTTTTCTCGGGTGGCGTAGAAAAGCTTAAAAAATTGGCAAAGAAAATGTCTGATCCGAATGTTATACAAACACCCTCAAAAACAGCCATGGTTGCCCCAAATGATCTTGAATACGGGCTGTCAAGGATGTACTCCATGCTGGCTGTCGGTTCTTTGGTGGAATACGAGGCCTTCCCTACAATGAAAGAAGCGCTCGATTGGCTGGGTATACCTGATTCGTTGTTACAAAAATACATGGAAAAAGCATCCGATCAACCGCCTGAAGACTAACAAGTTCCCATTCGGAAAGTCGCAGACTTGGAGGATGCTGGAATTATTTGTTTCCAGTTCGGAAACTGACTAAAATCGCGCCTGTGACTGAGGACACCTATTCCCGCCTGCTTTTTGACAATATATCCCTCTCTCTGTTGCCAATATCGTGTAGACCTTCAATCCTGAATCCCTTAAAGTGAAAAAGGATAAAAATTGGCCTCCGCTCTCTCCCTGCCCCTCCTCAGAAAAGGCCAACCAAAAGATGCGGTATATCTCAAAATATACGATCTTTTTACATAAGGTGATGGCAATTTATATTACAGGTATTATATTATTCTAAGTAAGGACTGCATCTCTAAGAGAGGAGGTGAAGCGCATGGTTAAGATTAAGAACATAATTCGTACAGATTCTGCCGGCTTTAAGCCTCTGTTTCCTGCAGGATTTAAGAAAAGTTTAAAGCAGCTTGAAGAAAGTGTGGACGAAGTATCTGAAGCAAGCCGCGTTTGTATGGGTGATAGTTGCAAAGAACTTGAACCTTTGGTTGATGAATTGCATGAAGAGGTCTTTTCCCTTAGTGAACCAAGGTTTTGCTCCAAAGCAGTATCCTATAAGATTAAGGAACTGAAAGAAAAAATCATCGGTGTACACAACTGTCTAAATGAAAAAACGCATTAAATAGCAGCTGGTCTGTATTGTATTTTAAGCGGCACCTCTTATTAAGGGCGTGCCGCTTTTTTTATTAAGGGACATAAAAACAAATAACCAGATCCGGTTATCAAAATTAATTTTGCTTTCCAGCAAATGGGGCGCCCTCCCGCCCCAGGCCGTTTATCCTGTCAACTCCCTTTCTTTTATACTTCTCTACAAAGTGGATGCTGTGCATCACCATCTGCATGGATCGGTTGTCCTGGATTTGGCCAGGGTCCCCAGATCCATCCGGCCATGTGCAGGTGACTTGCCGTTATGTGCCGCAGGTCAAGCATGGTAAAATCCTCGATTTCCACCATGCAATACCCGCTATTCTTAGGTTGGTAGGCAAAAAAATCCCTTGCTGATTTTTTTTGTTATTTTACTCTTGCTTTTATCTAGGCAAAGGTATTTAAATAATAGTATGCTAACAACATTTAAGAGCACTGAAGGTGGAATGAAAATGCACAATCCTTTGGAATGCGAACGGCTGGAATCGCACGAAAATCCTTGTCCAAACAGAGATCTGTCCGGCATCCGAAATTTAATAGACTTCCTGGCACTTTTAGCCGTTTCCGGAAATTATAAAATTTCCTACCCGGCTAGTATCTTCGATGAGGCAAGCAGAATCTGCACCCAATGTTCAAGCTATGTGCAGGAGAAATAAACGAGAATCTTTTTTTAAAGCAACATGCCAATGCCATTCACTGTAAAGGAAAAATTCTATGAAACGCATCTTGGTTGTTGATGATGAGTACCAAGTACGAAAGATGCTGCGCCAGACTTTGGAACGTTCCGGTTTTGAGGTGGTGGAGGCATCTGATGGAAAAGAAGCATTAAAACATTATCACGCAGATACAATAGATCTTGTAATCACGGATATCATTATGCCGGATAAAGAAGGTATTGAGACCATCATAGATCTTCGCAAAATCAATCCGAACGTTAAAATCTTTGCCATTTCCGGCGGGGGAAAGGTCAGCCCTGGAGATTACTTGATTTTGGCCGGCAGGAGTGGTGCCATGCGGACATTCACCAAGCCATTGGACCGCGAAGAAATTCTCGTTGCAATCAAAGAGGCTCTGGGAAATAACTCCGACAACTAAAATAAATCCACTGGATAGACAGCAGAAGGCCTTGCCACAGCAGGACAGTGCAAATGCATTAGGCAGACTTTGCCGAATATATAAAGAAAAAAGATCCTATTGATACTACCCACTTTCTCCACTTCTAAAAGAGCCAACCTATTTCATTGACTTTTTCCCCTACCTCGAATTACAAATTTCTTATAACAAAACATTGCGCGCTCAGAGGGCCCGTCGTTTCTGCAGTAAATGCCTGTTCTCCACTTGGCGGCCCCTTAGCGTGAGTTTTAATTGCACGAATAAATTAAGAGGGAAAACTATGAAAAAATCAATTTTTGCCATTTTCTTTGTTTGCTTGATCACAGGCATAGCAATTGCTGAAGAGCGTTCTCGTCCTGAGGCCTTGGTCGGTTTCTGGTATGGGGAAAGAAGTGTGGAGCACAAACCTATAAGCAATAAAATTCAAAAGGAACTGATTGAGCGCCATAAAAATGGCGACATTTTCATAAAATTTAAAATATACGACAAAACATACGGTAATTTGCTGGCGCAACAGACAGAATTCGGTCAATGGTGGCTTGATAACGATATATACACCACTAAAATAACAAAGATTGTCAGAGACGGGCAAGCACTCAAAATCAACACACCTGAGGGCTATTATCTTGAAAATTACAAAATTACTGAAATAACCAATGACCAAATCACCTACCGGAATGTAAAAGATACTATTGCCTTTATAATCATCCGTGTGCCCCCTGATTTTACATTTTAACGGTTACAATTGTTTTTCTTTTGTCCAGACAAAAGAAAACCTAACATTGTTTTTGATCAAACCACAGGCGATTCGCTTGTATTTCTCGCCAAGTTCAGTGACCTAGCTACTCTCCGCAGGCTTGGGGTCCATAATATTAATTGAACATAAAGCAAATTTGCATTACAGTGCACAAAATTAAACGACTGGGGACGTTTTCGGGCCAAGTGTATTTTTCCCGTCATCCACAGATAAACTCAATACTTTTCAGACCTTACCTTAAAAAAATAGCGCACAAAGAGATAGCTATTAGCCTGGTTTCTTTATCTGCAAATCTGCTCCCTCAATATCTAATAAGAGAACTCTTCATGACAAAACCCACTCTGTTATTAATCCACCCGGCCCAGGACAAGGATCGCCTGGGTTCACGACGGCGGCGTCAGACTTCCATGCCAAAACTAAACCTGCCTCTATTGGCAGCCTATGCCGATAACCGGTTTGAGGTCCGCATTGTTGACGAAACCGTTGATGATATTGATTTTGACTGTGAGGCTGATCTGGTGGGCATAACCGTTTTGACCCAGCTGGCGAAACGGGCCTATGAAGTTGCCGAAATGTTCCGCGAACGCGGTGCCAAAATAGTTATGGGCGGCTTTCATGTCAATTTCTTCCCTGATGAGGCGGAACTTCATGCCGATGCAATTGTCGTAGGCGAGGCCGATACGGTTTGGAACGAGCTGTTGGATGATTTCCTCGCCGGAAAAATAAAAAAACGCTACAAGGCGGATATACCCCATGATCTCAAAGGACTGCCCCGGCCTCGTCTGGATCTGATGCGCAGAAGTGCATACAGCACTGCCAATGTCATTGAAACCGCGCGCGGCTGCCCCCACCGCTGCGCATACTGTGCGGTCACTCTTTTTTGGGGCCATAAATTTCGCTTCCGTCCCATCGCTGAAGTGATCGATGAAGTCCGCGCCATGCCGCCGGGTGATATTGTTTTTGTCGATGACAATATCATTGGCTCGCCCAAACGAGCCAAGGAACTCTTTAAGGCAATGATTCCGCTTAAGCGGAGCTGGTACAGCCAGGCCGACATGAAACTGGCCAACGATCCGGAACTGTTGGAGCTCTGTGCGGCGAGCGGCTGCAAATGGCTCTTTATGGGCATCGAAAGCATCAATGCGGCAAATTTAAAAGAAGTGAGCAAATCGCGGGTCAATGCGGTGGAGAAATATGAAAAATCCATCGGGGCTATCAAGGATGCCGGAATTAACATTTTCGGTTCATTTATTTTCGGGCTGGATCATGATGACACGAGCGTGTTTGCAAACACCGTCGATTTTTGTGTGGATAACCGGCTTCCCGGCGCAAATTTCTATATCCTCACTCCGCTGCCATTTACAAAACTCTTTGATGAGATGGAAAAGGAGGGCCGCATCATTCATAAAGACTGGTCCAGATATGATATGAATCACGTGGTTTTTCAGCCGAAATTAATGTCGCCCGATGAATTAATGCAAGGGTACCTTTCCGCCTACCGCTCTTTTTATTCATGGCGCTCAATCGCCAAACGCGTCCTGCGGCCCCAAAAAAACCTTACGCATCTCCTTGCCTTCAATGCCGGCAGAAATAGAAACTATCGCCATTTTAAAGAGGGATGCCTGATGTAACAGGCCAGTAAGATACCTTCCCGGCTTTTTGCCATGATCATTAAATGACATCTACAGGTACTACGTAGTTCCCATCCGGAAAGTCGAAGACTTTGCGATTGTTTTTCTGCGCTATTCATCCTTAAAAATACCCGGCACCCCTCCCCACAAGCCTGGGGGGAAAATCTCTTACTGTTCCTTGGATTTTTAAGTATTGCCTGATTGTTACAGATGGAATATTTTGGAGAACCTCCTGAAAAAATAGGACCAAAGACGTGAGCAGTTAAGTAAGGTGTCCACAAAATTATGTTTCTCGGCAACAAATAATCTGTGAGGGCAAAATGATTATTCCTGTCATCCTTTCCGGCGGATCCGGGACCAGGCTCTGGCCCCTTTCAAGAAAACTGTATCCGAAACAGCTGCTGGCCTTGACTGGCAATCAGACGCTGTTGCAGCAAACGGTTTCCCGCCTACATGGTATCGAGAATGTTGGCGGCCCAATAATCATTTGCAATGAAGAACATCGTTTTTTAGTGGCCGAGCAACTGCGAGCCATAAACGTGAAACCGGCTGCAATCATTCTCGAACCCGTGGGTCGCAACACCGCTCCTGCCATTGCCGTTGCAGCTGAAGCTGCGATTGCTGCCCGAAAAGGCCGCAAGAACATGGACACACTTTTTGTCCTGCCGGCCGATCATTTTATTGCAAACACGGAAGCGTTCAAAAAAGCCGTTGTCAGTGGAGCATCCTGGGCCCAACAGGGAAAGATGGTGACTTTCGGCATCGTCCCTAATACCCCTGAAACCGGTTATGGGTATATAAAACGAGGGCAGAAATTACAGGACAAAGTGAAAAGGGCCAAACTGGATACGTTTACTGTTGAGAAATTCGTTGAAAAGCCTGAATTGGAAACTGCTCAAAAATATTTACAATCAGGAAAGTACTACTGGAACTCCGGTATGTTTCTTTTTCAGGCGGACCGGTATCTTGAAGAGTTGGGCGAATATGCACCAAAAATTCATGAACAGTGTCGAAAGGCATACCAAAATATCACGTCCGACTTGGATTTTTCCCGTCTCGATAAGGAAGCTTTTATTGCCTGTCCAAGTGATTCGGTGGACTATGCGGTTATGGAACAAACCAGAAATGCGGTAATTATTCCGATAGATCCCGGTTGGAATGACATAGGTGCCTGGTCTTCGCTATGGGATGTTGGGGATAAAGATAATCAGGGGAATGTCCTTATCGGCGATGTTTTTATGCACGATACCCATAATTCCTATATGTATGCAGGGAATCGATTACTTGCTACTGTGGGCCTCAACAACATGGTGATTGTTGAAACTGCAGATGCGGTGCTGGTCGCACCAAAAGAACGCGTCCAGGAGGTCAAAGAAATTGTCAACCGGCTCAAGGCTGAAGGACGCAATGAAGTCAATCTGCACAGGCGGGTTTTTCGACCATGGGGTTCCTATGAAGGAATCTCTGTTGGCGACCGTTACCAGGTCAAACGGATCATCGTCAACCCCAATGCCATTCTTTCCCTGCAAAAGCACCATCACCGGGCCGAACATTGGATAGTGGTAAAAGGAACCGCTAAAATCACCAGGGATGGAGAAACCTTTCTCCTCAGTGAAAACGAATCAACCTATATCCCGCTTGGAGTAAAACACCGTCTTGAAAATCCCGGCGTGATCCCCTTGGAACTGATTGAAGTCCAAAGCGGCTCATATCTTGATGAAGATGATATCGTGCGGTTTGACGATAATTATGGCCG